>JALZMX010000059.1 GCA_030857985.1 Actinomycetota bacterium | reverse complement strand
CGCCCGCACCGCGACGCACGGACCCGCGCATGGCAGACTGGCCTCCCGCAGGTGCTTCAGCGCCTCGATCCCCCGTGGGGTAATTGGCAGCCCGCGGGCCTTTGAAGCCTGTAGTCCTGGATCGAAGCCAGGCGGGGGAGCGGAGAACGTCGTGATCGGATGGCCAGCGTGACCGATACCCGCCCGGCCGCCGTGATCGTCCTCGCCGCCGGGGAGGGCACCCGGATGAGGTCGCGGACGCCCAAGGTGCTGCATCGTATCGGTGGCCGCAGCCTGATCGCTCGCGCCGTCCGCGCCGCCGCCGGCGTCCGACCGGAGCACCTCGTCGTGGTCGTCGGAGTCAGTCGTGATCGGGTCGCCGCGCACGTCCTCGAGGAGGAGCCGAGTGCCCGCGCGGTCGTGCAAGAAGAGCAGTGCGGCACCGGCCACGCCGCTCAGTGTGCGCTGGCGGCGCTGCCCGAGCTGACCGGCACCGTGCTGGTGACGTACGGCGACACGCCTTTGCTGACCGCCGAGACGTTGGGCCATCTGGTCGGCGTACACGAGGAAGCCGCGAACGCGGTCACCGTGCTCACCGCCCGGATTGACGACCCCACCGGCTACGGCCGGATCCTGCGCCACGACGACGGCAGCGTGGCCGGCATCGTCGAGGAGCGCGACGCCGACGACGCGCAGCGGGCGGTCCAGGAGATCAACTCCGGCATCTACGCGTTCGAGGCCACGGTGCTCGCGACCGCGTTGCAGCGCCTGCGCCCGGACAACGCTCAGGGTGAGCTGTTCCTCCCCGATGTGCTTGCGCTCGCCCGCGCCGACGGTCACCGGATCGGTGCACTGGGCATCGCCGACGGATGGCAGACCGAGGGGGTCAACGACAGGGTGCAGCTCGCGCGCCTGGGTGCCGAGCTCAACCGGCGTACCGTCGAGCGCCACCAGCGCGCCGGGGTGAGCGTGGTGGACCCGGCGAGCACCTGGATCGACGACACCGTCGTGATCGAGGCCGACGCGACGCTGCTGCCGGGGGTGCAGCTGCACGGCCTGACGTCCGTGGCCACCGGTGCGACCATCGGCCCCGACACCACGCTGACCGACGTCGAGGTGGGGGAGCAGGCCAGCGTCGTACGCACCCATGGCGCCGGCGCGGTCATCGGCGCGGGCGCGAGCGTCGGGCCGTTCGCCTACCTGCGGCCCGGCACCAGGATCGGTGCTGACGCCAAGATCGGCACGTTCGTCGAGACGAAGAACGCCGCGATCGCCGCCGCCGTGAAGGTGCCGCACCTGTCCTATGTGGGCGACGCCGAGATCGGCGAGGGCAGCAACATCGGCGCCGGCACGATCTTCGCGAACTACGACGGGGTCTCCAAGCACCGGACCACCGTCGGCACGCACTGCAGCACCGGATCCAACAACACGTTCGTGGCTCCGGTCGAGGTCGGCGACGGCGCGGCCACCGGAGCCGGCACCGTCGTACGCCGTGACGTGCCGCCCGGCGCGCTGGCGGTGTCGACCGGCCCGCAGCGCAACCTGGAAGACTGGACCTTGCGCAAGCGGCCCGGGACCCAGGCCGCGGAGGCAGCGACACGTGCGCAGGACCGAACCGAGGAGACACGCCCGTGAGCGGTTTGAAGCGCACCACCGAGAAGAACCTCATGCTCTTCTCGGGCCGGGCGCATCCCGACCTGGCCCGCGAGGTCGCCGACCTGCTCGGTGCCGGGCTCGTGCCGACGTCGTCGTTCGACTTCCCCGACGGCGAGATCTACGTGCGCTTCGAGGAGTCGGTGCGCGGCAGCGACGCCTTCGTCATGCAGAGCCACATCCGGCCGGTGAACCAGTGGATCATGGAGCAGCTGATCTTCGTCGACGCGCTCAAGCGCGCCTCGGCCAAGCGGATCACGGTCGTACTGCCCTACTACGGCTATGCCCGGCAGGACAAGAAGCACCGCGGCCGTGAGCCGATCTCCGCGCGGCTGATGGCCGACCTGTTCAAGACCGCGGGAGCGGACCGACTCATCTGTGTGGATCTGCACACCTCGCAGATCCAGGGCTTCTTCGACGGGCCCGTCGACCACCTGATGGCGTTGCCGATCCTCTCGGAGTACGTCGCGGAGCGGTACGGCGCGGACCAGCTCACGGTGGTGTCGCCGGACGCCGGCCGGATCAAGGTGGCCGAACAGTGGTCGGCCCGTCTGGGCGGCGCCCCACTGGCCTTCATCCACAAGACTCGCGACATCAAGCGGCCCACCGAGGCCATCGCCAACCGGGTCGTCGGCGAGGTGCGTGACCGCACCTGCGTGCTCGTCGACGACATGATCGGCACCGCCAGCACCATCACCAAGGCGGCGGACGCGTTGTTGGCGGCGGGCGCGGGCGACGTGGTCATCGCCGCGACCCACGCGGTGTTGTCCGGCCCGGCCGTGGACCGGCTCAAGAACTGCCGCGCCCGCGAGGTCATCGTGACCAACACGTTGCCGGTGCCATCGGAGCATCAGCTCGACAAGCTCACCACGCTGTCGATCGCACCGCTGATAGCCCGCGCCGTGCGTGAGGTGTTCGAGGACGGCTCGGTGACGAGTCTGTTCGACGGCAACGCCTGAGCCCGGCCCCGGTCCGACGCCGCGAGCCCTGCTCAGAGCTCAGTGCGTACGGCGATTTTCGCAGCCGATGGTTTCGTCGCTAGACTCTCCCGGTTGCCCCAGCGACGGAACGCCGCACATCCAGGCGTGCTGCACCACCGGCAACCAGAGCGATTCACTGCACCGTGCTGTTGAGGAGTAATGCCGTGTCCGAGGTCAAGATCCAGGCTGAGCCGCGCACTGAGTTCGGCAAGGGCGCCGCCCGGCGGATCCGGCGGGCCGACAAGGTGCCTGCCGTGGTCTACGGTCACGGGACCGACCCGATCCACATCACCCTGCCGGGGCACGACACGATGCTGGCGCTGAAGAACTCCAACGCCCTGCTGTCGATCGAGCTCGACGGTGACAGCCAGCTCGCGCTGCCCAAGCAGGTGCAACGAGACCCGATCAAGGGCTTCATCGAGCACGTCGACCTGATCCTCGTCCGTCGCGGGGAGAAGGTCACCGTCGACGTGCGGGTCCACGTCGTCGGCCAGCCCGTGTCCGGTGCTCTGGTGGTCACCGAGCACTCG
>JALZMX010000046.1 GCA_030857985.1 Actinomycetota bacterium | reverse complement strand
AGCGTTCGGGATGCGCTGCGTCCACCAGGAGGTGAACACCGAGCAGGGCGTACGCGAGGCGATGCTCGCGGTCGGCGACTCCGGCAGCTTCCTGCAGCTGCTCGCCCCGCTCACACCCGACAGCCCGATCGGGAGGTTCCTCGACCGGAACGGTCCCGGCATCCAGCAGCTGGCCTACCGGGTCGACTCGGTCGAGGAGGTCAGCGCGCACCTGCGCGCGCAGGGCATGCAGCTGCTCTACGACGAGGCCAAGCAGGGCACGGCGGGCAGCCGGGTCAACTTCATCCACCCGAAGAGCGCCGGCGGCGTGCTGGTCGAGCTGGTCGAGCCCGGCCCGGATCGCTAGCCGACTCAGTCCGGGTCGGCGATCTGGGCGAGCGGCGGGAGCGTGGCCTGCGCGTCCTCCGGGTAGCACAGCGACCCGCGGTAGGCCAGCAGCCGGAAGACGGCGAGGGCCAGCAGCGCGGCCGACGCGGAGCCGACCAGGATGCCAATCTTGGCCTCCTGCTGCACGGCCGGGTCGGTGAAGGCCAGGTCGGTGATGAACAGCGCGATGGTGAAGCCGATCCCGGCGACTGCGGCGACCCCGGTGACCTGCCCCCACCGCACCCCGCCGACGAAGGTCGCGCCGGGCACCCGAAGCGCCAGCCAGGTGCCGGACAGCACACCCAGCAGCTTGCCGAGGACCAGCGCCACCGCGATGCCGACCGCCACCGGGCTGGTGGCGGCCGTACGCAGCGCCTGCCCGTCCAGCACGACGCCGGCGTTGGCCAGGGCGAACAGCGGCACGACCACGAAGCTGATGAGCGGGTGCAGCCGCAGGCTGATCCGGTCGTTCAGCGGCAGGGCGCTGCTCAGCCCCCGGACGACCGTGCGGGCGCGCTCAGCCGTCGGGGCCGACAGGAAGCTCCGACCCATCTCCGGGATCGGTTCGAGCTGCAGCTCACTCGGTCGGTAGGACGCGAACAGCAAGCCCATCGCGACCCCCGCCACCGTCGGATGCACCCCCGAGGTCAGCGTCGCCAGCCACACCAGGACGGCGACCAGGACGTACGGGGTGGCTTCGTGCACCCGCAGGCGGCGCAGCAGCCCCAGCACGCCGATCAGCAGGATGGCCACGGTGAGCGCCGCCACGTCGACCTCTTCGGTGTAGAAGACGGCGATGACCGCGATGGCGGCGATGTCGTCGACTATCGCGAGGGCCAGCAGGAAGATGCGCAGCCGGTTCGGGCAGCGCGGCCCGACCACGGCCAGAATGCCGAGAGCGAAGGCGGTGTCGGTCGAGATGGCGATGCCCCAGCCGCGGGCCGCCTCACCGCCCGCGATCGCGAGGTAGACGAGGGCGGGAAGCGCGAGTCCGCCCAGCGCTGCCAGCGCCGGCGCGATCACCGCTCGCCGGTCGCGGTACTCCCCGACCGACAGCTCGCGGGCGATCTCCAGCCCGACCAGCAGGAAGAACAGGGTCATGAGCCCGTCGTTGACCCAGTGCCGCAGATCCTCGCGCAACTCGCGATCGCCCGGCTGCACCGTCAGCTCGGTGCCCCACAGGTCCTCGTACGCCCCGGCGAACGGGCTGTTGACCCATACCAGCGCGGTCACCGTCGCGAGCAGGAGCAGCAGGGCGCCACCCGACTCGGTCTGCAGATATCGACGCGCAGCAGCCGTCAACTCAACCGGCGGCAGCGCCGCCGGTCGCGTCATGGACGACCCGACACGGCGGCCAGCGCTGACTCGACGGCTGCGTCGAGTGAGTCGATCTTCAGCCGGCCCTCGTAGCGGACGCCGTTCAGGAACAGCCCCGGGGTGCCCTCGACGCCGCTCGCCACGCCGCTGTCGAAGTCGTCGCGGACCCGCTGGTCCCAGGCCCCGCTCGCGGGTCGCAGGACGGACTCGCCCGCCAGGCCGAGGGCCTCGGCATGCCGGGCGAGGTTGGCCCGTCCGAGGGCGTCCTGGTCCGCGAACAGCCGATCGTGCAGCTCCCAGAACAACCCGGCCGCGCCCGCCGCCTCCATGGCAAGAGCGGCCGAGTAGGCGAACGGATGCACGTCGACGAGGGGATAGTGCCGGTAGACGAGCCGGACGTCGCCGCGCCGTGTCATCACTTCTTGCAGCAGCGGCTCGAGCCGGCCGCAGTACGGGCACTGTGCGTCGGCGTACTCGACGACGGTGACCGGCGCGTCACGGGGACCGCGCATATGGTCCCGCGGGCCGACGGGCAGGGCCAGCACCGGCGACATGGGCGGCATCGTGTCAGGCAACAGCGACGACGGCTGCGACCGGGCCGAGATCGCAGGCCCGGCTGCCCGGGTCGGCTATCGCGGCGGCGTCTTCACCGCGCTCGTGGACTCCCGGCCGCTCAGGCTCTCGTGGGCAACCCCCGTGGCCCCTCGGTAACCTGCGGTCACCACCCGACCGACCCAGGAGCACACCGCGTGAAGCAGATCCTCGAGGCCGTCCTGGCCGGCGACGCCGACGCGCTGCGCGGGGTGAAGGTGCCCGACAGCTACCGCGGCGTCGTCGTACGCAAGAGCGAGCAGGCCATGTTCGAGGGTGTGGCACGTCAGGACAAGGACCCGCGCAAGAGCCTGCATCTCGACGAGGTCCCGACCCCGGAGCTCGGCCCCG
>JALZMX010000034.1 GCA_030857985.1 Actinomycetota bacterium | reverse complement strand
CAGGTGCACCGAGCCGCGCACCCTGCAGTACGGCGGTGGAGGGAGCAGCCCCAGCGCGGCCAGCATGGTGACCGTCTTGCCGGAGCCGGACTCCCCCACCACGCCGAGGGTCTCGCCGGCCTGCAGGTCGAGGCTGACCCCGTCGACGGCGCGCACCACCCCGGAGCGCGGGAAGAAGTCGACGATCAGGTCGCGGACAGCCAAGAGCGGGGGTGGCTGCACGGCAGGGCCTACCGCCGTCCGGTCAGCGCGTCGGTGACGGCGTCGCCGAGCAGGTTGAGCCCGAGCACCGCGATCAGGATCGACAGGCCCGGGAACAGCGACAGCCACCAGGCGACACGCAGGAAGCGCTGGGCCTCGCTGGCCAGCGTGCCCCAGCTGGTGACGTTGGGGTCGCCCAGCCCGAGGAAACCCAGGCTGGCCTCGATGAGGATGACCTGCGCCACGATCAGCCCGAGCAGGGCGATGCCCGGTGGCATCGCGTTGGGCAGGATCTCGCGCAGCAGGATGCGGGTGGACGACGCGCCGGAGACCCGGGCGGCTTCGACGAACTCCCGGCGCCGCAGCGCGAACACCTCGACCCGGACGACCCGGGCGAACAGCGGCCAGGAGGTGAGCCCGAGCAGCAGGACGAGCCGGTCGATGCCCGGCCCGAAGAACGCGATCACCACCAGGGCGAGGAAGAACCGGGGCAGCACTTGGAACAGCTCGGTGCCACGCATGAGCACGTCGTCCACCCAGCCCCCGACATAGCCCGACAGCAACCCGACCGCGGTGCCGATGACGATGACCAGGGCCACCACGCTCGCCGCCACCAGCAGTGAGGTACGAGCGCCGTAGATGACTCCGCTGAGCAGGTCGCGGCCCAGCGCGTCGGTGCCCAGCGGGTAGGCGCGCGACGGTGCGGACAGCGGCGGGCCGTCGACGGCGAACGGGTCGGTCGGGGCGAGCAGCGGAGCGAGCAGCCCGACGATGACGAGCGCCAGGGTGATAGCGGCGCCGAACGCCCCGCCCGGGGTGCGCAGCGTCCGGGCGAGCAGCCGGGGGCGACGCGAGAGCGAGGCGGTCGCCAGCTGTGCGGCATAAAGCTCAGCGGTAGCGGACACGGGGATCCAGCCAGGCGTAGACGAGGTCGGTGAGCAGGTTGGCGACGACGACGGTGACCGCCACCAGCAGGAAGACGCCCAGCACGACGGGGGCATCGCGGCTCTGCATGGCGGTCACCAGCAGCCGGCCCAGGCCCGGCCAGCCGAACACCACCTCGACCACCACGGCCCCGGCCACCAGGTTGCCGACCCGGCCACCCAGCACCGTCACGACCGGCAGCAGCGCCCGACGCAGCCCGTGCCGGAGCACCACGGCCCGTTCGGACACCCCCTTGGCGCGGGCGGTACGGACGTGGTCGCGGGCCAGCTCGTCGCGCAGCCCCACCCGGGCCAGCCGCGACACCGCGGCCACCTCCTGCGAGGCCAGGGCGAGCGCCGGCAGGACCAAGTGGTGGGCGACGTCGAGCATGCGGTCGAGCCCAGTGGCCGAGCTGCGCGGATCGGTCATCCCCTGCACCGGGAACCAGCCGGCCCGCAGGGCGAGCAGCAGGATCGCCAGCTGACCGAGCAGGAAGACCGGCGCGGCGTACACCGCGAGGGTGGCCAGGGTGATCGTCACGTCCGGCCAGCGGCGCCGCCGGGTCGCGGTGAACACGCCGAGGGCGATGCCGATGAGCGTCGAGAGCACCAGCGCGGTGCCGGTCAGCAGCAGCGTCGCGGGCAGCCGTTCGGCGATGACCTCCGCGACCGGCCTGCCCTGGACATAGGACGTGCCGAGGTCGCCCTGCAGGACGTTGCCGGCGTACGTGGCCAACTGGACCGGCAGCGGCTCGTCGAGGCCGAACTGCGCGCGGACGAAGGCGTAGTACTCCGCGTCCCCGTTCTCACCGGCCAGGGCGAGCACCGGGTCACCGGGGGCGAGGTGGATCAGCAGGAACCCGACGAGCAGGATCGCCGCGGTGGTCGGCGCGAGTTGCAGGATCCGCCGGACGACGTAACCGCGCAGCACCCGCCCGGCCTAGGTGGTGCAGGAGGCGGTCTCGGCGAAGTGCCCGGCCGGCGAGAAACCCTCGCACCGGTCGGTGAAGATCCGGTCGGACTCGGTCTCCACGATCCACAGGTAGGGCAGGTCCTTCACCAACTGCTCCTGGAGGTCGCGGTAGATCTTCGTGCGGGTGTCCTGGATGACCGTGGTGCGGGCCTGCTCGAACAGCGCGTCGACCTGCGGGTTGCGGTAGGCCGAGGAGTTGGAGAACGGCACCGGACCGATGTTGGAGGTGACGTACATCCGCTTCACCCCGATCTCCGGGTCGGCGCCGTTGCAGTAGCTGATGATGTTGGTATCGAAGTCGCGCGCCTTGAAGACCGTGTCGGCGAACACCGGTGGCTCCAGCGGGATCAGCGTGACGTCCGCACCGACCTCCTTGAGCTGGGCCCGCAGCAACTGGGCATAGGCGGAGAACGTCGGGAAATGGGTGAACCCGAAGGCCAGCGGGGTCCCGTCTTCGACACCGGTGACGCCGGAGGCGGTGCGGACGCCGTCGCCCGAGCGCTTCCAGCCCGCGTCCTCGAGCAGACGTTCGGCCTCGGCACGGTCGAACTCGACCTTGCCCTCCAGGTCGTCGGCGTGGGCGAACGGGATGCCGCTGGAGATCGGCGCCTCGGCGACCTTGCCCTGCCCGAACAGGACCCGCTCGAGGAACTGTTCGCGATCCAACGCCGTTCCCAGGGCCCGGCGGAGCCGGACGTCCTGGAACATCGGGCGCTCCAGGTTGAAGCTGACGGTCATGATGCAGTTCGAGCCCCCCGGATTGACCGCGGTGGTGAGGAACTCGAAGTCGCCGGAGTCCTTGAGGCGGGACAGGTCCGGACCTGGCGCGCCGAACAGCCAGTCCACCTCGCCCGCCTCCAGGGCGACGACCTGGTTGCCCTTGTCCGGGATGATCCGCATGACGACCTCGTCGAGGTTCGGCAGGCCGGGCTTGAAGTAGTCGGGGTTCTTGGCGAACCGCAGCTCGGCGTCGGGGGTGTAGGACTCGAGGGTGAACGGTCCGGTCCCGACCGGCATGCTGTTGACCGGGTTCTTCATGACGTCGGTGCCCTCGTAGAGGTGCTTGGGCAGGATCGGCGCCTCGGTCACGTCCAGCTGCAGCAGCAGCGGGGCGTACGGCTGGGTGAAGCGGAACTCCACGGTGTCGGCGTCCGGCGTCGTGATCGACTCGAGTGCGGCGCCGACGGAGGCCTTGGTCCGGGAGTGCAGCTTGAGCAGCATCTCCTCGAAGGTGAACTTCACGTCGGCGGAGGTGAACGGCACGCCGTCGTGCCAGGTCACGCCGTCGCGCAGGTCGAAGCGGTAGAGCGCGCCGTCCTCCAGCACCTCCCAGGACTCGGCGAGCTCGGGCACCGGTTCGAGCTCAGGGGTCAACTCGACCAGACCGTTGAAGACGAGCTCCGAGGCGGTGTGGGTGCCGCCGCTGGTGGTGATGGCCGGGTTCAACTGACCGGGATCGCTGTCGATGGCGACCGACAGCGTGCCGCCCTGCGCCGGGGCGC
>JALZMX010000013.1 GCA_030857985.1 Actinomycetota bacterium | reverse complement strand
GATCAAGGGCTTCATCGAGCACGTCGACCTGATCCTCGTCCGTCGCGGGGAGAAGGTCACCGTCGACGTGCGGGTCCACGTCGTCGGCCAGCCCGTGTCCGGTGCTCTGGTGGTCACCGAGCACTCGTCGGTGCCGCTCGAGGCGGAGGCCACCCACCTACCGGAGACGATCGAGGTCTCGGTGGAGGGGCTGGACATCGGGTCACAGGTGCATGCATCCGACCTGGTGCTTCCCTCCGGTTCCTCGCTGCAGATCGACCCTGAGGCACTCATCGTCAACATCAGCGCCGCGCCCACCGCCGAGGAGGTCGAGGCGGAACTGGCCGAGGCCGAGGCTGAGGTCGGCATCGAGCGCCAGGAGGCCGAGCCCGAGGCGGCGACAGACCCCGAGGCCGTCGGTGGCGAGGCGACCGAGGCGACTGACGAGGGCAGGACTCAGGAGTAGGACCTCCCCGTCCGAGACGGGGCGAGCGGAAGGACCGGTCCTGGTGAGCGGCGACGCATGGTTGGTCGTCGGACTGGGAAACCCTGGTCTGACCTATGCCCGCAACCGACACAACGTCGGCTACCTCGTCGCCGACCTGCTTGCTGAGCGGATGGGCTCGACGTGGAAGGCGCACAGGTCGGGTCGAGCAGCTGTCGTCGAGGGCAGGCTCGGCGGTCTGTCCGGTCGGCGAGTCGTCCTGGGTAGGGCGCGCTGCTACATGAACGAGTCGGGCGGACCGGTTGCCGCGCTGATGGCGTTCTACAAGACCCCGGTCGAGCGGGTGGTCGTGGTGCACGATGAGCTCGACATCCCCTTCGGTGAGCTGCGGCTGAAGTCAGGTGGCGGAGACAACGGCCACAACGGTCTCCGGTCGCTGCGCCGGTCACTCGACAGCGGTGACTTCTGCCGCGTGCGTCTCGGCATCGGCCGTCCGATCGGGCGGCAGCCGGCAGCCGACTTCGTGCTGTCGGACTTCTCCGCTGCCGAGCGCGCCGACCTCGGCCTACAGCTCGAGCGTGCCGCGGACGCCGTGAAAGCGCTGATCCTGGAGGGACTAGAGATGGCACAGAACCACTACCACCGCTGACCGAGCAAGCCCTGCCGTGGTCCGTCACAGAGCGCTCCCGGCCGGGACTGCGGGCCGTTACTCGCAGTTAATGGCGGACAGTTCTGCTGTTATTACGCGGTGTAGTCACGACTCCAGGGTCCGGAAACACATGCAAGGAAATTTTGCCATAGTTACTGGACAAGACGCATTCCAGTAACGCATGGTTTCCTTCATGCGCCCGTCGCTCGGGGGGCTCTGCAACGAATTGATTACGATCAGTGACTGAGGGCGGGTAGCACAGAGTGAGCCAGATCGTGTTGGAGCCGGGAGCTGGGGCGGGAACTGCAGCCGTCCTCCCGCCGCGCGGACGTGCGCAGCGGCCGGGCAACAAGATCGCCCTCCCGCGCGCACGCGCGGTCAGAACCAAATGGCTGTGGGGCGAAGCTGGCGCGGCTGCTGCGGTGGGGCTGGCCAGCGCGCTGGCGGTGACCCGGCAAGCTTCCGGCACGTGGGAAGTCGAAGTGATCGGTGTTGTCGCGCTGCTGGCATGGATGGTGGCGGTCTACCACGCGGGAGCCGCCACTGCCACGACGCTGGCCCCCATGTCCACACCCGTCGTCCGGCACAGCAGCCACGTGCTGGCCGCGCTCATGCTTCCGGTGACTCTTGGTCTCGTCAGCCGCGCTGACGCGGGTGCCGCCGCGGCTGCAGTCGTGTCGGCGGCAGCGGTCACGCTGGTCGTCCGACGAGTCGGCAAGGCGGTCTCCGGCCCCGTCCGCGTGCTGCTGGTCGGCGACGCGAGAGGGGTCGCTCGGCTGGCGCAGCGTTGGTCTGCCTCGGACGCCGTGCAGGTGGCCGGCGTCTTCGTCGTCCACTCGCCGGGTAGCCAGGACGCGGCCCCCGACGGGCTGGTCGGCGGCTTCCCAGTGCTGTCGATCACTGAGGTGGTCGAGCAAGCCCGGCTCCAGGAGGCCGACGCCGTCCTGGTCGCCGACGGCATGGGTTTCGGTGCGCAGGACCTACGCCAGCTTGCCTGGGAGTTGCGAGCGGCTGGTTTCGCGCTCGGCGCGGCGAGCTCCGCCGAGACCATCGCGCCGCACCGGATCCGTCCGGCCCGGATCGCCGGCTTGACCGTACTTGACATAGCGCCAGCGCAACGGTCCGACTTCGTCCGAGCCGTGAAATCCGCCGCCGACCGGCTGATGGGCGCGGCGCTGTTGCTGCTGTCTGCACCAGTTCTCGGGTTGCTGTGCCTGACCATCCGGCTCGACAGCCGCGGACCGGCGTTCTTCCTGCAGACCCGCGTCGGGATGGGCGGTCGGACCTTTACGATGGTCAAGCTGCGCACGATGTCGACCGAAACCGAGGCGATCCATGCCCAATTGGTCAATGAGTCAGACGGGGTGCTGTTCAAGATAAGGCAGGACCCCCGCGTTACCCGCGTCGGTAGATTCCTGCGCAAGGCGTCCCTAGACGAGCTGCCCCAACTGGTCAACGTCGTCAGGGGGGACATGTCGCTGATCGGGCCCCGACCTGCACTGCCCGCGGAGGTCGCGCAGTACGACGGTGATGCCCGGCGGCGGCTCGCGGTCATGCCCGGACTGACCGGGTTGTGGCAGGTCAGCGGTCGCTCCGACCTGTCGTGGGATGAGTCGGTGCGCCTCGACCTCGACTACGTCGACAACTGGCGACTGGTTCAGGACCTCTCGATCCTCAGGCGCACCGTCGGCGCCGTATTGCGTCGCGACGGAGCCTACTGACTTTGCTGGTGAGGCGAGTAACCGGACTTCCTGATCATCGAGTCGAAGAGGTGCGACGTCGCTGGTGAACTGTCTGGTCGAGCATTCCAGGGTGTCCCACTCGTCGGCGCCTCGCTCTGGCGCACGATTCATCCGGCCCCACTCGAGCGTGTACGAGAGGCGCTTCCTGGGTAGCACGGATCGCGCTGCTGCGTGAACCGGTCTTTCGGGGTTACTCCAGTTAATTTGGACCGGTAGCAACCGGGAATTTCACAGCTACGGGCCCGTGGCCGCAACCTTGAGTGGCCGTAGAGACGAAGGCGATCTGTTCAGACTGGGATGGAACCATGATGACAAGGGAGCTCATCCTTGTGGTCTGCGAAGGCAACTTGGCGCGCAGCCCGTTGGTGGCGGCGCTGCTCAGTCACCGTCTCGGAGGGCACGTCGGCCTGTCCCTGGACGTCGAGTCGGCTGGGACCCGCGCTGCGGATGGCGCACCGGCCGCGACGTCGATGTGTGAGGTGGCGCGTGGTTACGGGATGGAGCTCAACGAGCATCAGTCGCGCTGGCTCACGGTCGAGCACGTGCGCGAGGCCACGCTCGTGCTGACCATGAGTGAGCTGCAGCGCGAAGACGTGCAGCGCTTGGTGCCGGCGGCGATGGGGAGGGTCTTCACGCTGGTCGAACTGGTGCGCCTGCTCTCCAGGCTCGAGGAGGAAGGCGCGGTCCTCGACAACTTGAGCGAGCTCACCCAGGCTGCTCACGCCGCTCGTCCGCGGAGCATCGGCCCGGAGCAGGCTGAGGACGTCGAGGATCCTTACGGTCGCGACGACGCGGAGTTCGCCGCGAGCGGACAGAGAATCGCCGAGCTCGTCGACCGCCTCATGGACAGGATGGTCGCCACGCTGGCTCACCGGAAAGCCCCGGTGGTCGGCTGACGACGTACGACTCGCGTCAACGACGCCCGCGTCGTCGCCGCTGCTCGGGGTTGGCCAACGTCGGTGTGGTCCGCTGGCTGTCTTGCCCGACAGCAACGATGCGACCGTCGGACCTCTCAGATGGCGCCGGCCCCGGCTCCGAAGTGGCCGGACGTGAGCCGGTTCCTGCGGGAATCGGCTCGGGGTCGGCGGTCGGATCCGTGGACTCGCGCGCCGGCAGAACCAGCTTGTCCTTGGTCGGCGTCGATTTCGGCTGTTCATCGCGTCCGGTAGGAGCGCCGTAGCTGTAGGCATTCTCGTCGCCGCGCGAATCCACGTGGTTGTAGATCGCGCCCGAGACTGTGCCACCAACCTGACGGATGCGCTCGATCGTGTCGGCGACAGCACGCAGATGAGTGAGTCCATGACGGACGACCAGCAGCACGAGGTCGATGGTCGGGATCAGCTCCAGCGTGTCCGCCACAAGCGTGACCGGAGCGCTGTCGACAATCACCAGGTCGTGGCCGTCGGCCAGCGACCGCAAGACCTCGGCCGCTGTGGTCGACGCCAACAACTCGGCCGGGTTCGGCGCGATGCTGCCCGCGGCCAAGACCTGCAGCCCCTCCACACCTACGTCGAGCAGGTATGAGTCGACGCCGTCGCCGTCCGCCAGGGCGTCGGACAAACCAGGTGGGTTGCCCATACCGAAGCCGATGGCCACACCGGGCTTGCGCAGGTCCGCATCGACGAGCACCACTCGGAGTCCGAATCGTGCGGCGGCGACAGCGAGGTTGCTGGCAACCGTCGTCTTTCCTTCGCCTTGACCCGCCGAGGAGATGAGCAGGATCCGCCCGTCGCGGTGGGCGGTGTTTCCCTCGTTCGGGCGGGCTGCCGCGAGCAGGAAGCGCACGCTCGAGCTGAGTGACCGATAAGCCTCGCTCACCGGAGCATGCGGATCGACGATCGTGGCCACCCGGCCGCTGCGGGCGTCGGACCACCGCGGGATTCGCCCGAGCACCGGCCGGTGATGCAGGATCTGCTTCAGCCGGGCCTCGTCCCGGATCGCGTCGTCGAAGTGGTCGCGCACGAAGGCCAGGCCGACCCCGATCATCAGACCGAGTATGGCCCCCAGCGCAGCGGTGCGGACGATTTTCGGCTGCGCCGGCTGACCCGGCACAGAGGCTTGCACGAGCACCTGACCGCTGGACTGCGAGGCCGCGGTGGTGGCTGCGGCTGTGGCCTGGAAGCTCATCGCCTGCGTGAGCTGCACGAACAAGGCCTGTTCCTCGGCCTCCAGCGTCGAGGTGTCACCGGTGGCTGAGTCGAGCTGTGCCTGGACGTCGCGGAGGCGGTTGCGAATCTGGCTGACCTGTTCGTTGAGTGCCGTCTCGGTCAACTGCGCCGCGGTCGTGGCCTGCGTCTCGCGCACGCTGAGGTAGGCGTCGGCAAAGGCGTTGGCCAAGTCGGCGGCTTGCGCTGGAGAGGCGCGAAGTGCGCTGACCTGCAGCACCCGAGTGGCGTCGACCGGCTGCACCTCGATGGTGTTCAGGACGTCCTCGGCCGACTCCTCGAGGCCAAGGGTCTCGATCACCTGCTCGGCCACTGGTTGCGACTGAATGACCTGGACCTGAGTCGCGATCTCTTCCGGCTCAATCTCGAGCCCGGAACGCGACTCCGGCGAGTCCGGTTGGGACACCAGCAGCTCCGCGGTGGCGGAGTACATCGGCTGCTGCGTGTAGACGTATGCGAGCGCGGCGCCGAGCGCCAACAGCGTGGAGACGACGAGGATCAACCAGCGGCGACGCAACACTGCCACCTGGTCGCGAAGATTGATGACGTCGTTGTCCACTGGGAGATCCCCCATGCCTGAGACTTGCTCGATCCTAGCCGCTCTTGCTAGCAGTGCAGGGCACTTGCCAACATGCACACCTACGTGGGCCGCGCGGCGGGCGGAGACCGTCCCAACCCTACTGGCCATGCAACCATCGCCACAGTTGCACCCTTCCGGCACCGCGAACGCCAAGCCTGTCCGTCGTTGACGGGTCCGCTGCGCAGCTGCGCTCTGGAATCGCGACCCGTACGTCCGGGTCGGCGGCGGTTGGGCCGCAACGGCGAACAGCACGAGGATCGGGCCGTCGTGCCTGCCTGACGCCCAGCTGGCCACCGCGTGCCGAGATCACCAGGAGAAGTGACGACTCAACTGCGCGTCCATGCGTCGCTCATCCGATCTCGACCACCCTGAGAGCGCCGCGCAGCGGGAAGCTGAACGAGGTGCGCGCCGACCAGGTCCTGTCCGATTCGGCTGACCGCGTCGGCGTCCAGATGGCGATCGGGCGGGCGGTCTTGAGCTGGACATGCACTCGTACCGGGTCGACCACGATCGGCGTCGCCTCAGGAAACTGCTCGCTCACCTGCACGTCGCGCCACACGACGAGGTAGTGCCGACCGTCTCGCTTCTGCAGCAGCAGCTGGTGCATGTCTAGTTCGCCGCCAGTTACAGACATCGCGAGTGGCTCGGGCGTGAACGCGGGACCACGGTCCGAGAGCAGGCCCAGCAAACGTTGGGTCGAATAGAACTCGGGCTTCTTGCGCCAGGTGTCGGGCGTCGACTCGAGCACCGTGTCCTTGGTCATCGCCACCAGACCGTAGTGCGCTTGGCGCTCGGCGGTTTGGTTGATCGTCTGCTGGCTGGTGTAGTCGATCCTATTCGGGTCGTCGAGCAACTCGAAGCGCCCGTAGACCGCGCCTCGCTTGAAGAAGTCGCAGATCCCGCGTACTGCGTAGATCGCCGACGCGAACTCGGGGACGGTTTTGCTAAAATTGTCTGCGGGAGAGTTGTTGTAGCCCGTCTCGGTGAAGAGGTACTTCCTCAGACCTGGGAAGCAAGGCTCGAGGATGCCCATGTGCTCGTCGATCTCCCGACTCGGGCTGGTGCCCTTGTTGTAAAGATGTCCGTTGCCGAGTTCCGCCCACTGGCTGAGGTCGCCGAGCAGTGCTGCGCGCTCCGAATCGAAGTCGGTCCGCGTTGACGGTCCGGCGACCGGGATGTTGCGCGTGTAGAGGTTGGACTTGGCCTGCTCCCACAGTGCCTTCTGCATAACACGGCCGTGCGGTGCCCACTCGGGGTCACCCTGTCCATCGATCTCGTTACAGCCGCCGAAGGAATGCATGAGTTCGGTCAAGTCACCGCCCATCATGGGGGCGTACTTGGTGACCAGGAAGTCCATGACCCCCTTGTTGACTGCCGGGGCTGTTGCCCAGTCCTCGAGGGTGCCCACCGTGCCGTGCCACTTGACTCCTCGATCGGCGAGCCGGGGCATCGCGTAAAGCTGGTTACGGGTTCCCAGCGACGTGCCGGTGGTGATGCGCTCCCGAATACTGCGCACCCCCAACTCGGTGAGTAGGTCCATGACTGCATCAGTGTGCCCATACACCGTCGGGGCGTAGAAGAGTTTGGTGTTGAGCATGTAGCTGTTGCAAAGGTCGTCGGCCATTCGCACTGGCACAGACGCCAACCCACGCAACGGCAAGCGAGCGGCGGTGGCGGTGCCGGCGGTCCCCAAGGGCAGGACAGCCCCTGCAGCGCCAAGGCCCATGGTCGACAAGAACGCACGACGCTTCATCTGGAACTCCTCACTCGACCCACTCGTCACGAACGGACGGTGGTGGCTAAGCCGCTCTAGAGCAGCGGATTCACCGTAACATCGAGTAAGGACTCAGTTATTGTAAGTTACATAATTGGGTGGAGAAATCTCCGCATGGAGCCCTGAGGAAGGTGATCGGCAAGTTGCGTGCCATCGCCCCGGCACTGCGCCGCCGGGCAGCTTGCCGGGCCGTAGTGGGCGTTGGCCAGCCCCGCGGCGTCATTCGCGGGGGTAGGTGCGCTCCCACTCAAGGTCGCGGCCGAGCAACTGATAGAGCGCCGCGTTGTGCGGACGGTAGTACTCGGCCAGACGTGCTCGGGTGGCGGTGTCGATCGGTGGCTGGGCGCGGCGGTTGTAGGGGGGCAACTCGAGCGCGACCCACACGGGCAGCCGGAGAAAGCGCTGCACGGAGTCGAAGGTCTCGACGGGTTCTCGGAAGAGATCCTCTGCCCGCAGGATCAAGAGATTGTCCTGGGGCACCTGCTCGGTCCACGGACGCAAGTGTTCGGCGTAGCGGCCGCGGGCCAGGTAGCTATGGTGGTCGTGGTGCATCGAGTAGTAACAGGGGTCGTTGCGCAATCGGTCGGTGTCCACCCCGGCGAGCCGCCGCGGCTCGGCCTCGATCGCCTCCTCGAACGTGTGTAGGTCCTCGGTGCCGAAGGCTCGGCGGTCCCAGTAGTTGGAGTACGCGCGCAACACGGGGTCGCGCAGCAAGACGATCACCCGGGCGTCAGGCAGGCTCTGGGCGACCCGGGCGGGCACCGCAGGGTGAAACATGTAGTACGGACTGGCCTCTCCCACAACTGTGAGGCCACCCAGCCGTTGTTCCTGCCGATGTCGCGCCGCACGGGTGGGGAAGTGTGAGGCGTACCAGCGCGGCCCACGCCAATAGTTGATGTCGAAGTAGTGCGGGCTCTTGATGCGCTGGGGTGCCGGAAACATTCGGGCGACGGCCGGGTGGTGCAGCAGCCAGTTCATGAGAGATGAGGTCCCGGCCTTCTTGGCCCCGATGATCAAGAAGTCCGGCAGTGGGCGCTGGGATGACGTCACGGAGCCGTAGCCGCGGGCGACTCCTCGTAATGCGTGCAGCACTGGTGTGGGTATTGGCCTCCGTGCACGCTGCAGAGCCGTGGGCAGCTCGATCCCCCGCAACGGCGCTGTGGCAGGTTCGTCCACGTCATCGCCCTCCCCGGCGTACGTCCGTGCCCTCAACCGTAGTCGCCATGTGGTTGCGACTGTGCCGCGTCCTGACATCAACTCCCACCCGGGCGACGCGCCTCACGGCTCCGGGTGCTGCTCAGCTGGGACGGTGCCGTCCGACTCGACCTCGACTACGTTGACAACTGGACGCTAGCTGCGGATCCTCCATCGTCGGCCATACCGTCAATGCGGTGCTGGGACGCGAGGCGCCGCATGGTAACTCCGCTCGGCCGTGGCCGATCCACGGACGCGCAGGTACGACGATTCACGAGAGGCAGGGACTCTGGTGCACGTCCTACACGTCTCCGAGGTCACCTGGGGTGGCGTCGTGAGCCTCCTGTACGACGTCATGTCCGAGCAGGTCGACCGCGGTCATCGGGTCAGCCTCCTTGTGCCCCGCGCGTTCCCCGAATCGGGATTGGGTCGAGTGCAACGCGCGTCGTGGGCCATTGACCGCCGCCGCCCTATCACTTTCGCGCGCGCTCTTGCCCAACTCCGCGGCACAGTCCGTCGTGAGCGGCCGGATGTGGTGCACTTGCACTCGGCCTATGCCGGCTTCTTCGGCCGACTCCCCGGTCTATCTGGGACAAGCGCCGTGCCTGTCATCTACCAACCGCACGCCTGGTCCTTCGACCTCTTCACTGAAGCCCGGGTCCGCCGGTTGTTGATGGCCTGGGAACGGGCTGCAAGCCGGTGGACCGATGTCCTGGTCACCAATTGCAAAGATGAGATCGATGAGGGACGTCGGATCGGGATCGCCACCCCCGGGCACGCGCTGGGTGTCCCGGTGGACGTGAAGCGCTTCCATCCGGTCGGCGCGGCCGAGCAGCATCGCCAGCGGCAGGCGCTCGGGCTGGGTGACCGGAAAACGCTGCTGTGCCTGGGCCGGCTGGCACGACAGAAGGGACAGGACCGCCTGGTGGAGGCCTGGGAGGCCGCGCCACTGTCCGACACTCAGCTGCTGCTGGTCGGGCCGGGCGACCCCGACCCACTGCGCCGGCTGGCACCGACGCAGTGGGGGAGAACGATCCGGTGGGTCGGCGACCAGACCGACGTGCGCCCCTTCCTGTGGGCCTGCGACGTGCTGGTGCTGCCCTCGCGGTACGAGACCGTGGCCGTCGTCGTCGCGGAGGCGATGGCTTGCGGCAAGCCGGTGGTGGCCAACCGCGTCAACGGCGTTGACATGGCAGTGGCCGACGGGCCGTCACCTGCCGGTGGAACGGTGATCAACGCCGGCGACATGGACGCGCTGCTGGCCGAGAGCGGCCGGCTGCTGGACGATCCCCAGTTGCGTACGTCCCTGGGCGAGGCAGGAACGGACCGTGTCTTCGCCCTCTTCACCCCCGATCTGGTCATCGACCGGCTGGACGAGGCGTACGAACATGCGTTGAAGGAGAAGCGATGACGAAGCCCTCGGTGCCGACGTTTCTGGTGGCCGGCGCGGGTCGATCCGGGACTACAGGTCTTGTAGAGGGTTTGCGGACCCATCCGCGCGTCTTCGTCACGCAGCCGAAGGAGCCGCACTACTTCGCCCTGCACGGTCAACAGGCGGATTTCCGCGGCCCTGGTGACGCCGCGACGATCAACCGGGTGGCCGTGACGGACCGCGACCGCTATCTCGACCTGTTCCCCGCCGAGCATGACTTCCTGGCTCTGGGGGATGGCTCGGTGTCGACGCTGTACTACGCCAGCCGTGCGATCGACGAGATCCGCCGGATCAACCCACAGATGCGCCTCGTAGTCATTCTGCGTGATCCAGTTGCGCGGGCGTACTCCAGCTATCTCTACATGCGTTCCCGCGGCTTTGAGCCGTGCGAGGACGTGCTTGAGGCGCTCGCCGACGAGCCGCGGCGACGAGAGCAGAACTGGCACCACCTGTGGCACTACGAGACGATGAGCCACTACGCCGCAGACCTGGCGACGCTGCAGCAGGCGCTGGGACGAGACCGGGTCGGGGTGTGGTTCCACGACGACCTGGTGGCCGACTACGCCGGGACCGTGAGCAGTGTCCTTCGTTTCCTCGGTCTGCCGCCTGACCCCGCCGAGGGAGTCGACGTGCCGCGGGTCAACGTCTCCGGTACTCCTCGGCTGCCCGTCGTGCAGAACGCGATCGTGGCGGCAACCCGCAACGAGCTCCTGCGGCACACAGTCAAGCGCATGACCAGTTTCCGCCTGCGGGAGCGGATCAGACGCTCGAGCCTGCGGCCGTCCTCGGTGCCCGTCGAGGTGCAGCGGCACTTCGAAGGAATCTTCGACGCTGATCGGGTCGCCCTGACCTCACTCGTGAGCGGTAGGGTCCCCGATTGGCTGCGCGACGCACTCCCCATGCGTAGAGGCGCCGCGGCGGAAGGAGGGGACCGTGACACAGGTCAGTAGCCTCCGCGCGGCGCCGGAATCAGTCCCCAGCTCCGACTTCGGGCGCAATGGAAGTGGCCGACGTAGTGGGGGCGGCGCCATGAGGTGGCTCGCATTGGCGTTGTTCGCGCTGCTGCCCTTGCAGTGGTTCGCGGTCGCCTCCACTCCGCTCGGGCAAAGCCGTCTGCACCAGATCGCCATCCTCGGCTTCGCCTCGTGCGTCCTGGCCCGTTACCACCTGCGGGTCTACGCCCCAGTCCTGCGCACCTCGGCGGTGTTCGTGATCGCCAACGTCTACATGGTGGCGGCCGTCGCTGCGGTTCTGGTGTTCCAGGGAAAGGGGCCGGGCGCGGCGGTGCAGCAACTGCTGTACCTCGTCGTTTTCGTGGCCCTGGGCGGCTTCTTCTTTCGGGTCGCAACGGGGCAGGAGCCTCGGATCCTCGACGCCCTGCGGAAAACCGCCGCGGTGCTGTGCGTGTCGTTGCTGATCGGCTTCGCGGTGGCGATGATGGTCAACGGGGTGAACCCAGTCGCCGTCCTCGCCAAGAGCATCGCCACCGGAGACCCAGAGATCTTCCAGAAGGAAGTCTTCAAGTCCGCTTTCGCCGGCTTCGGTCTCGATGAGGAGATGGTCAAGGGAAATCTGCGGCACGAGATCTTCGGCTCAGTGCTGTTGTCGATGCTGGTCTCGACCTGGGCCATGCGGGAGCGATCGGCGCCCACCAGAAGACAGCTGACCGTCTACCGCGCCGCGATGGTTGTCGGTGTCGTATTGCTCGCTGTCTCGTTGAGCCGGTCGATCCTGATCGCGGCAGTGGTGTGGCCCTTGCTCGTGGTCCTCCGGTCAGCGCGTCGTGGAGAGCTGTCCACCAGGCAAGTGGCCATCCTGTTCGGGTTCGCGGCCGCCATGAGCGGCTTGCTGGTGTCCGGTGTCGGTGCGATCATCGCTAATCGCTTCCTGACCGACACAACTGGGTACGAGTCGCGGGCCGGCAACTACGGTGATGCGTTCGCCGCGGTGCCAGGCCATTGGGTTACGGGGGGATATGACACCGCGGGCGTGAGCTCGCACAACTTCTTGCTCGACACCCTACTGCGCAACGGCATCTTTGCCCTGCTCCCGGCTGCGGTGATCGTCGTGGCGCTGTTAGTCGTCTTCGTCGTCCTGGCGGCTCGGCTTCACCGGCTGCCGTCGTCGATGGTGCCGGTGGTGGCCGCCCTGGCGTTACCCCTGGTGCGCCTGGGCACCTCCGGTGGCGGGTTGATCCCACCGGTCGAGTGGCTGACACTTGCCTTTGTCGCTGGCGTGCTCACCGCCTGGCGAGCACGCCAGCGATCCGCCGAGCCGACCCGCGACCGCGCAGAGCTGAGCGCCAGTCGTGAGACACTTCCACCACCCGTCCGTTCTCGACCCGTCCTCGGGCGCGGCAACTTGACTCACGAGTCGGTGTGGGATTGACGCTGAGGTTGGCCAGTGCGGCCATCTGCGTCCCCACGCGAGTCGGCTTTCGCTTGCGGTCCCTGGCTGATGAAGTTGCGATAAGCGTCGAGCGCGCCCTCCATCGCCAGGCGCTCCTTGTCGGTGATGTCCCTCAGGTACTCCTCGGAGCGCTTCCGGCTGGATGACGGTCGCGAGATTGTAGCCTCTGGGATATTGCCATTGTGCCTGTTTCGGGTCCGCCTTTCGATGTCCTCTAGCACCATGTCGTTTGAGACGCCGGCGCCGGTCTCCGTCGCAAATGTGACGCCGTACTTGTCATTAACTTGCTGGATGATAGAAGAGAAGTCGCTGACCACGAGGGTGAAAGGCGCGACGACGAACTTGTCCTTTAGTGGGATGAGCCTGCGGTAGTAGTGCGCGTAGTACTCAAATGCGGCGTCGAGGTGTATGCCGGCGAAGCGTTGAACCGTCGAGGACACTGCGTCGCGAGGGTCGCGGGCCACCACGATGCACGGCAGACCGGCTTTCACGGCCCGGATGACGATGCGTGGCGAGTGCGTGTGGCTGCAGATGTCGTCAGGCGCGAGCCCCGGGTTCGAGAGTAGGAAAGCCTGGCGGCAGTACGTGTTCCCCGATGACGGGAAAGCCTCGATCACGATGCGGGTTGTCGGTTGGATGCGCCGGTGGCGCAGCCGCCCGCGGCCATGGATATACAACTCAGAGAGCAGGGGGGTGTCCAGCATGCGGAAGTAGAGCCTGAAGCGGGTGTTGCGCGCGAAGACCGCTTGAACTGCTCTGCGGGCGGCAGCCAACGCCGGCACATCCTTGCCGGCCCATGGCTCAGTGGCGCCTTGCCTGGAAGGCTCCATTCACTCCTCCGTATCTGGTCCCCGCCACACACCGAAACCCTCCTGGCGTGGCTGGCTCAGGACTTCGCGCCGGTTCAGGATAGGTCACCGGTCGTGATCTGGAGTCGAAAACGACCGTCCCGCCCAAGTAAGGCCGAGCCGGGAATCCTGAGCGACGAGGTGCTCGCGCACCGCTGCACCTGCGTGCGAGTCCAACTGGCGGAGCAGCTCAAGCTGGGTCGAGTCACATGACGCCATCGCCTCGTCCGTGCTCGGAAGCAGCGCTTGACGAGTGAGAAGGCCGCGCGCCTTGCGCATCCGACTCGAGCCGAGTGCTGCGCGCAGCCCGGAATAGGCGGGACTGCGGCGCAGCCTACTCGCAACCCTGCGCGCGGTGAGATTGCGGTACTCCACCACGTCGTTTCGGTGCTGGCGCCCGACATGCTGTGCGACCGGCACCACGGCCAACCCCAGCTGTCGGCAAATCTCGGCGGTTGCCTCCTCCGGCTCGGTTGTGACCACCTCGAAAGGCACGACCAGGAGCTTCCCATCGGCGAACGTCGAGCGAAGGTCGGACAGCCAGCGGGAGTAGTCGCTGCCATCCACGTAGTACGAGGTCGTCCGCAACGCCGTGCCGAAGTCGGGCGCGTGGTCGATCTGGAGGTAGTAATGCCGGTAGAGATAGTGGGACAGTGCGCGCTCAGTAGGCTGTCGAACAACGTAGATGCCGAAGGCGTCGGGTGCGGCCGCTGCAAGCCGTTTGAGAGCCTCGGGATGCAGCGCGGACGTGTACGACGTGCTTGCGTCCATGCGCAATAGACCCATACGACGCTCGTCGTAGAGCCCCTCATACCAATCAGGACCTCGCTCGAGGTTGCGGCTGAAGTAGTTGGACTCCTTCACCTTGCCCGGGTCTACGGCGGGGTGGGCGCCGAGTTGCGCGGCCAAGGATGAGGTGCCGCTGCGCGCGGCACCGGCGATCACTAGGTCAGGGCCGAGCGAGCAGGCAGGCACCGTCAAGCTTCTCTTTCTATTGTGGTCGCGGCGTCGTGGACCATCGACTTAGCGTAGCCAATCGCGAGTCCGCATTCTGGAACTGGTCCACGACTGCTGTCAGCCGATCTCGACGACGACGAGGTCAGAACCGACGTCCAGCGAGAGGCTGCCTCGGGATGGCTGAGTGCTGATAGGGACCTCGGTGAAACGCGGCGAGTAGAGCGCCGTCGGCCGGTGCGTACGCAACTCCACGGTGACGGTGTCGGGAGGCACATCGATCGTCCGGGCGTCGGGGTAGGTTGTCGCCGCCTCGACGTCGCGCCACAGCAGCAGATAGTGCCGACCATCTCGCTTCTGGACCAGCGTCTGCTGCAGGTCAGACCCGCCATCGGTGACCCGGAGGTCGAGCGGCTCGGGAGTCCACCGAGGCCCGGGGTCAGACATTAGTCGCAGGAAGCGCTTGGTCGCGTAGAACTCCGGCTTTCTACGCCAAGTCTCCGGCGTGGCAGCGGCGACCGAATCCTCGGTCATCGCGACGAGCCCGAAGTGAGCCTGGCGGTCGGCGGTGCGGTTGATGCTGTTCTGGCTGGCGTAGTCGATCGGGTCGGGATCGTCGAGGAGCTCGAAGCGCCCGTAGATGCAGCCGCGCACGAAGAAGTCGCAGATTCCGCGGATGGCGTAGGTAGCGGCCGCTTCCTCGGACACAGTGCGTCCTGCGTTGTCCTGCGGGGAGTTGCTGTAACCGGTTTCGGTAATGAACCAGGTCGTAGCGACAGGGAAGCAGCGCTTCAAGATCTCGAGGTGGTGGTCAATCCCTCGGGTAGGACTGCTGCCGGCGCTGTAGAGGTGGGCGTTTCCCCAGTCGCTGACGGCGGAGAGATCTCCCAGCGCCTCCGCACGGTCGCGGGTGACGTCGGTGCGCGTCGAGGGTCCGACGACTGGGATGGCGGCGGTGCGGGAGTCGGCCTTCGCCTGGCGCCACAGCTCGCTCTGCATTAGCCGCGCGTGCTGCGCCCACTCAGGATCGGTGCGACCGTCGACGACCGCGCCGTCCACCTCGTTGCAGCCACCGAACGAATGAACCAGCGCCGACAGGTCACCGTCGAGGGTTGGGAGATAGTAGTCGGTGAACATCTGAAGCACGTCACGGGTGATCGACTCGGCCCGTGACCAGTGGTCCAGCTCACCCACGGTCGGGTGCCAACGGATGCCGCGCTCGGCGAGTCGCGGCATGGCGTACTGCTGGTTGCGGGCACCAGTTGATGAACCGACTGTTGCGCGCTCGCGGACGATCCGTACTCCTAGCTCGTCGAGCAGGTCGATGACGGCGTCGCTGTGTCCATAGACGCGCGAGGCGTAGAACGTTTTGGTATTGACGGCATAGGCTTGGCAGATCTCCTCGGACCGACGGGCCCCCGTCGGGCGTTCCGGGTCCGATGCTGGGATACAGGAACTGCTGCCGGCGCAGGCGGCGAGCATGCCCAAACCGAGAAACTCACGGCGGGACCAGGAAGCCACGCGTCGCCCCCTGCCAAATTTGAAGGCTCGGTTCAGCCTATGTCCCATCCAGGAGGCCACGATAGCCGGCCTGCTACCCCCACTGAGCCCCTGTACTCAACGGCCAGACGCCTCCAGGATGCCCCGACCCGCTTCTGTGATCCCCTCATACGGCTTGGCTGGTGCTCCGCTATGGCCGTGTCGTGGTCCCCGGCCGTTCCGGTGGCCCCATGCAAGGGTGAACGACCAGCAAACCGTCCGCTTCGCGGTTGCCGGGCTCCGTCTTCCAGCCCGTCGTGGTGCGCGAGGAACCAGCCAGCTTCACCAGCCTGGCGTACGACAGGGGCGCGAAGCCGCGGCGATGCCATCTCGCAGACCGGCGCCACGGGTTACGCTAGCGGCTTGTTCTCTGGCGTCGAAGGTGCCGGTGGCTCGCAGACATATGTGCGACACAACGTGATGGCCCTCGACGCCTCGACCGGAGGAATGAGTGAGACCTTCGCGCCAATTTTCGATGGCGACGTGTGAGTTCGACTTAATCTTCAAGCCGGGCTTAGGGTGGGCGTATCGACCAGATAAAGTTCGTCGGTGATTGGCTTATCGTCGGCGACAAGTCCGGTGAGAAGCTGATGGCTCTGAACCCGTTGACGGGTGCAAACACCGGCTACATCGACCTGGCGATCACCGAACCATTTCCCCAGGCGGGGGCCATGCAGGCTAACATTTTGACGTCAACCCCTCCGAGACCCAACGTGTCGCCACTGGAAACTTTCAGACTGTGAATGCGCAGTCGCTCACGCGGTTCTTCATGGTTGAACTTCGCCAGGACACCGCCACTCTAAGTCCGTGGTACTACCGGGCCGGAAAAGCTATGGGCGTCCAATCACCCGCGCCTGGATTGCTTACCTGCAGGGAGGCAATTACTCCCGGATGGCGGCTACTTCGTGACAACCGCGACCGGGCCAATCGTGGAGGCCATAACTGACCGAGGGGCGACCGTGTGTGACGCGGCCGCGCGTCTCGAGACGGCCAGCAGCTCAAGGCCAATGTGGATCAACTACACTGGCGGCGACAGGTCTGCGGCATCGACCTTTGTCGGGCAAAGGGTTGCCATGGAACCCCAGCAAGCCCGCGCAGATCGGTGCAAGGGCTTCCTGGCGCACCGGCCGTGCTGTGGATTGGCTCGGACAGCGAGAAGATCGGCGGTGAGTTGCATCGCGGCTTGCCTTCACGCCACCGGTTCGATCCGGCTGCCCGACACTCGCCGCAATGTTTCCCCGTGTGACCAACTTTCGTGGATAGGGCGCATGCGCTATGCGGTGCCTCCCATCCGACTGGATTGAGGCTCATGAAGATTCTGCAGCTGCACAACCACCATGAGAGTAAGGGCGGGGCTATGGAGGTGCTGGCACATGAAGCCAAGCTGCTCGCTGCGGGTGGGCATGAGGTGCGCGAGTTTACACTTCCGCCGGCTCAGAACCTGGGTTTGAGCTCCCTCCGCGCCGGCCTAAAAGCGGTGTGGAACTTCGAGGCCTGCCATGACGTGGAGGCGAAGATCCGTGCCTTCCGGCCCGACGTCGTCCACGTACACACGCCGTTCCCACTGCTTTCGCCAGCGGTGTTCCGCACCGCCAAGGGGCTCGGCGTGCCGACGGTTGCGACGCTGCACAGCTATCGCTACTCATGCATTGCGGCGACGTGTCACCGGGACGGGGCCATCTGTGAGGACTGTGTCGGAAAGCGGCTGAAGCTGCCTGGTGTGCAACACCGGTGCTACCACGACAGCGTGGGCGCGAGCGCTGCGCTGACGATCAGTTTGTCGCTCCACCGCAGCATCGGTACCTTTCACAATTCGGTGGACCGGTTCCTCGCCCTCACCGGCTTCTCCCGGCAGTTGCTGATACGCGACGGCATTCCGGCCGACAAGGTCGTGGTCAAGCCCAATTCTGTGCCCGACCCGGGACCTACGATAGGGGTCCGACCCGATCGGCGCTACGTGGCCTTTGTCGGCCGCCTGATGGACATCAAGGGGGTCCATACGCTGTTGGACGCGTGGGACCGATCCGATCATGGTGAGCTGCAGCTGCGAATCGCTGGCGACGGGCCGCTGCGCGGGCTGGTGGAGGAGCGCAGTCGCAAGGACCCGTCACTGTCCTACCTGGGGTGGGTCGACGAGTCGGTGGTCTTCGAACTCATGGGCGGCGCGCAGGCGGTGATCGTTCCGTCTGAATGGTACGAGGGACTGCCTCTGGTGATCCTGCGCAGCCTGGCAGTCGGTACCCCCGTGATCGTCTCGGATCTGGAGAACATCAGTGCCGAGCTACTCGAGGACGACGCCGGGCAGGCGTTTGCGGTAGGCGATCCGGCCGCTCTCGCTCAGGTACTGACCGGGCTGGCGACCCGGCCCGAGACCTGGCGACCCAAGCGGGCCAATGCGCGGTTGTCCTACGACGTGCGGTATTCCCCTCCCGCCGATCTACGCAAGCTGGAGGCCGTCTACGCCGGCGTCGGTGCGGGCGCTGCTGCAAGCGCCACGTGAGCCGGTGTGTCACTCGGCGTCGCGAGTGCTAGCGACCTCGAGCAACCCGGGGTACCAACGCTTGTTCCACCCGCCGCCGCCATGGGCGAGTTTCATTCGTCGGACGAAGACGTCCAGCAGGTAGAGCGACGCAATGAGCCGGCGCGACTCGGCAGGCACGTCGAGTAGCCCGAGCTGAGGCGTTGCGGCCTCCATCTCCCCCACGGCGGCACGCATCCCGCGCTTGACGAAGGCAAGGTGGAAGTGCCAGTGCAGCAGGTCGAAACCGACCGGAGCGTCATCAGTGCTGTGCTCCCAGTCCCAGGCCACAAGCTGCGAGCCAGAGCGACCGAGGTTGTCCGGAATCCAGTCACCGTGCATCCGGCCGAACTCGATGGGCGACGCTTCTCGCTCGAGCCGCGTGAGCCAGTGGCCGAGCACTTGGACGACCTCGTCGCACCCACCTACTCCTTCGATATCCGCATGCAGCCGGGCGGCGTAGGTCGAGTTGGCCAACGGACCACGCGACACCACGCCGGACCTGGCGACTGTCGACATCGCCTGCATAGCCGCGTACGGTCCGCGGGTCCAACGCCGAAGGTCCGGAGGCAACGGCCTGCTGACGGCATAAGCCACCTCGCCCCAGTCGCCGGCGTCCAGCAGGTCGGGGACGATCACCGACTCCAGCCTGCCCCTGAGGGCCGCCAAGGCCGCCGCTTCGGTACGAACGAGATGCCGAGTGCCCGCGGTCGTGCCGAGCTTGGCGAAGCCGACAGGGACACCAGATCCGTCGAAGAGCTCCAAGGTCGGTTTGACGTTGGGGTTGATTCTGCGAACCGCAGCAAAGGCCCGCAGTTCCGGCTGGCCGAGCACATCCGCGAGGTGGCGCAGGACGAGCACTTCGCCCCACTGGTCCTTGGGGAACCGCCGATCGACACTTACGACCAGCCGGTGCGGGAATACGCGGTCGGCGAGACCGACAGCGTAGCTGCGGGCCAACGTCCCACGCATCACCCGCGAGACGGGTGCCCGGGTGGCATTGTAGGTGTGGAACGCCGCGACTGTCGTCGGCCTGCTCCCCATCGGCACCAGGAAGCGCACCGTGCTGGGGTCGGGTAGCACGGCGTACTGCTCGACGACAACGTGACCACTCGGAGCCGGCCCGAGCGTTACGCTCACCGGCGAGTCGATCACCCCCGAGGGTTGCCATATCCGCTGTACATAGGTCCGCAGGCGCACGTCGGCCCCCGCCAACGTTGCGGTTCCACGCGCGCTCCAGGGGCGCATCCCGCTCCTCTATTCACCAGCTGTTCACAACCTGGGGAGGTTCGATGGAGGGAATCCTTCACACCGTGCGCACTGTACCGGCCGAGTAGGGGATTGGAGGTGCTCATCCGAGCTCGACGATCTCGAGATCTCCCACGGAGGGCGAGCGCGAGCGCGTGGATGGCTGGGCAGGTCCAGACGCCGTCGGTGTGCCCATAGACCGTCGGTGGCTGCCAGGTTCGACCAGCCTTGGTTCGCTGCTTGGCCTCAACTTCGGCTCCAAGTTCGAGACGGCGCTGAGGCCCTGCTGTTGGTGTCGGAGCAGCCTCGCCCACTGTGATGTGTCCATGCAGAACCGCGTCGATCATTTCGCAACAAGGGCGCCGTCAGGCATACCGTTTGCCGTGAGGTGCTCGCCCGCGAGAACGTGGGTCTCATGACTTCTCGTGACGTCGCCGGAAATCTTGCGACGGACGACCACCAGCTCGCCGCCTGGGCGGCCACGCAGGCAGGCGAGAGGCTGCTCGAGGTGCGCACCCAGGGCCTCCAGGGCCGCGCACTCAAGGACGCTGGCGATGCCGTCGCGCATGAGCTCCTGATGGCGCTGTTGGCTGAGCATCGGCCGAGGGACGCGGTGCTCAGCGAAGAGGGGAGGGACGACAAGGCGAGACTCACGTCGTCTCGGGTCTGGATTGTCGACCCGCTCGACGGCACTCGCGAGTACAGCGAGCCGCCGCGCGAAGACTGGGCTGTGCACGTCGCACTATGGCAGGGCGGCGACCTAGTGGCCGGAGCGGTTGCGCAGCCGGCGCTTGGCACCACCTTCAGCACCGGCGAACCCCCGCTGGTGCCGCCCTCAACGGCATCTCACCCACGGATCGCCGTGAGCCGGACCCGGCCGCCAGAGTTCATCGAGGCGCTTGCCGCCGAGATCGATGCCGAGCTGGTGCCGATGGGCTCGGCTGGAGCCAAGGTCATCTCGGTGGTCCGCGACGTCAGTGACGCCTACGTGCACGCCGGGGGTCAGTACGAGTGGGACTCGGCGGCTCCCGTCGCGGTCGCCCGTGCCGCTGGTCTGCATACCAGCCGGGCCGATGGAGCGCGGTTGCTATACAACCAGGAGGACGTGATGCTGCCAGACCTGTTGGTGTGCCGCCCGGAGCTCGCTGAGCGGATCAGCAGGTTCGTGGCGACCTACTTCGCCGCCAACCCGGGCTGACTTCTACCGCTGTTGACGCCAGCCCACATCGTCAGATGAGAGCGGGTTCGAGCAGTGAGTACCAGCCCAAAGGGACGTCCTTAGCGTCACGCACCCGTCACTGAAAGTGATTGGCCAGTCCAGTCTTGTTCGAGCATGGACTAGCGACCGTTACACGCAGTATGCAGAATCGGACGATAGTTACTCACGGTTAGAAGAATCAACTAGTAGGTCGGCGATCCGTTGGCCATAGCCAGCGCCTGGCCGGGCTCGGGCTCAGCGCTCCGCCTTGTGTGCAGAGAGTAACTCTATGTAAAGCACGTGAAGGGCTGTCACGTACGCTAAGTGAAATGTTACAGTGGACGCCAGGACGGCTCGCTCTGACCGAGGGTGACCGAAAAGCCTGCGACGGGGTAGGACCACGATGAGATCAGCAACCCTTCTTGCGGCGGTGGCTGCCGGCAGCGCGACCGTACTGGTCTACGCCTCGTCTGCGCTGGCTGCCGTTCCCCACCCCGACGTGGTGAGCGAGGATCCGGCCCGACACACACCACACGTGGCGTCGGACGCCTTGGTGGCGCGCCCGGAGGTCTACACGATGGCCCAGGCGGGCGACACGATGGTCGCCGGCGGGAAGTTCCAGACTGTGGAGAGCGCCGACCGGGCAACCACCTACGCGCGCAGTAACCTGTTCACGTTCAGCGCTACGACCGGCGAGCTCACCGACCTCGCGCCGGACGTTGACGGGTCGGTCTGGGCGCTGGCGACCGACGGCACTTCGGTGTATGTCGGCGGGCAGTTCCAGACCGTCGGTGGCGAGTTGCGTCCCACACTGGCCAAGATCGACGCGACGACGGGAGAGCTCGACCCGTCGTTCAACCCGCCGATGAAGGGCGGCCGGGTCACCGAACTGGTGCTCGTCAACGGACGCCTGCTCGTGGGCGGCTCGATCCAGGCCAAGCTGGTGGCGCTCGATCCGGTCACCGGCCGCAACACTGGTTACCTCGACCTGCCGATCACCGGCAAGGTGCCGAACAGCTCCGGGGACACCAACGTGTACAAGTTCGCGGTCAACCCAGCAGGTACCCGGCTTGTGGGGGTCGGTAACTTCACCGCCGTCGATGGACTGAACCGGCAAAGGGGTTTCATGCTCGACCTCGGCGAAACCGAGGCGACGCTCAGTGACTGGTATTACAAGCCCCTCGACAAGCGTTGCTTGTCCAACACCCGCACTCGTCAGGCGTACCTGGAAGACGTCGACTTCTCACCCGACGGCAGCTACTTCGTGCTGGTCTCCACCGGATTCGTGACCTATACCAAGGACGAGATTGGCGAGACGCTCTGCGACGCCGCGGCTCGCTTCGAAACCGACATCGTTGACCCGGACCGCCCGACATGGATCAACTACACCGGCGGCGACACCATCCACGCGGTCGCGGTCACCGGTGCAGCGGTGTACGTCCAGGGACACTTCCGCTGGCTCGACAACCCGCAGGGCAAGGACAGCAAGGGCCCAGGCGCGGTGGACCGGCTAGGCATCGGGGCGATTGACCCGACCACCGGCAGCGCCCTCGGGTGGGACCCGCCGAAGCCGGCTCGCCGAGGTGGCCTCGACTTGCTCGCCACCTCCAAGGGGCTTTGGGTACCGAGCGACAGCAAGAGATTCGGTGGCAAGTACCACCGCGGGATCGCGTTCTGCGCCCTGTGATCGGGCGTGCCCGACCTCTGCCTCTGCCGGCCGGAGCTGGCCGAGCACATCACCACGTTCGTGCAGCGCTACTTGGCCGAACACAGCGCCTGAGCCTCACGTAACCTGGAGGCCACGACCCCCGGTCCGGCTGGACCGGGGGCTCTCGTGCTGTGCCTGAGGAGCGCCATGTCCCATTCACGGGCCTTGTCCGGTCCAGGGCCAACCCTGAGCGGCCTGGCCGCGTTGGTCGCGACCGAACCCACCCTCGCCGGTGCGATCGCCGACGCGCGAGCGGGCAGCATCGACGCACTCGACCTGACCGCCCCGGCCGCGTTGCGCCCCTTCGTGGTCGCCGGTCTTGTCACCGACGCCGCTTGCGGTGGGGCCGGTCGTCCGGTGCTCGCGGTCACCGCCACCGGGCGCGAGGCCGACGAGCTCACCACCGCCCTGCAGAGCCTCCTGGACCCCGACGCCGTGGTGAGCTATCCGGCCTGGGAGACCCTGCCGCACGAGCGGCTGTCGCCGCGCTCCGACACCGTGGGCAAGCGGCTGGCGGTGCTGCGCCGGCTGGTGCACCCCGACGAACCGGGCATGCCGCCGGGACCGATCCAGGTGGTCGTCGCGCCCGTCCGCTCGGTGCTGCAACCACAGGTCCGCGGCCTGGCCGACCTGCTTCCCGTCTCGCTGCAGGTGGGTGACGAGGTCGAGCTCGAGGACGTCGTACGCCGCCTCGCCGCCGCCGCCTACCACCGCGTCGACCTCGTCGAGCGACGCGGAGAGTTCGCCGTCCGCGGCGGGATCGTCGACGTGTTCTCACCCACTGCCGAGCACCCCCTGCGGGTGGAGTTCTTCGGCGACGCCGTCGAGGAGGTCCGGTTCTTCGGGGTCGCCGACCAGCGGTCGTTGGAGCCGGCGGACGGGGGGTTGTGGGCACCGCCGTGTCGTGAGCTGCTGCTCACCGACGACGTACGCCGGACGGCACGCGAGCTGGCCGATGCGCACCCGGAGCTGCGCGAGATGCTCGACCGCCTCGCCGAGGGACATGCCGTCGAGGGGATGGAATCGCTGGCACCGGTGCTCGCCGGCGAAATGGAGATGCTCGTCGATCTGCTACCGAAGGATGCGCACGTGCTGGTCTGCGACCCCGAACGCGTGCATTCTCGTGCGCACGACCTGGTCGCAACCAGCCAGGAGTTCCTGCAGGCGTCGTGGGCGGCCGCCGCCGGAGGCGGCACCGCGCCGGTCGATCTCGGCAGTGCGGCCTACCGCAGCCTTGCCGACGTCCGTGCGCTCACGCTGGCATCGGGACGGGCCTGGTGGAGCGTGTCGCCGTTCGGACTCGATCCGAGCGCCGGTGAGGCAGCAGCACCCCTGCGCACCGAGACCGGTGAGGTCGTCTCCGCAAACATCGACCTCGCCGCCGGCAGCATCGAGTCTCGCACGGTCGAGGTCCGCCAGGCCGAGACCTACCGGGGTGACACCGAGCGGGCGATGGAGGACATCCGCAGCTGGCTGCGCGAGGGCGGTCGGGTCGTACTCGTCTCCGAGGGGCACGGCTCCGCAGACCGCATGGTCGAGGTGCTGGCCGAGCACGACGTCGCCGCCCGGTTCGAGGAGTCCCTCGACGACGCTCCCGGGCACGACGTCGTGCACGTCACCCAGGGCTGCCTCGACCACGGGTTCGTGGCTCCGACGCTCGGTCTGGCTGTCCTCACCGGGGACGACCTGGCCGGACAGCGCTCCTCGACCAAGGACATGCGCAGGATGCCTGCCCGCCGGCGCAAGCAGATCGACCCGCTCGAGCTGCGACCCGGAGACTTCGTGGTGCACGACCAGCACGGCGTCGGGCGCTTTGTCGAGATGACTCGCCGCACGATCGGCGCAGCGCTGGTAGGGACCGGGACCCGGGAATACCTCGTGCTCGAGTACGGCTCCTCCAGGCGCGGCCAACCGCCTGACCGGCTCTACGTGCCGACCGACCAGCTCGACCAGGTGACCCGCTACGTCGGTGGGGAGCAGCCGAGCCTGGACCGGCTGGGGGGCTCGGACTGGGCGAGACGCAAGGGTCGGGCCCGCAAGGCGGTCAAGCAGATCGCGGCCGAGCTGATCAAGCTCTATGCGGCCCGGCAGGCCACCCGAGGTCATGCATTCGGTCCAGACACCCCGTGGCAACGTGAGCTGGAGGACGCATTCCCGTTCGTCGAGACCCCGGACCAGCTCAGCACCGTCGACGAGGTCAAACGCGACATGGAGCTGGTGGTGCCGATGGACCGGCTGGTCTGCGGTGACGTGGGCTACGGCAAGACCGAGATCGCCGTGCGTGCCGCTTTCAAGGCGGTGCAGGACGGCAAACAGGTCGCCGTCGTCGTGCCCACAACCCTGCTGGTGCAGCAGCATCACTCCACATTCACGGAACGCTTCGCGGGGTTCCCGATCGTGGTCAAGGCGCTGAGTCGGTTCCAGAGCGACCGTGAGGCCCGCGCGGTGGTGGCCGGGCTGGCGGACGGCACGGTCGACGTGGTCGTGGGGACTCACCGGATCTTCAACCCCGACGTCAAGGTCAAGGATCTCGGCCTGGTCATCGTCGACGAGGAGCAGCGATTCGGCGTGGAGCACAAGGAGGCGCTCAAACGCATGCGCACCGCCGTCGACGTACTCGCGATGTCGGCGACCCCGATCCCGCGCACGCTGGAGATGGCGATCACCGGCATCCGGGAGATGTCGACGATCACCACCCCACCGGAGGAGCGGCATCCCGTGCTCACCTTCGTCGGTGGCTACGACCCGGCCCAGGTGACCGCGGCGATCCGGCGCGAGCTGCTGCGCGAAGGGCAGGTCTTCTTCATCCACAACCGGGTCAACACGATCGAGAAGGCGGCCGCCCGGCTCCGTGAGTTGGTCCCGGAGGCGCGGGTGAGCGTGGCGCACGGGCAGATGGCCGAGCACCAGCTCGAGCAGGTCATGGTCGACTTCTGGGAGAAGCGGTTCGACGTGCTGGTCTGTACGACGATCGTCGAGGCCGGGCTCGACGTCTCGAACGCCAACACGCTGGTGATCGAGCGCGCCGACCTGCTCGGGCTGTCGCAACTGCACCAGCTGCGCGGCCGGGTCGGGCGCGGCCGCGAGCGTGCCTACGCCTACTTCCTGTACCCGCCCGGCGCGCCGCTCACCGAGACCGCGCACGACCGGCTGGCAACGATCGCGCAGCATGCCGACCTCGGTGCCGGCATGGCGGTGGCGATGAAGGACCTCGAGATCCGTGGTGCGGGCAACCTGCTCGGCGGCGAGCAATCCGGCCACATCGCCGACGTCGGCTTCGACCTGTACGTCCGGCTCGTCGGCGAGGCTGTCGCGGACTTCCGCGGCAACGGGTCGGGGGACGAGCCGGAGATGCGCATCGAGCTGCCGGTCGACGCGCACCTGCCGCATGACTACATCTCCAGCCAGCGGCTCCGGCTCGAGATGTACCAGCGACTGGCCGAGGTCCGTTCCGACGACGACGTGATGGAGGTGCTCGCCGAGCTCCTCGACCGCTACGGCGAGCCGCCGCGGCCGGTAACGACGCTGCTGCAGGTGGCCCGGCTGAGGGCACATGCCCGCAGGGCAGGGTTGACCGAACTCACGGCTCAGGGCAACTACATCCGGTTCGCGCCGGTCGAGCTGCCCGACTCCGGTCAGCTGCGGCTCGAGCGGCTGCATCCCAAGAGCGTGGTCAAGTTCGGCGCGAAGACCATCCTGGTGCCGCGCCCGAGGACCGCACCCGTTGGTGGGCAGCCACTGCAGGACGAGGAGCTGCTCGGGTGGTGCCGCGGCGTCATCGACGACGTGCTTCACCCGGCCCCGGTAGCGTCCACCGCCTGACCAGCCCGCATCCTTCACGCCGAGGTTGCGC
>JALZMX010000010.1 GCA_030857985.1 Actinomycetota bacterium | reverse complement strand
GGCCACAACTGTGTGCCGTCATACGGATCTTGATTTTCGAGGGCCGGGCTCTGCTCAGCTGCGTTGCAGCTCGGTCAGCAGCTGGACGTCTGGGCAGTCGAGGAAGACGGCGTCGTGGGCGACGAGGGGGAGTTGCCATCGGATCGCGGTGGCGGCGATCCACAGGTCGCCGACATGCTGCTTCTGGTGCAGGGGGTGACCAAGAGCGCGGCACTGGAGGCGCAGCCGGGCATAGGCCCAGGTGGTCTCGTCGTCGACCGGCAGCACCCGGCTGCGATGCAGCAGGCGCTCCACGGTTTCCAGTCGCCGCTCACCCCAGCCAGCGGCGATCGCGCCGTAGCGAACCTCGGCGACGGTCTGCTGCGCGATGGCGATACGACGACCGAAGACGTGCTTGCCGTACATGGGGAGCAGGGTGGAACGCGGCCTGAGCCAGGCGGTGAAGACGTTGGTGTCGACCAGGACGGTCGCGACGCTCATTCGTGCAGGGCGCGCGCGAAGGCTTCCCACTCGTCGTCGGTGAGGTCCGGGATGGCGAAAGACTCGTCGGCAGTCAGTGGCTCGGCGCCGCGGACCTGACTGTCGAGCTCGGCAGGCTGCCAGAAGGCGGCGCTGGCACGGTCGATTGCGTCGGCACCTGCCGTGGGTTCAGTCGTCATGACCACCTCCTGACGCTGACGAGGGTACTCGGCGGACTTCACGAGCGCGACGGCTCAGTGGCCCAGGTCGAGGGCGAGCGCTTGGGCTCGGCTGCGCGTGAGCGCCGTGCGTACGGCTGCGAGTGCGTCCTCGACCTCAGGCTGCGGGCGTCGCGGGGCGTGGCAGTCCTCCCGCGCGAGATCGTCGTCAGCAGGACGGTCGACCAGGTGCAGGTCGTTGCGCTGGCGATCGCGGGACAGCCCGACGTAGCCAGCTTCCCGGTAGAGCGCGTCCGAGCCGAGGAGCATCGCCTGCTCGCAGGGTCCCGGCATCGGGGTCAACGGCCGTGACGTTGCCGCGTTGGCCGTTGATCAGGCCGCGCGCGTAGTCGTTGCGCCGCGCGATGACCAGGTCGCCGGCGGCGAAGGACCTTTCGGCGTACGGGCTGACCGCCACCGTGAGGACAGGCCCGTCCAGGCGACCGGACGCGGCCATGTGTACCAGCGCCCGCAGGTTGAGCTCGTCGACGTCGGTTCGGCGCACCGCGAGCATCCCCACCTGCTCTGACGGTGCGCTCCGCGTCGTAGTCGTCCAGGGCCCGGCTCGCGTCGCCGTTGCGCAGCTGGTCGAGGGCGCCGCGTCCCACGGCTCGACCTGTCGCCGGTTCTGCTGAAGCTCGGTGGCGCGCAGGTGGTGGCCAGGGCCCGGAAAGCGCCGCGGCGCGTGCGTGAGCGAGCAGCCGGGCCAGTGGGCGGGTGCCGAGCATGCCTGCCTCGTCAACGATGAGCACCGTGCCGCGGGCCAACCCAACCGGCCGCCCGACGACGGGTTTGTCGAGCGCGGCCAGCAGCCGGGTGACGGTCATCGCCGGGATGTCGGCCGGCTCGCCGAATGCCAGCGCGGCGCGGGCGGCCACCGGGTGCAAGCTCCTCGAGGGTACAAACCGCGTAGCCCTCCGCTCCTGACCGGCAGGCTTGTCACAGCGACCGGATCTGTCGTACGGCGGCAGGACGGTGGTCGCACCGATCCCTGAGGAGGCCCTTGTGTGCGACCTGTGCAACCGACCTGCCCTGACCGTGGAAGACCACCTGGAGCAGGTGCGTACCCGCCTGACGCGCGAGCGCTTCATGGTGCAGAGTGTCGCCGGCTCAGCGTGCCGAGCCGAGTTCAGCTACTCGGTCGGCCTGACCGGCCACGGTCTGCCCGAGCTCATCGTGACGGGTGCCCGCCGTGCCGACGCGGCCCGGCTGGTCGACCTCTGGGGCGCGTACATGCTCGACGAGAGCCTCGTGCTGTCGGGGGAGACGTTGCAGTCTGGACCGTTCGTCATGGAGGCCGTCGCCGTCGAGTGCCCACAGGACCACCTGCTGCTCGCGACCGCTGCGTACGGCGACACCGTGCGTGCTGGGCCAACGGGCGCTGCAGTACTGCGAGGACCACCGGCCGGACCGCCTCGACGTGCCGCTGCACCCGTGACTCGGCCGCGTACCCGACACTGCACCGGTCCGGCGCGTCCACGGCCCGAGGCAGAAGCGCTGCGCCTGCTCGACACCTCAGCGCCCCCAGGCGTCGAACTGCACGTCATCGCCGCAGTCGGAGGAGTACGAACCGCCGAGCCATCCGTCCGGGCCGCCGCGATCACGCACCGCGTGCTGCCGACCTCGCAACACGATCGGGACCGGCGGCGTGGCAGACAGATCTTGTCGGAGGGTCGGCCTAGGTTGACCGTATCGACGAGGGGACCGCACGGGGGTCCAGAGGCACCGTTGTGGAGCTGGGCGTGAAGATGACCTTCGAGGGGCCGCCGCCGCCGTGGCTCGCGGACTGCTCCGACCAGGCGCTGCGGACCCGGCTCGGATCCGACACCTACACGCAAGGGGCGGCCTACGCGCGCGACCGGGCCGTAGTCAGCGTGGCGACGCGGGCGCAGGGCATGGTCCTGCAGGCCACCGTCCGTGGCAGCCGCTCCCGCAGTTACTCGACCCTGGTCCGGGCGCACCCGGCGCGACCGGGCGGTCCGGTCGACTGGACCGGGCACTGCACCTGCCCGATGCAGGTCGACTGCAAGCACGTCGCCGCCGTGCTGCTGGCCACCCGAGGTCGGTTGTCGGCGACCGAGACCCTGGTCAGCTCCTGGGAGAGCCAGCTCGCCGCTGTCGTACGCCCTGCCGACAGCCAGACCAACCTTCCCCGGCTCGGCCTGCAGCTCGAGGTGGTCGGCGCCGCGCCGGTGCGGCTGAGATTGCGCCCCGTCCGATCTGGCAAGGGCGGTCGCTGGGTCAGGACCGGCATGTCCTGGCGCGAGATCGACGGCTACTACAGCTCTTACGGCTCGACCCAGGTGCGACCGGAGCAGCGGGCGGTGGCTCGCTCGATCCTGGCCACGTTCCGCGGCCGTCAGACGTCGTACCACTCCCCGTACAGCGACGTCTCGATCCACCTCGACGACCTCGGCCCGAGCGGATGGCGGTTGCTGGCGGAGGCGCAGGCCTGCGACATCGCTCTGGTCGGCGTGCAGGTCGATCAGCCGGTCCGGCTGTCGACCGAGCCGGCAGGGGTGGTGCTCGACGTCCGGCGAGTGGGAGCGGACGCCGACCTCGAGCTCGGTCCGACCGTCCGGCTGTCCGGACTGGACGAGCTGCCGGTCGGCCGGCGGTGCCTGGTCGGCACCCCCGCACACGGGCTGTTCGTGGACGCGCCCGAAGAGCTGCTGCTCGCGAGGTTCGACCCGCCACCGGACGCCGCCACCTCCCGGCTGCTGGACTCCGGTGCGCTGCGCATCCCGGCTGCCGAGGCAACCCGCTTCCTCAGCCGCTACTACCCTGCCCTGCGCCAGCGGGTCGTGGTGCAGAGCAGTGACGGCAGTGTCGAGCTCCCCGACATCGAGCCCCCGACCCTGTCCCTCGACGTCAGTTTCGAGCCGGGGCACCGCACCGCTCTGCGCTGGTCATTCGCCTATGCGGTCGAGGGGCAGGCCGTCCGCGTTCCGCTCGACGGGGCGGAGCAAGACGGGGCGGAGCGAGACGGCGGCGCGGAGGTGGCCCGCGACGCTACTGCCGAGCAGGCGCTGCTCACCGGCCTCGCCGACCTGCCGGACCTGCCCGGCATGTGGGAGGTGGAGCAGGGCCGGCGGCGACTGGCGGCGACCGCCCTGCTGACCGGTCTCGGGACGGCGTACTTCGTCGACCAGGCGCTGCCCGCTCTGCTCGGGCGCGAGGACGTGACCGTGCAGGTGACCGGGACGCCAGCGGCCTACACCGAGGCCGCGGACGCGCCGCTCATCGCGGTGTCCGCGTCCGACGCCGCGGACGGACACCGGGACTGGTTCGACCTGTCCGTCGACGTCTCCGTGGCCGGGCAGTCGGTGCCGCTTCGCCCGCTGATCGCTGCCCTCGCCTTGGGCGAGGAGCAGCTGATCCTGGACACCGGCACCTGGTTCCGGCTGGACCGTCCCGAGCTGCAGGCGCTTCGCCGGATCATCGAGGAGGCCCGTTCTCTGCAGGACAGGGAGAGCACCGGCGTGCGGGTCACCGCCTACCAGGCGGGGCTGTGGGAAGAGCTGGCCGGCCTCGGTGTGGTGCGGCACCAGAGCGAGCGCTGGTCCCGTACGGTCGGCGGCCTGCTCGCCCTGGACGAGCTGCCGCAACCGGACCCGCCACTGAAGCTGCAGGCGACGCTGCGGCCCTACCAGCTGGACGGCTACCACTGGCTTTCGCTGCTGTGGGACTGCCAGCTCGGTGGGATCCTGGCCGACGACATGGGGCTCGGCAAGACCCTGCAGACCCTGGCGATGGCGACCCGGGCATACGAGCAGGGCAGCCTCGGCGGGGAGGCCGGCGCGCTCCTCATCGTCGCACCGACCAGCGTGGTGGCCACCTGGGCGAGCGAGGCCGAGCGGTTCTGCCCCGACCTGGCTGTCGTGGCGGTGACCGAAACCGAGCGTCGCAGCGGTCGCGCGCTGGCCGACCAGGTGGCCGGTGCGCACCTGGTCGTCACGTCGTACGCGCTGTTCCGCATCGACGAGGACGCCTACCGCGGGCTGACGTGGAGCGGGCTGGTCCTGGACGAGGCGCAGTTCGTCAAGAACCACCAGGCCAAGACCTACCAGTGCGCGCGGCGGCTGCCGGCCCCCTTCAAGCTGGCGATCACCGGAACTCCGCTGGAGAACTCGCTGATGGATCTGTGGTCGATGCTCTCGATCACCGCTCCGGGGCTGTTCCCCGACCCGCAGCGCTTCACCGAGCTGTACCGCAAGCCGATCGAGAGCGGCTCGTCGCCCGAGCAGCTGGCGACCCTGCGGCGGCGCATCCGGCCGCTGATGCTGCGCCGCACCAAGGACCAGGTCGCCACGGACCTGCCGCCCAAGATCGAGCAGATCCTCGAGGTGACGCTCAACCCGCAGCACCGCAAGGTGTACGACAAGCACCTGCAGCGCGAGCGGCAGCGGGTTTTGGGGCTGTTGGACGACCTGCAGCGCAACCGCTTCCAGATCTTCCGGTCGCTCACCCTGCTGCGCCAGCTGAGCCTGGACCCCTGCCTGGTCGACGAGCAGCACGCCGGGAAGATCCGGTCGAGCAAGATCGACGTCCTGATGGAGCAACTGCACGAAGTCGTCGCCGAGGGGCACCGGGTGCTGGTCTTCAGCCAGTTCACGGGCTTCCTGTCCCTGGTCCGAGCACGGCTCGACGCCGAGGGCATCAGGCACTGCTACCTCGACGGCCGCATCCGCAACCGGCCGAAGCGGATCGCCGAGTTCACCGGCGGCGATGCTTCGGTCTTCCTCATCAGCCTCAAGGCGGGCGGGGTGGGCCTGACCCTGACCGAGGCCGACTACGTCTTCGTGCTCGATCCGTGGTGGAACCCGGCGACCGAGGCGCAGGCCGTCGACCGGGCGCACCGCATCGGCCAGGACAAGACGGTGATGGTCTACCGGCTGGTGGCGTCCGGCACGATCGAGGAGAAGGTCGTTGCGCTGCAGCAGCGCAAGCGGGACCTGTTCGCCCGGGTGGTCGACGACGATGCGATGACGGGCGGGGCGCTGACGGCCGAGGATATCCGCGGGTTGTTCGCCTGATCTGCCAGCCGGCGATGACCCGGCATCGGCTGTCCGGTGCAGGGCTACGTACGCCGCCGCTACCTGCGCGGCAGGGAACCGTACCCGGCGTCCCGGGCGCGGATGATGGCCTCCGTCCGGCTGGCGACCTGGAGCTTGGCGAAGATGTTCGACACATGGTTGCGCACCGTCTTGGGCGCTAGAGACAGTCGCGCCGCGATCTCGGGATTGGTCTGCTGCTCGGCGAGCAGGCGCAGGATCCCCCGCTCCCGCTCGGTCAGGTCTGGGAACGCATCGGCGTAGCCGTCAGGTCGTGGCGTCGAGAAGAACTGTCCCAGGCGTCGGGCGATCGCCGGCCCGAATATCGCCTCGCCGCTGCTGACCCCCCGGATCGCACGCATGATCTCGGCGCGCAGGGCGCCCTTGAGCAGGTAGCCCCGGGCACCGGCCTGCATGGCCTCGAAGACTGAGTCGTCGTCCTCGAGCATGGTCAACATCAGCACCCCGATATGGGGGCTGACGGTCAGGATGCGGCGGGTGGCTTCGAGGCCGTTGAGGCCAGGCATCGAGATGTCCATGAGGACGACGTCGGGCTGCAGGCGCTCTGCTGACGCGATCGCCTCCTGACCGGTCGCGGCCTCCCCCGCCAGCTCCATGTCGGACGCCGAGCCCAGCAGCGCGCGCAAGCCACCGCGGAACTGGACGTTGTCATCGACGACGAGGACCCGGATCGTCTCCATCAGCCGGCAATCTCGACCGGCGAGGTACGAGGAAGGTAGATGCGGACCTCGGTACCTACGCCGGGCCGCCCCTTCACCGAGCAGGTGCCGCCGAGCTCGGCTGCCCGCTCCCGCATGGAACGCAGCCCGACGCCCTCGGTGACATCGACGCCGAGGCCCACACCGTCGTCGTCGACCTCGACGCTCACGCCGCTGTCCTCGGCGCGAAGCGTGACAACGCACGACGTCGCCGCCGCATGACGGAGCACGTTGACGACGGCCTCTTGCACGATCCGATAGATCGCGACCTCGGCGGCGGCCGACAGCGCCGGCAGGCTCTCGGCCAGACGGAGGTCGAGGTGGACCTGGCTGGAACGGGATCGTGTGATGAAGGTGCGCAGAGCCTCGACCAGACCCAGGTCGTCCAGTGCCGGCGGGCGCAGGTCGTAGACCAGGCGGCGGATGTCGGCAGTCGAGGAGTGCAGCTGCACGACCAGGTCCGACAGGATGCTGGTCGCCCACGTCGGGCTGCTCGGCGATGAGCTCGCAGGCGGTCTCGGCCTGCAGCATCATGCTGGCCAGCGCTGGCCCCAAGCCGTCATGGAGGTCCCGGCGGAGCCGGCGACGCTCCTCCTCACGTGCTGTCACGAGTCTTTCCCGGGAGTGCTGGAGCTCCTCGGTGAGATGGAAGGCGTGTACGGCGGCGCCGGCCTGTCGAGCGAGGTCGTCCAGCAGCGCGCGATCAGCCGGATTGAACGACTCAGACGCCGAACGGGCCGCCACGCGCAGCTCGCCGACCGTCTGGTGCCGGTGCACCAGCGGCATACGACGGGGTCGGACACCGCGACGCCCCGGTCGGCCGCGACCTGCAGGACGCCGTCGCGCTGCAGGGCGATGGCGACATACGGCGACTTGAGTGCAGCACTCACGCTGTCCACGATCGTTCGCAGCACAGCGGAGGGGGCGATGGTCGCCTCCAGCCGCTGGCCGAGGGCTGACAGAACCTGGTACGGCTCGTCGCGCTGGCCGTACATCAGCCGGTTGACACCGCGCTGGATCCGGGCGCGCAGCGGCGCGAAGGCGAGCGCGACCAGTGCTGCAGCGAACAGCGATCCGCCGGCGTTGCCGGGCGCACCGAGTGAGCGGCCCAGCGCCGTTGCCACGCCCACGTAGAGCAGCAGCAGGCTGACGGTCACCGCCCCGTAGACCAAGGCCCGGTTGACCACCACGTCCAGACCCCACAGCCGCGACCGCAGGAGTGCCACAGCCAGCGACAGCGGGATGAGGGCGAAGCCGATCGAGATCCCCAGCGGGCTGGCCAGGTCGAGCAGGGTGGCGCCGACACCGGGGCGGGCCAGCGTAGGCACCGACTCCAGCAGGGGGAAGGCCACCTGCGTCACCACCGCCACCGTGATCGCCAGCGTGACCCATCGCGTCTGCTGGCGCTGCTCGGGCGTGGAGACCCGCCGGTAGCGGTGGACCTGGGCGGCGACTCCCGCACCCAGTCCCACCAGAAGTGCAAAGAACAGCGCCTCGGTGACCGGCTCGGCGACCGAGCCTCGCGCCGGCACCAGCGCTGCCAGGGCACCCGCCACCACCAGCCACGACCAACGCGGCTGGAAGCGGCCATCGGGAAAGGTGAACAGGAACAGCAGGCAGGCGAGCAGCAGCTGGAAGGCCAGCGTGGCAGCGCCTTCCAGGTCGGGACGCTGCCACACCAGCGCCTCCATGCTCGGCGCGTTGGCAGCGCCGAGCGTGACCAGGAACAGCGCCGCGAACCACGCAGCCCGCTCCCGGGGCCGGCGCGCCACGATCAGCGCGGCGACCGCGAAGCAGACGACAGCAAAGGTCAGCAGGACCGTGCTCCACCAGGCCGCGTACCAGGTAACGGACAGACCGAGCTGCTCCAGCCCCACCCGCACGGCGGGAGTCGGCTCGAGCTTGCGGGCGTAGACGGCAGGCACGGACAGGGCGAACAGTCCGAGAAGCGGCACCGTCAGCACGGCCCATCCGACCGCGAGCCATGCCACCCGCTCGTCCCGCATCAGGCTCGCCCCCCGTGCTGTCACGATCGGCGGAGGGTACCGCCGACCGGCTCGACCGTGGCGGTCTCCGGGACGTCAGTAGTGCGCACCGCTCGGCCACCCAGGGCATAGCCGGTGAACAGCACCCAGTAGAGCGAGGCGATCGGAAGCATGCCCCCGATCCAGTTCGTCGCCTCCGGGCCGACTTCGCCTCCCGTGGCCGCGCCGATCCCGAGCATCAGGACGATGAACGTCGGTAGGCACGCGATCTGCAGCCAGCCGACGATCCGCGGCAGCACCCCCGCGCGCAGGGTCGCGACACCCATGAGCGGGAAGGCGAGCAGAAGGACACCAGCGAGCGGACCCAGTGCGCCCGCGCCGTGGGTCAACGTACCGCCGTCGCCGATCAGGGAGTCCGCGGCGGGGTGGGTGGCGACAGCCGGGATGGCGGAGGCCTCGTACAGGGTGAGATAGAGGTGGTACGCCGCGCCGCCCATGCTGCCGATGGAGGCGACCAGCCCCAGCTTCCCGGCCCGATCGGCCTGGGCTGCGTACAGCACTGGCAGCCCGAGCATGGCCAGGACCCAGGCGAGGAACAGGATCAGGTGGGCCGGTCCGTACGCCCCCTGAACCACGTGCTGCAGTTTCTCGGTCGCTGGGTGCAGCAGGAAGCCGACCACCTGCAACGGCAGTGCGGCGATCAGTGCCGTGCCGCCGAGGCGGCGCAGCTGCGTAGTGGACAGTCCGGTCCTGGCTGGTTGGCGTCGTCATGTCGGTCTCTTCCGTCGTCGGCTGCTGGCCGGACCAGCATGCTGACGGTGCTGTCCCGCCGTCACGGGACAACCGGCCCGACTGTCCGGGAGAACGGGCCCGCTGCCGTAGCCGGACCCCCCGGGACCTGCTGCCCGACCCGGTCGAGCGATACCCCACCTTCAGCCGGCGCCCGCGTGACGGTCCTGTGTCATCAGCGCCGTAGAAGTGTGCTGCCCGAGAGCCATGGGCATCCATGAGACATGGCTCTTCCCTTTGTCCTCATGGCTCTTGCGGTCGCTGTCGCTGCCGGCACGCTCGCCACAGGGGCCAATTGGGGCTTCATCATCGTCACCGTGGTGGTCCTGTCGGCCGGCATCGTGATCTACAAGGATCTCGCCCGCTGACGCGAGTGCTCCCTCAGACCGCCATCAGCATGTGCCGGAGCAGCAGCAGTTGCGTGATGGCCAGCGGCTCGCTGCGCATGTCGTCGCCCGCGTCCCCGATGTCCTCCGGTAGCGCCATCCCCAGGTCGAACTCCTCCCAGATGGCCTGCTCCAGCGGGGCGAGCTCCTCGCGCGGGACGTAGCCGTGGACGTGCAGCGCGTCGACCGGCCGGCCGTCGTTGTCGCGGAGCATCTTCACGTGCATGGCCCGGCTGCGCTGGTCGGTCAGGATCTGGGACAGGTCGGGGTGGCGGATCGTCGGCCGCAGCAGCAGCTCGGCGGACAGCGGGGTGTTCTCCGGGTCGTCGCGACCTTCGATCGGCGCGAAGCGGACCACGATGTCGGCGTGCTCCTTCTGCGGCCGGATGTGCTCGGCGGACTCGGGCTCGCGCCGCTCCAGCTCGGCCATGACGGCGTCCTTCTCGTAGCCTCGCTTGCTGGTGTCGCGGGCCAACTTCCAGCCGATCCGGACGTCCTCGGGCGGGTCGAGGTAGACGGCGACGTCGAAGCACGCGCGTAGCAGCTTGCTGTGCAGCGGGAGCAGCCCCTCGATGATGACGAACTCCCGCGGCTCGACGAGCTCGGGCCGGACCAGCTCGCCGGAGGAGTGGTCGTACACCGGCTTGAGGATGGGCTGTCCGGTCGCCAGCAGCTGAAGATGCTGGGCCATGATCTCCATGTAGTTGCAGTCCGGGTGCAGCGGCGTGAACGCCTTGTCTTTCCGCTCGGTCCGGTCGTAGCGGTGGTAGTCGTCGACGCAGACAGCGGTGACCCGCTCCGCGCCCAGGGCGTTGACGATGCCCTTGGTCAGGGTCGTCTTGCCAGCGGCGCTGTCACCCGCGATGGCGAGCATGACGGGGCGGTTGTCCC
>JALZMX010000005.1 GCA_030857985.1 Actinomycetota bacterium | reverse complement strand
GAATCCAGAGGAGTCGTGTGACCGGACTCACACGGTGGCGAGCAGAAAGGCCAGCACGAATCCAGCGGTGGTGGTGAGCGCGACGAGCGGACCGCCGTCCTCGTACGCCTCGGGCATCAGCGTGTCGGCCAGGGACGCGAGCACCGCACCGGCGGCGAACGCCAGCGGCAACGAGACCGTCTCCGGAGCCGTGGCCGAAAGTGCGCCGGCGCCGACCACGACGGCGAACGTGAGCAGGATCGCGGCAGCGGTCCAGGTGCCGACCACGAACCCGGTGGATCTGCCCTGGTGGCGCATTGAGGCGCTGCCGACAACGGCTTCCGGGAAGTTCGACACGAAGATCGCGGCGAGCAGCGCGATGCCACCGCTGCCCTCGCTGAGCGAGACGCCGAGAGCGAGGTTCTCGGGTACGCCGTCCAGGGTGACCGCGGCCAGCAATGCCAGCCCGGCAGCGGCCGAGGTCGAGGACGCCGACTGCTCGTCACCGTCGGACGACGCCCACCGGTCCAGCAGGGCGCTCAGCGCGGTGAAGACGACGGCGCCGACGAGCATGCCGATCCCGGCTCGCCACGGTCCACCCTGCTGAAAGGCGTCCTGGAACAGCTCGAAGGCCAGCGCAGCGATCAGGGCACCGGCGGCGAAGGAGAGCAGGCCGGCCAGTAGGCGGCGGGGCAGCTCGAGTCGGGTGCCGACGACCGCGCCCAGCACCAACGGGCTCGACGCGACGACACCGAACAGCAGCGTCTCGCTCACAGTGGCACCGCGAGCATGGCGTGCAGCGCCAGCTCGACCATCTCGCCGAACGTCTGCTCACGCTCGTGCGCGGTCGTCTGCGCCCCGGTGACGACTGAGTCCGACACCGTGCACACGGTGAGCGCCCGGCGGCCGTACTTCGCGGCCAGCGTGTAGAGCGCGCTGGCCTCCATCTCGACGGCCAGCACGCCGTACTCGACCAGCCGCGCCAGCAGCTCGGGACGGTCGGAGTAGAACGCGTCGGCGGAGAAGACCTGTCCGATCGTGACCTCGAGCCCTTGTGCACCGGCCCGCTCGTGTGCGGCCCGCAGCAGCTCGAAGTCGGCAGCCGCGGCGTAGTCGAGCCCCTCGAAGCGGACGCGGTTCATCGCCGAGTCGGTAGAGGCACTGATCGCGAGTACGACGTCGCGCAGGCTCAGGGTCTCGGTCAGCGCACCGCACGAGCCCACCCGGACCACCTGCTGCACGTCGTACTCGCGAAACAGCTCGCCGGCGTAGATGGCCACCGACGGCTGCCCCATCCCCGACCCCTGTACCGAGACGGGTTCACCGCGCCAGCGGCCGGTGAAGCCGAGCATGTTGCGCACCCGCGAGTAACAGGTCGCCTCGGTCAGGAAGGTGTCGGCGATCCACTGCGCCCGCCGCGGGTCGCCGGGCAGCAGCACCCGCGGCGCGACGTCACCCGCGGCGGCGGCGAGGTGGGTGCTCATGTCGGGCGATCCTGCCAGAGCGGCAGCATCGTAGAGTCGGTGCCGTGAGCACGCTCGACGAACTTGCGCTGTCCCGACACGCTCACGACCGGGTCGCCCAGCAGCGGGTCGACGAGCGCTGGCTGCAGGAGCGGTGGAGTGATCCGGCGACCCGCGTGCTGCTGGTCCACGACTCCACCGTGTCGGTCACCTCGGCCCGCGACGCGCTGCGGTTCGTGGCGCCGTCCGAGGTCGTCGCGGGCGATCGGTTCCTGCTCGGCGTCGAGGGGAGCACGACCTACTTCGGCGCGTTGCTGGCAGAGGCTCCTGGGCCATCGGGGGCCGAGGTGGCGGAGATGGCCGGGTTGCGCGAGCTCGCGGTTGGGCTGGACGCCCGTGACTCGGGGCTGGTGGTGCACGCGGTCGGCATCGCGAACTGGCACCGTAGCCACCGCTTCTGCGCACGCTGCGGTGGAGCGCTGCACAACCGGCCGGGCGGCCACGAGCGGCGCTGCGAGTCGTGCGGGCGGTCGCAGTTCCCGCGTACCGACCCGGCCGTGATCATGCTGGTCATCGACCGCGACGACCGCTGCCTGCTGGGGCACAACGCGCGGTCACCGCGGGCGCGCGGGTTCTCCACCCTGGCCGGCTTCGTCGAGCCGGGTGAGTCGTTGGAGCAGGCGGTGGCGCGCGAGCTGATGGAGGAGGTCGGCGTGCCGGTCACCGACATCCGCTACTTCGGCAGCCAGCCGTGGCCGCTGCCGTCGAGCCTGATGGTGGGCTACCTGGCCACCGCCACCGGCACCGAGATCCGGGTGGACGGCGAGGAGATCAGCGAGGCGCGCTGGTTCAGCCGCGACGAGCTGTGCGCGGCGACCGAGTCGGGCGCGGTGGTGCTACCGGGGCACATCTCGATCGCGCGCCGGCTGATCGAGCACTGGTACGGCGGGCCACTGACCGGCAGCTGGTGAGACCCGTCGTCGGCAATCCGACCGTGCGGCGCGGGTCAGGCGAGGGCGAGCTGGGCTCGCACCTGGGCGACCGACGGGTTCGTCAGCGCACTGCCATCGGGGAACACCAGCGTCGGCACGGTCTGGGCGCCTCGGTTGGCGCGCTCGACGATCGCGGCGGCGGCTGGCTCCTGCTCGATGTCGACCCTGGCGAACTCGATGCCTTCGCGGTCGAGCTGGCTCTCGAGCCGGTGGCAGTAACCGCACCAGGCAGTGGAGTACATCGTGAACCGGGCCGCCATCGGTGTCCTTCCTCGCGTCTACGCTGACTCCGTGTGCAACCGGTGCGTCCTCGAAGATGTTCCCCGATCGGTGACCCGTGCTGATCGGTGATCCCGTGCAGGTCGGTGATCCCGAGCAACTGCTGGAGAACCTCGATCCGGAGCAGCGAGAGGTCGCCACCTCGCTGTCCGGCCCGCTGTGCGTGCTGGCCGGTGCCGGGACCGGCAAGACCCGCGCGATCACCCACCGCATCGCCTATGGCGTCTCCACCGGCGCCTTCACCGCGACCAAGGTGCTCGCGGTCACGTTCACCACCCGGGCCGCGGGCGAGATGCGCACCCGTCTGCACACGCTCGGTGTCCCCGGTGTGCAGGCCCGCACCTTCCACTCCGCCGCGCTCCGCCAGGCGCGCTACTTCTGGCCTCGGGTGCACCATGGTGAGCTGCCGACCCTGGTGCAGTCCAAGCTGGGCCTGCTGGGAGAGGCGAGCCGGCGCTGCCGGTTGCGCAGCGAGGTCGCCGAGCTGAAGGACCTGGCCGCCGAGGTCGAGTGGGCCAAGGTCAGCAACGTGCGGCCCGACGACTACGCCGCGATCGCCGCCCGGGACGGTCGCGCGCTGTCCTCCTACGACCACGAGACGACAGCGCGGATTTTCGCCGCCTACGAGGAGGCGAAGCGCGACTCCGGGCGGATGGACATGGAGGACGTGCTGCTGTGCGCAGCCGGCCTGCTCGCGGAGGACCCTCGGGTAGCCGCGGAGATCCACTCGCAGTACCGCTGGTTCGTCGTCGACGAGTTCCAGGACGTCAACCCGTTGCAGCGCACCTTGCTCGACCTGTGGCTGGGTGACCGCGACGAGCTGTGCGTCGTCGGTGACCCGGCGCAGACGATCTACTCGTTCGCGGGCGCGTCGCCCGAGCACCTCACCGGCTTCCGCCGCCGTCACCCCAGCGCCAAGAGTGTGCAGCTCGTGCGCAACTACCGCTCCACGCCGCAGGTGGTCGCGGTGGCCAATGCGCTGTCAGGGGGGTCCGGCGGTGGGGCGTTGCGGGCGCAACGTGCGGGCGGCTCCGCGGTCTGCTTCGAGGAGTACGCCGACGAGGTCGCCGAGGCCGAGTCGATCGCCGCAACGATCAGCGCCGTACGCGACTCCGGCACACCACTGCGTCACGTCGCGGTGCTGTTCCGGATCAACGCCCAGTCCGAGGCGTTCGAGGACGCCCTGGCGGCCCACTCGATCCCCTACGTCGTGCGCGGCGGGGAGCGGTTCTTCGACCGGCCGGAGGTCCGCCAGGCGCACACACTGATCCGCGGTGCGGCCCGTTCGACGCAACGTTCGGAACCCGGCTCGCCGGGTGGGCTGGTCGACGAGGTCGTCGCGCTGCTCTCGGGGCTCGGCTGGTCGGCGGCGCCGCCACGTGGCGGCGGCTCTGCGCGGGCACGCTGGGAGTCCTTCGACGCGTTGCGCGGGCTGGCCGAGGAGGTGGCCGCGCGACAGGAAGGCGCGGAGCTCGCGGCCCTTGTCGACGAGCTGGACCGCCGCGCCGCGGCCCAGGACGCGCCGGTCGCCGACGGGGTCACGCTCGCCACCATGCACGCAGCCAAGGGGCTGGAGTGGCCAGTGGTGTTCGTCGCCGGTGTGCACGAAGGCACTGTCCCGATCGTCTACGCCGACACCCCGGCGGCGGTCGAGGAGGAGCGGCGGCTGCTCTACGTCGCCGCGACCCGTGCGCAGGACCGGCTCACGGTCTCGTGGTCGTTGGCGCGCTCGCCGGGAGCCCGGTCGCGGCGTGGCCCGTCGCGGTTCCTCGACGGGGTGCGCCCGCAGTCCTCGGCACAGGGTGGCAGCACCCGGTCGCGCCAGAGTCCCTGGCCGCGTCGCCGGGGCGCGGCGGCCGCCACCTGTCGAGTGTGCTCGCGGCCCTTGGCCGACACGGTGGCGCGCAAGCTCGGCCGTTGCACCGACTGCCCTTCGACCTATGACGAGGAGCTCTTCCACCGCCTCCGGGTCTGGCGCGGTGAGCAGGCCGCCGCCGAGAAGGTGCCGGCGTACTGCGTCTTCACCGACGCCACCCTGACCGCCATCGCGGAAACCGCGCCGGGCGACGCCGCAGCGCTCGTCAAGCTCCCCGGCATCGGCAAGGTCAAGCTCGACAAGTACGCCGCACAGGTGCTGCGGATCTGCCGCACCGAGTGATGCTGCGGCGGGCTCCCGGCATCCACCTCCGGGGGCCGTGACGTTCCTCGGTTTATTCGTTTGCGGCTTCTCGTCGACCGGGCGTACCCTGCTAGCACCCGAGCGACCGCGAGGTCTGCCTGGGTCGTCACACACCGGCCGGCACGGCCATGACTTCGCAGCGAAGGAGGTGCCCTCGATGAAGAACTACACGACGTCCAGCACGCCGCAGTCCGCGGCGCGCGCGCGCATGCTCGCAGGCACCTTCGTTGCCGCGCCGTGTGCCGCCCCGATCACCGCGCCGTTCGGTGGCGCCGTGGCCGCGCACGATGTCGACGCCCCGGGTCACCCAGCTTGGAGTCCACCGGTCTAGCCGCACCTCAGACCGGCGCCTCCAAGCCGCGGAACCCGCAACCCGGGTCCGCGGCTTTTTCGTTCCCCGTCCCACCGACGAAACGGAAGGAGGTGACACCACGTGAGTCTGAGCGTCCTCGACGCGTACGCCGTCATGGCGGACGTGGAGACAGCCGAGCACGAGCTGCCCTGCCGATCCGCGGACCCGGAGCTGTTCTTCGCCGAGTCCCCAGCCGACGTCGAGCTGGCCAAGGAGCTGTGCCGGGACTGTCCGGTGCGCATGCAGTGCCTGGCCGGAGCCCTCGAGCGCCGCGAACCCTGGGGAGTGTGGGGCGGCGAGCTGCTGATCCAGGGAGTCGTCGTGCCACGAAAGCGGCCTCGCGGCCGTCCTCGCAAGACCGAGGTCGCGGCCTGAGGGCCGTTGCCACCCGCCAGCACACCGGGCTGGCGGTCCGCCGACAACGAAAGTTGACCGATCCGTGGACATCACCACGTTTGTGAACAGGAGCACCACGATGAATCTGATGCACGAAGATCTCGCCCGCGCTCATATGAGCGCGCGTCTGGAGCAGGCGCGCGAGCAACGACGCACGGCTCTGCTGGCCCGGGCCAAGCACCTTGCGGTCCGTGCCGAACGCAAGTCACTGAAGGCCCGGGTGCTGCTGGCCCGGGCGCTGTGAGGAGCCACCAGTCCCGAAAGACTCGGGCAGCCGGACGCCGGCGAACCACCGCCCCGCGCGGTGGTGGCTCGCCGGCCCCAGCCCGATGGACGGGGCCGAAAGACGTGCCCGATAGACGGGGCCGATAGACAGGGCCGGTAGACAGGGCCGATAGACAGGGGACATGTCCACGATTTGTGATTTCTGCGGCGTCCGCGCCCCGGGTGCCGACCCACCGCTGACCTGGATGACGTCGCTGGAGAACGGAGAGCGGCGCAACTACTGCGAGCGGTGCGCGCGCGAGCACCTGCGCAGCATCGAGGGCAAGCTCGACCGCGAGTGGTGGTGACCGACGCCGGATGACCGACGCCGGGGTGACCGACGGCAGGCGCGCGTCACCGCAGCCCGTCGCCAGCGGCGTCGGCGAAGCCCGGCAGCCACTCGGCCAGGATCTGCCCGAACGGCGCCTGGGCGTTCAGCTGCGAGAGCACGCCGATGCCCCCGAGCCACACCCGGTGGATGAGCAGGTACGACGGCGGCAGGTTCAGCCGCAGGGTCACTGCATAGTCCGGTCCGCGCGGGTCGCCGAGCCGGGTGAACTGCTCGCGCAGCCAGGCGCGGCTGAAGCGGAACCGCTCGCTGCGGGCCGGGAGCACGAACGGCTCGAGGTAGTCGCGCAGCACGTCGGCCTCGATCGAGACAGCGGGCAGGATGAACCCCTCCTCCCGTAGCCCCGCCTCAACCTCGTCGTAGTCCCCGCGCACCGCGATCCCCAGGATGCGCCCCATCGAGCGCGGCAAGCCGCCGGGCACGCGCGCGACGGCGCCGTAGTCGACGATGCCCAGTCGGCCGTCTCCGAGCAGCCGGTAGTTGCCGGGGTGCGGGTCGGCGTGCAGCAGGCCGACCCGGGTCGGGCCGGAGAAGAGGAACCGCACGTACTGCTCGCCGTACCGGTCCCGTTCGGCCTGGCTGCCCTCGGCGATCAGCCGCGCCAGCGACGCGGGACTCTGGATCCAGTCGCTGACGAGCACCGAGCCGGTGTGGGCCACGACCGCCGGCACCACGAAGTCGGGGTCGCCGTCGAACGCCTCGTGGAAACGTGCCTGCGCGTCGGCCTCGAGCCGGTAGTCGAGCTCCTCCTCCACCCGTGCGTACAACTCGTCGACCAGCGGCTTGACGTCGATGCCCGGCACCACGCCGCCGAACATCCGGGCCACCCGCCCGATCTGACGCAGGTCCGAGCGCAGGGCGTCGCCGGCGCCGGGATACTGCACCTTGACCGCCACCTCGCGGCCGTCGTGCCATCGGGCCCGGTGCACCTGCCCGATCGACGCCGAGGCGGCGGGGTTGTCGTCGAAGCTGGTGAAGCTGGTACGCCAGCGGGGGCCGAGCTGGTCGGACAGCACCCGGTGCACCAGCTGGGGCGACATCGGCGGGGCGGCGTCCTGCAGCTGGGTGAGGTTGGCGCGGTAGGGCGCGGCCAGCTCCTCCGGGATCGCGGCCTCGAAGATCGACATGGCCTGGCCGAACTTCATCGCGCCGCCCTTGAGCTCGCCGAGCACGCGGAACATCTGCTCGGCGGTGCGTTGCTGCACGTCGGTGATGACCGCCTCGGCCGGCGCGCCGCCCAGCCGGCGTCCCAGCCCGACGGTGGCGCGGCCGGCGAAGCCGAGCGGCAGGGAGGCCATGCGCGCGGTGCGGGTCACGGCCCGGCGGGGGAGGTCGGTCATTCCTCCATTGTCGCCGATGCGGCCCAGCCGCAGCCACACGCGGCGTGCCGGTGCCATTCCTGGCGTCGCATCGGGAGCTGAGGTGGCCCCAGCCGTTCGGTCAGGAGTACGACGTCCACGGTGGCGTCGACCGTGCTCGGCATACGGCCCTCGACCCAGTCCAGCACCTCGGACGCGGCCAGGGCGGCGACCAGCTCGGCGACGACGGTGCTCGCCGGAACCAAGGGTGCCCCGGGGCTCGGAACCGGCCCGGCCGACCCGAGGCGCCCGCTCAGCGCCATCCGGCGGCGGAGCCACCCGCGGTCACGGCTGGCGCGGGTCAGGTCTATGCAGCGGGTGCATGCGCTGGCCCCGGGCAGCACGAACGGGCCCACCACGCCGCTGATCCCGCGGAGTCCGGCCACGAGGTGCGGCGTGTCCTCGCGGCTGAGCGGCTCGATGATCTCGGGCGCCGGCTCGCACGCGTCGGTGATCACGACCAGGTGCTCCGGCCCGAGCTGTGCGGCAGGCAGCCGCTCGACCGGTCGAGCGCCGGCGAGCAGTGCACCGGCCAGGATGTCGGTGAGCCGGCAGCCCACCGCATCGGTTCCCAGCACGCTGATCCGCGCCTCGAGCCGGGCCAGGAGCCGATCGGCGAGACGGTCGGCGGGTCGGTCGGCGGCCGCGAGTAATGACGCGACCTCACCGCCGCCGTCGCGGCGTCGCGACGGCGGCAGCCGGGCCAACAGGTCCAGGGCGACGTCGAGGTCCACCACGACCCGGTCGGCAACCAACCGGTCCCAGGCCGCGCAGTGTTCGGCGTCGGTCAGGCCGGCACACACGGTTGTTGCGTCGCGGACGCCGTCGAGGCGGTCGACCAGCGAGACCTCGGCGCGGTCGAGTGCACGCAGCCCGCCGTGGTCGAGGACCGCCTCCCCCTCGCTGTCGCGCAGCCGACGCAGCCCGGGGCGCAGGATCGGTCGCATTCGGGTCCTCCCACCTCGGCGAGCACTGCTGCACCGAGGCTGCCACGACCGACGTGATCACGGCGTACGTCGTCCACAACCGTCCACCCGGGGAGCACGCCGAACTGTGCACAGCCGGTCAGCTTCGTACGACCTCGACAGCTACTGCCCGAGTCTCCCGTCGATCTATCGATCCGTAACCCGGCCAGTCGCACCAGTTCGACGGCGGTGGGTCACCCTGTGCCGGGGACCCACCGCCGTCGATGTCTGTGTGGTTGCGCTCAGGCCTTGCCGAGGATGCGGTTCAGCTTGGTGCTGCAGACCGGGCACTCGGCCTTGGCCATCCGGGTGCCCTTGTCGTTCACCCGCACCTCGCCGCTCGCCTCACGCTTCTGCTTGCACTTGACGCAGTAGAACTCGCCGCTCCACGTCTCCGCCATGACGGCCTCCCAATGATGTCGCCCGATGATGTCCGCTCGAGACCCGGCCCGTCGGCGTGGGCTGGCCCTGACACCGCGTCACCCTACGGGAGTCGCCGCGGATAGCCCACTTGGCAGGCCGCTCCGGTGCGGCGCGTCGGCCGAGGGGATTCGTCCACTGCTGTGGACAAAGTTGTGGACAGTCTGAGGACGACCCACCGCCGAGCTGTGGAAAGCTCGGTGGATGGCTGGGGGACAGCGCGGGGACAGCGCCGGGACAGCCGGGGCCTCGACCGCGGAGTACCTTGTCCGCGTGGCCCCAACCCGACCTGTTGTTCCGGCCACCGTGGACGTGCGCCGCAGCCCGCGCCGGCGACGTACGGTGTCGGCCTACCGCGAGGGGGAGCGGATCGTGGTCCTTTTGCCGGCCCGGATGAGCCAGGCACAGGAGCGGCACTGGGTGGGCGCAATGGTGGCGCGCCTGGAGCGTCAGGAGCACCGGCGCCGACCCAGCGACGCCGCCTTGCAGGAGCGAGCGCAGGAGCTGTCGCGTCGCTATCTCGACGGCACCGCGCTGCCGGCGTCGGTGCGTTGGGTGGACAACCAGCGCTCCCGATGGGGCTCGTGTACGCCGGCCGACCGCACCATCCGCCTCTCCAACCGGTTGCAGGGCATGCCGGCATGGGTCATCGACTACGTGTTGCTGCACGAGCTCGCACACCTGGTCGAAGCCGGTCACGATGCGCGGTTCTGGGAGCTGGTCGGTCGTTATCCCAGGACTGAACGGGCCCGCGGCTACCTCGAAGGGGTCAGCTCCGCCGCCGGGTTGACGATGCACGACTGATCTGGGCGGTGCCTCGGCGAACCAGGTCTCGCAGTGCGGCGTCGGCGAGTGCCGGCAGCTGCGACGACTCGAACCAGCGCAGGCCCGCCGACTCGGCGCTGATCACCGGTGTCGCCTCCTCGGGGGCGACCGCGACGAACTGCACGTCGAGGTGATGCGCCGGTCGCACCGGACCGCACGGCACCGCGTGGAAGGACAGCTGCACCGGCTGTGGTTCGACGTACAACCCGTGGATGCCCGACTCCTCGCGCGCCTCACGCAACGCCGAGGACAGCAGCGTGGCGTCCTGCTGCTCGCAGTGTCCGCCCAGCTGGAGCCAGCGCCCGATCCGGCTGTGCAGCGTGAGCAGGACGCGGTCGCCACCGGGGGAGACCACCAGCGTGCTCGCGGTCAGGTGGTCCGGTCGGCACGATCGCCAGAGGGCGTCCTCATGCCGGTCCAGGTGGGTGAGGTAGCGCGCCCGCAACGCCGCCTGGTGCGCGTCCGGAGGCTGCCAGCTGACCAGCACGCGACGGGCGTCGGCGTGCAGGCTGCTCACGTCTTCGACTCGCCGCCTTCGTCGAGGAGCCGGGCGAGCGCCTCGTCGAACTCCTCGCTGGTGGGCGCGTCACCGGCTTCGGCGCCGTCGGCGGCGAAGCCGAGCGGGTCGTCGAGGTCGGTGGCGGTCGGCATCAGGTCGGGGTGGGCCCAGACCGCGTCGCGGGCATCGACGCCGTGTGCATCGCGCATCGCGCCCCACAACGTTGCTGCATCACGCAGCCGGCGGGGGCGCAGCTCCAACCCGACGAGGGAGGCGAAGGTCTGCTCTGCGGGACCACCGGCGGCGCGCCGGCGACGTACGGCCTCGCGCAGTGACGCCGCGGCCGGCATCCGCTCCTGCGTGGCCTGCCCGACCACCTCGTCGACCCATCCCTCGACCAGCGCGAGCAGGGTCTCGAGCCGATCCAGCGCGGCCTGTTGCTCGGGCGTGCGCTCGGGCTCGAACAGTCCACCCGACATCGCCTCCTGGACCGCTTCGAGGTTAGTCGGGTCAAGGCTCGACAGGGACTGCTCGACCCGGCTGACGTCGATGGTCGTGCCCCGTGCGTAGTCGCCCACCGCCCCCATGAGGCGAGCCCGCAGCCACGGCACGTGCCGAAAGAGCCGCTGGTGGGCGCACTCGCGCAGGGCCAGGTAGAGCAGCACATCGGACGGCTCGCAGCCCAGGCCGGCACCGAAGGCGGCGGCGTTGGCGGGGACGAGGGCGGCGACGTCGCCTGAGGTGAGCGGGATGCCGACATCGGTGGAGGAGACGACCTCACCGGCCAGCGCACCGACCGCCTGCCCGACCTGTGCACCGAACATCGAACCACCGGCTTGCCCCAGCAAGGCCATCATCGGCCCGGCGACGGTGCGTACCTCCTCGGGCAGCGCCTGTTGCATGGCAGCCGTCACCGAGCCGGCGACCGGCTCGACGATCTGCTCCCACACCGGCATGGTCGCCTCGATCCACTCAGCGCGGCTCCATGCGGCGGTGCGACCGGCACCGGAACCGAACCTGCAGGCTGCGTCCAGCCACAGCTCGGCGAGCCGGACGGCTTCGGCGACCGCCTGCTGGTCGGCGCTGGTGGGGGTGGGGTCACTGCTCTGTGCGACCGCCGCCCGCGCCGTCTCCTTGGCCAGCGTCCAGTTGACGTTGCCGTCGTACGGCGTGAGCATGCGTTGCACCTGGGCCATCAGGGCCGACAGGTCTGGTATCGCGGCGGCACCGCCGGCACCCTGTCCGGAGCCGAAGGCGGAGAAGAGCTGTTCGAGCGGTGTGCCGGCGAACGGGTTCTGCCCCCGGCC
>JALZMX010000003.1 GCA_030857985.1 Actinomycetota bacterium | reverse complement strand
CGGGGCCGGCTGGGCGTGACGCCGCCCGGCGACGGGTACGCCGGGGGCCTGCCGGTGGCGGGTCGGGCTGAGTCGATGCCGCGGCTGCTCCGACGGGCTCGGGCGCAGGCATAGCGACAGGCTCGGGCACGGCGACGGGCACGGCGACGGGCTCGGGCACGGGCGTGGGCACGGCCTTCACCGCCTTGCGCCGGGAAGGCTGGGAGGCCCTGGACTTCTCCGGCTTCTCCGACTTCTCGGGCTTCTGCTCCACCGGCTTGGCAACAGCTGGGCGGTCGTGCCTGGCCTCGTCGTCGCGGCGCCGGCCGCCGCGACGGCTCGGACGGGCATCGCCACCGCCGGAGTCGTCCGAGGACTGCTTGCTCTCGACCGGCTCCGGCCGCATCAGGATGCCTCGGCCCTGGCACTGGTCGCAGGTTGCACTGAACGCCTCGATCAGACCGGCGCCGATCTTCTTGCGGGTCATCTGGACCAGGCCCAGTGAGGTGACCTCGGCGACCTGGTGCCTGGTCCGGTCACGTCCCAGGCACTCGATCAACCGCCGCAGCACCAGGTCGCGGTTGCTCTCGAGCACCATGTCGATGAAGTCGATCACGATGATCCCGCCGATGTCCCGCAACCGCAGCTGACGCACGATCTCGTCGGCCGCTTCCAGGTTGTTCTTGGTGACGGTCTCCTCGAGGTTGCCACCGGACCCGGTGAACTTGCCGGTGTTGACGTCGACGACGGTCATCGCCTCGGTGCGGTCGATGACAAGCGAACCGCCGCTGGGCAGGAAAACCTTGCGGTCCAGGCCCTTGGCGATCTGCTCGTCGACGCGGTACGACGAGAACACGTCGCCCTCACCGTCCCAACGCTCGACCCGCTGCATCAGGTCGGGGGCGACGTGTCCGACGTACCCCTCGATGTCGTCCCAAGCGTCGTCGCCGGACACCACCAGCCTGGCGAAGTCCTCGGTGAACAGGTCGCGGACGACCTTGATCATCAGGTCCGGCTCGCCGTACAGCAGCTGCGGGGACTGGCCCGCCTCGATCTTCTTCGCGATGTCGTCCCAGCGGGCGGTGAGGCGGGCGACGTCGCGGCGAAGCTCCTCCTCACTGGCACCCTCGGCGGCGGTGCGGATGATGACACCGGCCTCCTCGGGCAGGATGTCCTTGAGCAGTGACTTGAGGCGGTTGCGCTCGGTGTCGGGAAGCTTGCGGCTGATCCCGCTGGCCTGCCCCTTCGGCACGTAGACGAGGTAACGGCCCGGCAGGCTGATCTGCCCGGTCAACCGGGCACCCTTGTGGCCGGCCGAGTCCTTGCTGACCTGCACGAGCACGGTCTGCCCCGACTTCAGCGCGGACTCGATCCTACGCGGCTGGCCGGACTTGCCGAGCCCGTCCCAGTTGACCTCACCGGCGTACAGGATCGCGTTTCGGCCCTTGCCGATGTCGACGAACGCCGCCTCCATGCTGGGCAGCACGTTCTGGACGCGGCCGAGGTAGACGTTGCCCATCAGCGACGTCTGCGTGTCGCGCGCCACGTAGTGCTCGACGAGGATGTCGTCCTCGAGTACGGCGATCTGGGTCAGGTCCTCGCGCTGACGGACCACCATGACCCGCTCGACGGACTCACGGCGGGCAAGGAACTCGGCTTCGGACACGATCGGTGGCCGACGGCGTCCGGCCTCACGGCCCTCGCGCCGGCGCTGCTTCTTCGCCTCGAGTCGAGTCGAGCCGGTGACGCTGCTGATCTTGTCACCGGAGGTCCGAGGCGCCCGGACCTTGACCACGGTGTCCTGGGGATCGTCAGAGCCGGTCGCCTCGTCCTCGCCGGGGCGGCGGCGACGGCGACGACGCCGGGTGCCACCGCCGCCTTCCTCGCCCTCGGCTCCACTCGGCTTTCCCGAGTCGGCGGGCTCGGGGCTTGCTCCACCGGACTGCTGGGCGGTCGCGGGCTGCTCGTCAGTGGCGGGCAGCTGGTCCGCGTCGGTGTCCTGACCGGACTTGCGGCGACGGCGACCGCCACGGCGGCGACGACGACGAGAACTGCCGTCGCCCGCTTCGTCATCGCGATCCTCGCCCTCTCCCTGAGCCTGCGCCGGGCCGGGCTCGAGGATCGGCTCGGCAGCGATCGGTTCGGAGCGGGGCGGCGCGGACTGCTCGGGCGGGGGCGGCTCGGGCGGGGGCGGCTCGGGCGGGGCGGCCTTCTTGGCCGAGCGCTTGCGGGGAGCGGTCTGCACCGGGTCCGGCGCCTGGAAGAGGGGCACGCCCACCGTCGGGCCGGCTTGGTCAGCAGGCTCCGGGGTTGGCGGCGCCTTCTTGGCCACCTTCTTCGTGGTCCGCTTGGCTGCGGTCTTCTTGGCCGGGGCAGCGTCCCGAGCCGCGCCAGTGGCCTGGGCAGCGCCAGCGGCCGGGGCGTCCGGAGCTGCTCCGAACGGCGATGGCAGCGTCGGCGGCCGTTCGGCACCGGGCTGCTCGGGTGCTTCCTGGGGCACAGCCCCGTGCGCGCCCGCTTTCTTGGCGGACGCCTTCTTCGCGGTGGCCTTCTTCGTGGTGGCCTTCTTCGCGGCGGCCTTCTTCGCGGCGGCCGCCATCACGGTCGCCTTCTTGGTCGGAGCCTTCTTCGCGGTCGCGGCAGCTGCCGCCTTCTTGGTTGTGCGCCGGGTGGGCTCTGACCCCGGCGGGGAATCGGTGCCACCGGCCTCTGGTGCTGATTTTTCAGGACTCGGTGTCGGCTCGCTGTCGAGCATGTTCTCTCTCCTCGGACCCCGGGCGCTGGGCGCCGCGCGGGGCTGTCGTCGTCACCGCGAGCGGCCCCGGCCCATGGAGCAACCGGCGATCGCGGCGAAAGCCTGGCGTTCGACGTCAACCGCGGGGTGCGTCGACGGGCTGCTCGCTGCCGTCGCGTGCGCGGCTCAGTCGTCGAGCGCTTCGCGGTCGGAGGCGAACGGATCACCCACCGTGCCGGTTCGCGGGTCGAGCGGCCCTTGGGCCAGCCGGGTCTGCAGAGCAGGGACCGGTGGTGTCAGGCCGGCGACCTCGCGGAGTCCGGCGAGGACGTCATCCGGTCTCACAGACGGCGTGCCGTGCCGCAAGACCAGGTCCAGTGTCGCACAGCGGGTGACTGCGGCGGGCATCGACGCCGTCATCGACACCACGGCGTCGCGACAGTCGAAGCTTCGCAGCCCCTTCTTGGTCATCCGCTCGACCGTCACCGACTCACATGCGAGGAACACCTCGACGGCTGCCGCGACGGCATCGGGGGCCACGTCTTCGAGCCGGATCTGCCAGCTGCTGGCTTCGAGCCGGTCGGACAGCGACCCCGGCGCAGCCGTCACCACCTCGAGCACGTCCAGCCCGTCTGGGAGCGCCGCGTCGAGTCGTCGCAACACCTCGGCGGGGTCGCAACCCTGACGCAGCCCGATCTCGAGGTACTCGGCCTCGCTGGCCGCACCGGTGGGGGAGGCGTTGGCATACGAGATGCGCGGGTGCGGGCTGAACCCGGAGGAGTACGCGATCGGCAGATCGGCCCGACGTACCGCCCGTTCGAACGCGCGACCGAAGTCTCGGTGGCTGGTGAAGCGCAACCGCCCGCGCTTGGTGTAGCGCAGCCGCAGCCGCTGCACGGGCGGAGCCTGCTGGGTCGGCTGGTCGGGCACCGGGTGAGGATAGCCGCCATGACGGCGACCGCAGACTCGGCGCGGCAGCGTGCCGGCACCCCGGTCCAGCGAGCACTGCTCGTCGCCGGCGTGGTCCTGCTCGCGGTCAACCTGCGGCCTGCCGTGACCAGTCTCGGCACGGTTCTCGGCGACGTCCGCGACGGTCTGGGCATGTCCGGTGTGGTGGCCGGATTCCTCACCACGCTGCCGCTGCTGTGCTTCGCGGGGTTCGGTTCGGTGGCGCCGGCTGCTGCCCGCCGGTTCGGTATGCACCGGGTCGTCGCCGCTTCGGTGGTTGCCATGACCCTGGGCCTGGTGGGGCGAGCCGGCACCGACTCGGCCGCGCTCTTCATCGCACTGTCCGCCCTGGCGCTGGCCGGCATGGCGTCGGGCAACGTGCTGCTGCCGCCCCTGGTGAAGCGGCACTTCCCAGGCCGGGTCAGCCTGATGACCGCGGTCTACTCGACTGCCCTGCTGGCCGGAGCGGCGCTGCCCACCGTGATCGCCGTCCCGGTCACCCAGGCGACCGGGACCTGGCGTTGGGGCTTGCTGCTCTGGGGGATCACCGCTGCGGTCGCGCTGGTGCCCTGGTCGGGGCTGCTGCGCCACGACGTGCGGCACACGCAGGGTCCTGCGGCGACGTTCAGCAGAGCGGCGGTGGCCCGGAGCCGGCTGGGCTGGAGCATGGCCGGCTTCTTCGGGCTGCAGTCGATGCTCGCCTACGCCCAGTTCGGCTGGTTGCCCCAGATCTACCGTGACGCGGGCCTCTCCCCCGGTGTCGCCGCGCTCATGCTCGGGATCGCCACCGGCATCGGCATCCCGGTGCCGCTGCTGCTGCCCGCGGTGATCGCCCGATGGCCCGACCAGCGGATCGTGGTCACGACGCTGGGCTTGCTCTCCCTGGCCGGGTTCGCCGGCCTGCTGCTGTGGCCGTCGACGCTGCCCTGGCTGTGGGCGCTGCTGATGGGCTCGGGGGGCGGAGCCTTCCCGTGGCTGCTGACCATGCTGGGCCTGCGTACGACGACCGCCGAGGGCGCCGCCGTGCTCTCCGGGTTCGTGCAGGGCGTCGGTTACCTGGTGGCTGCGATGGGGCCGTTCATGACAGGTGCGCTGTACGACCTGACCGGAGGCTGGACCGTCCCCCTCGCCGTACTGACCCTGCTGTGTCTGCCGCAGATCCTGCTCGGGCTCTCGTTCGCTCGGCCCCGCACGTTCGAGGACGAGCTGCGTCGCTGAAGTGTGCCCTCAGGTAGACGCTCGGGCCGTGCCACGGCCCTCACGATGGAGCCAGGCCAACAGGTCCGGGGGTGCCATCCGTGCCGTGCGCGCGAGGTAGTTGGCCAGCTGGTCATCGGTGAGCAGCTGGCGACCCGACCCGGACGTACCCTGCCGAAAGAATGCTGCGCTGTCCTCGAGGACACCGGACGGGTCGGGCACGAACCGGTCGGCACGCGCCCGCATCTGCTCGAAGGTGGCCGCCTCCACGAGGTGGGGCCACGTCTGCTCGGGCACGGTGATCGCGAGCAGCGCCGCGAGCCGGCGCATCTCGCCCTCGAGGTCGACGGACAGGGCGTCGTAGTGCACGAGTACGACGTTTCGCTCGCTGCGGCGCGCCCAGGCGTCGGACAGGTGCCACATTACGCCCGGCAGGGAGTCCATCTGCTCCTGCGGCCTCACCTCACGGTCGATCCACGAGAGCAGCCACTCGCGCAGCGGCGGGCGGGGCGAGGGCGGCTCGTCAGGCTCCGGCTGGCCGGTGAGCCGGCGCATCCGCGCACGGTCGAGGTTGTCGCCCTGGTGGTACAGCGACACCGCCATGTCCAGCGGGTGCCTGGCGACCACGATGTAGGTCGCTCGCGCGTCGAGGGGTATCCCGTCGAGCGGGGTGTGGGTCTTGACGAACCGCCGGTGAACCTGGGCGGAGAGCCGGTCGTACACCTCGGCGCGGGGGGTGACCAACCAGTCCAGCCACGGCGACAGCTCCGACAGCCGCGCCGGCAGGTTCGAGGTCTGGAAGACCAGCAGCGCGCAGATCATCTGCATCCACGTCGTGCCGCTCTTGGATCGCGTACTGATCACGATGTCGCCCTGCCGGAACGGGAAGCCGAGCCAGCGGGCGCTGTCCTCGTCGGCCGAGCGGTAGCGAGCGGGAACCCCTGGCACCCGACGAGCGTAGACGTGGCCCGACGGCGTTGCTACATGTTGATCAAGTGAAGCCGGTAGGTCGCTGACCTGCACAGACGTTCGAGATACCGGGGCTGACGTGCGGAAACGTCCCTCAGCGGTTCTCAGCGGTTGTCGTCGTTTCGCGCTGTCCTGTTACATCGGTGGTACACGGCACGACCCCGGTTCTCCCCAGGAACCGGGGGGTCGTGCTGTCGGCGCTGGCAGGTCTTCGGGCGAGGAGGTCGAAAAGGCCCTCCCTGCCTAGCTGCTCGTGGTGGCTCGCTTCGCCGGTTGCCGCAACCCGTCCGGCTCACCAGTCGCGCGACAGCGGGTTGACGCGGCCCCTCGGCGCGGAGCGGCTGAGCCTGCCGGGAGTGGCGTGCCAGGGTTGGTGACCTGCGAGTAGGTACTAGCCGTGGCTGCCAAGTTCTGACAAGCCGCGCTCAAGGTCCTCCCGATTCATGACCGGAAAGAAGTCGAGGCGGGCGTTGAACTCCTTGAATAATGGCTCGCTGATTGCAGGCAGTTGGGATGGGTCTGCCATGTCGAAGACGATGAAGGCGGTGCGGTGTCCATCATGGGGGCCGAAGTATGCAGCCTCCGGCTTGAGTGTCTCCATCATCGACTGCATCACCTGAGGCAAGCGTCCATTTTCGATGGCCCTGCTCGCGGCTGCTGTGTCCATCTGCGCCTTCATCATCATCCGCATGGTGCTCTCCGATCTCCACATGACGGCGCTCTGCCCTCTTGAACGTCATGATGCTCTCGCGGGGCGGCGTTGGGAAGGGCACCGTCCAACCGAGATCCCGAGCCCTCCAGCGCCCCGGCCTAGCGCGGCCTTCTCCGTCGGCAAACGTGGTCGACAACCTCGTCCAGTCGGTTTCGGTGTCGGCCAGGGTCGTGGCACGCCTGACAGACCGGCGTCTCGGCGTCAGGGTCGCCCAGCTCGTCGACGTGACTAAGGTTTGCGTCGTGGATTTCCTGCTCGGCGCCGCGTTCGCCACAGGTGTTGCGTTGCTCGTGTGGTGGTGCGTCAGGTGGCGGGCCTGATCTCGTCCTGGTCGCGCCAGTGGAGGTACGTGCTGCCCGGCTCGGTGCTGTAACGCACCCATCCCCGCCAGCGGCCGCCGCGATGGTTGAGTGCCTCAAGGTGACCACTGCGCCAGGTCCCCTCGTGGAGAACCTCAACGGGTCGGGGAAGGTCA
>JALZMX010000319.1 GCA_030857985.1 Actinomycetota bacterium | reverse complement strand
CATCTACTACCTCACCGTCTACAACGAGCCGGTGGTCCAACCCGCCGAACCCGAAGGACTCGACGTCGACGGGCTGCTCAAGGGCCTCTACCTGTTCGCGCCGCACGCGGACGAGCCCAACGGCGGGTCTCGGGCGCAACTGCTGGCCTCCGGTGTCGCGATGGCGTGGGCCCTCGACGCTCAGCGGATGCTCGCCGAGGAGTGGCAGGTGGTTGCGGATGTGTGGTCGGTGACGTCGTGGAACGAGCTCGCCCGCGAAGCGGTCGCCGTCGACGAGTGGAATCTGCTGCATCCGGGTGACTCGGCGCGCACGCCCTACATCACCTCGCGACTCAAGGACGCGCCGGGCCCGGTGGTGGCGGTCAGCGACTACATGCGCGCGGTCCCGGACCAGCTCGCGCAATGGGTGCCGGAGAGCTGGCACTCGCTGGGCACCGACGGGTTCGGCCTGGCCGACACCCGGGCGGCCGCGCGGCGCTACTTCCACGTCGACGCGCAGTCGATAGTGGTGGCGACGCTGGCGGCCCTGGCGCAGCGAGGTGAGGTCAAGTCCGACGTGGTGCAGGAGGCGTTCGACCGCTACCGGCTCGACGACCCGATGGCCGTCGCCGGCGTGAAACAGGAGGGCGGCGGGGACGCCGGCTGATCCCCCCCTCCTTTCCGGTGAGCGGTGCCGCGCGCCCCCTCCTTTCCGGTGAGCGGTGCGGAGCGGCCCCCCCGATTCACCTGTGGACAACGGCACTGCAGTGTCCCGGGCGCGGGAGGCTGCTCGTATGGAACCACTCATCAACGGTGGGGCGCCCTTTCGCCGTCGCAACGCGCCCGATCTCGGAATCAGTCTGAAGAGACTCCCTCGGCTGGTGCGGGCCGGCAGGCTCAGGCGAGTGCTCCGTGACGTGTACGTCGACAGCGGCGTCGCCGACGAGCCGCTCCTTCGCGCCACCGCGGTAGCGCTGGTGATGCCGGCGGGCGGCGTCATCTGTCGACGTACCGCCGCCTGGCTGTTCGGCATCGACGCCTACGCCCCGGACGAGCGGGACCGACTTCTCGACGTGGAGTGCGTAGTCCCGGCCGGCTTCACACCCTGCCGTCGCGACGGCGTACTCGGTGTGTCCGCGCTCCTGACTCCGGACGACGTGGTGCTGTGCAACGGAATCCCGGTGACGACTCCGACGCGCACCGCGGTCGACCTGGCGAGGTGGGCGCCGCGGCCGATGGGGCTGGCGGCGCTCGACGCGTTCTGCCACGCCGGGATCACTACACTCCCCGAGTTGGAGGACTGTGTCGGCAAGTTTCCCGGCTTCCGATGGATCGCGAAGGCGCGCGCGCTCGTCGCGGTCACCGAACCGCTCACCGAGTCCCCGGGTGAGTCGTGGTTGCGTCTACGAATCATTGATGCGGGCTTCCCTCGTCCGCGACCACAGATCGAGATATGTGACGCCCGCGGTGTGCTCGTCTACCGCATCGACCTGGGCTACGACTCCCTGCGTCTTGGGCTGGAGTATGACGGCATGGAGTTCCACGACTCGCGCCGTGACCAGGAACAGGATCAAGCGCGACGCGAGTCGCTCAGACGAGACTTCGGCTGGAATGTCATCGGCTTCCACCGTGGTCACGTCCTCGGACGCTTTCCGCATGTGGAGCTGGCAGTAGGTGAGCTGCTCGGTCAGGCACCCGTCCTGCCTCGTCGGTGGTGAACAACCGTTCGCCGGAAGGGTCGCGGGCACCCCTCATGGGAAGGGGTCGCGGGGCACCGCTCACGGGAAGGGGGTCGCGGGGCACCACACGATCCGCCCCGTCGACGGCGCATCCGTCAAAGTCAACCTGATCGAGACTCCCGGCCACCCTGACTTCGTCGCCGATGTCGAGCGGGCACTCGCCGTACTCGACGGTGCGGTGCTCGTGGTCTCGGCCGTCGAGGGCGTCCAGGCGCAGACCCGGATCCTCATCCGCATCCTCGAGCGGCTCCAGATCCCGTTCCTCATCTTCGCCAACAAGATCGACAGGGTCGGCGCGACGTACGACCAGACGATGGCCGCCCTGCGCGAGGCGCTCACCGGCGATGCGGTCGCGCTCACCCGACCGACCGACCTTGGTAGCCGCTCGACGACCGTCAGACCGCGCAACGGCGCCGGCTTCCTCGACGAACTCGTCGAGCGACTTGCCGAGTACGACGACCAGGTGCTGCGCCAGTACGTCGACGGGGCGCAGCCGTTGACCGAGTCTGCGGCCCTGTCCGCCCTCGCGCGCCTCTCGGCCAACGGCAACCTGCATCCGGTTTACTTCGGCTCAGCCCTGACCGGGATCGGAGTCGCCGACATCGTCGACGGACTCAGGCGCTACCTGCCCGCCATGACTGCAGCTCAGGGAGGGTCTGTTCGGCTGGAGGGTCACCGACTGCGTGGTGACGCTCACCCAGTCGCGCTACTGCGCCCCGACACCGCCGGCCGGCTACTTCCGCTGGCTTACCTCGGTTGTGCTTGCAGAGGCGCTTCAAGGCGCCGGTACGACGGTGTGCGCGCCGGCCAGTGAATTCGAGGTGGAGATCCCGGCGAGGTCGATCAGCCAGGTACTGCATGAGCTGCAAGCCGCTGGCGCCACCCTGCAGCCGCCGGTGATGGGCGAAACCCGCTGCCGTGTCATGGGCATCATCGCAACCGAACAGGTCCAAGGCTTCGAGCAGCGGCTGCCCGGTCTCACCCAGGGCGAGGGCATCTTCTTCGCGCAACCCGCGGGTTGCGAGACCGTCCAGGGTCCGCCACCCACGCGTGCGCTCAGCGGTGCAGGTAGAACGGCACCGCGCCGACCCTGATGTGTCGCAGCCCGTCGAACCAGATCGGGACGGATCACCAGCATGAGAAACCCGCCCCTTCGTAGATGTCCCTGCAGGTGGGACAGGTTTCGCCGCCGGGGGTTGCGGGGCACCGCTCACCGGAAGGGTTGCAGGGCACCGCTCACCGGAAGGGTCGCAAGGCACCGCTCACGGTGGTGGGGTGGGGGGTCAGGCGACGTACTCGAGCAAGTCTTCGGCGCTCTTGGTGTTCAGCACCCGCCCCGGCGCCAACTCAGCCTCGACCGCCCGCGCGCAGCCGTAGTCCAGGAAGTCCAGCTGTCCGGGCGCGTGCGCGTCGGTGTCGATGCTGAAGAAACATCCCATGTCCATCGCCAGCAGCAGCAGCCGGGTGGGCGGGTCACGTCGCTCCGGTCGCGAGTTGATCTCCACGGCCACGCCGAACTGACGGCACGCCTCGAAGACCACCTCAGCGTCGAACTGCGACTCCGGCCTGGACCCGCGCCCGCCGGTAACCAGACGCCCGGTGCAGTGCCCGAGTACGTCGACCCGCGGGTTGGCCACCGCAGCGACCATCCGGTGCGTCATCGGATCGGATTCCATCCGCAGCTTGGAGTGCACGCTGGCCACGACGATGTCGAGCTCGTCGAGCAGCACGTCCTCCTGGTCCAGCCGGCCGTCCTCGAGGATGTCCACCTCGATCCCGGTGAGGATGCGGAAGGGAGCGAGCCGGCGGTTGAGCCGGCGTACCACCTCCAGCTGCTCCCGCAACCGCTCGGCCGAAAGTCCGCGCGCGATCGTCAGCCGCGGCGAGTGATCGGTGAGGGCCAGGTAGTCGTGCCCGACCGCGATCGCCGCCTCGGCCATCTCCTCGATCGGGCTGCCCCCGTCGGACCAGTCCGAATGCGCGTGCAGGTCGCCGCGCAGCCGCGTGCGCATCGCCTCGCCGCCTTCGGCCAGGCGCGCCGGTGCCTCGCTGCGCAGCTTGACCAGGTACGACGGGACGCTGCCGCCCACCGCCTCGGCGACCACGCCGGCGGTTGTCCTGCCCAGCGTCGGCAGCTCGGTCAGCGTCCCGCGCTGAACCCGCTGGACGACGTCGTCGGCCGGAGTGTCCTGCAGTGTCCAGGCGGCCTTGCGAAAGGCACGGACCCGGTGTGTCGGCTCCTGCTGCCGTTCGAGCAGGAAGGCAATCTCCTTCAGCGCCGCGACGGGATCCGTGCTCACGCAGGGGACGCTACCCGCGCCGGGCGGAAACTAGGCTGCCCCCATGGCCCGTCGTCCCCGCGTCACCTTGGTGCGCACGCTGGATCGTTCCGTCGGTCGGCTCACGCAGTCCGCGATGGCGCGGATGGAGCGTGACCTGCCGTGGTTCCGGCAGCTCAGCGCGGAGGACCGCTCCTGGATCGGGCTGATCGTGCAGGCGGGGATCCGCGCCTTCGTGCAGTGGTTCGCCGAGCCGGAGCGCCACAGTGCGGTCACCGCGGACGTGTTCGGCACCGCCCCGCAGGCCCTCACCCGCGTGATCACGCTGCAGCAGACCGTCGAGATGGTGCGGACGAGCATCGACGTCGTCGAGGAGCAGCTGGAGGAGATCGCCGAGGCGAGCGACGTGCCGGCGCTGCACGAGGCGATCATGCGCTATGCCCGAGAGGTCGCCTTCGGCGCCGCCGAGGTCTATGCCCGGGCCGCCGAGATGCGCGGCGCCTGGGACGCCCGGCTCGAGGCGCTGGTGGTCGACTCGGTGCTGCGTGGCGAGGCCGACGAGGCGGTACGCTCCCGGGCCGCGGCACTGGGTTGGGAGTCGTCGAGCAGGGTCGTGGTCGTCTTGGGGCACGCACCGCCGGCCGGGCCTGCCGGCGACGACTTCGCAGTGGACGCCGTACGTCGCACCGCCCGTCAACACGGACTCGATGCGCTGTGCGCGGTGCAGGGGGACCGCCTGGTCGTCGTACTCGGTGGGGTGGACGATCCCGACAAGGCGGCCGGCAGCATCGCAGAGCACTTCGGCCTCGGCCCGGTGGTCGTCGGACCCTTGGTGCCGGACCTGCTCGCGGCCAACGCGTCGGCCCGGGCGGCCGTCGCCGGCCTTCGCTCAGCGGCCGGGTGGCCGACCGCGCCACGGCCTGTGTCCAGCGAAGACCTGCTGCCCGAGCGTGCGCTGGCCGGGGACGGGCACGCCCGTCGAAAGCTCGTCACGGATGTCTATCAACCGCTCGTGGCCGCCGGTCCGGTGCTTCTCGACACCGTCGCCGCCTTCCTCGAGACCGGTGGGTCGATCGAGGCGACCGGGCGCCTGCTGTTCGTCCATCCCAACACCGTGCGCTACCGGCTGCGCCGGATCACGGAGCTGATCGAGCTGAGTCCGCTCGACTCGCGTCATGCGTACACCCTGCGGCTGGCGTTGACGCTGGGTCGGCTGATCTCACCAGAGCCGGCAGCACACTCACGGTTGTAACTTTCCTACAAACAACCGCGGTCAAAATTCGTCCCGACCGACGCCCCGGCCACGCCTTCTCAGCAGGCATCGTGGACACGTGCTTGTCGTCGTCGCGCCCGGGCAGGGCGCACAGAGCCCGGGCTTCCTCGCCCCGTGGCTGGACGACCCCGTCTTCGCCGAACGGCTGCACTGGCTGTCGGTAGTCTCCGGGCTCGATCTCGCCCACTACGGCACCGAAGCAGACGCGGAGACGATCCGCGACACGGCGGTGGCGCAGCCCCTGCTCGTGGCCTCCGGCCTGCTCGCGGCGCTTGCCGTCTTCCCGCACCCGGCCGACGCGTTCGGACAGGTCGGCGCGGTCGCGGGGCACAGCGTCGGCGAGATCACCGCAGCGGTCGGTGCCCGAGTCATCACCGCCGAGCAGGCAATGGTGCTCGTGCGCGAACGGGGCCGGGCAATGGCAGCCGCAGCCGCCCGCACCGAGACCGGTATGACGGCCGTGCTCGGTGGTGACCGGGACGAGGTGCTCGCCAAGCTCGCCAAGCACGGGCTGACCCCGGCCAACGACAACGGGCCTGGGCAGGTCGTCGCCGCCGGCACCATCGAGCAGCTCGCGGCCCTGCACAACGACGCGCCGGCTCGTGCCCGCCTGGCGTCGCTCCCGGTCGCCGGGGCGTTCCACACCGAGCACATGGGCTCCGCCGTCGACACGCTCGCCCGCCTGGCCCGCTCGGTGTCCACCCACGACCCCCGTACGGCGCTGTTGAGCAACCGTGACGGCCAGGTCGTCCACGACGGCCAGGAAGTACTTCGGCGCGTGGTCACCCAGGTGCGTCACCCGGTCCGCTGGGACCTGTGCATGCAGACGATGCGCGACCTCGGCGTGACCGGATTGCTGGAGATGCCACCCGCAGGCACGTTGACCGGCATCGCCAAGCGGGTGCTGGACGGCGTGCAGACCTTCGCCCTCAAGACTCCCGACCAGCTCGACGACGCACGAATGTTCGTCGACAAGCACGGCACCGCCTCGTTGCTGGACACCACACCGACGTGGCGGCTGTTGGTTGCTCCCGCCAAGGGGACGTTCCACAAGTCGGAGCGGCTCGACGAGGGCACCTGGCTGCCCGTCGGCGCCAACGTCGGTGCCGTACACAGTCTGCGCGACGCGCTGCAGGTCCTGGCTCCGCACGGCGGCAGCATCGTGGAATGGCTCGTCGAGGACGGCGACCTCGTCTCCCCCGGGCAACCACTCGTTCGGCTGCACCCGGAGGCCACGCCATGACGACGACGATCAAGGCATCGAGCGGAGCCGGCGCCGCCAGCATCCTGGGCATCGGCGCCTATCGGCCCCGGCGGGTGGTGACCAACGCCGAGATCTGCGAGCACATCGACTCGACCGACGAGTGGATCCGGACCCGCTCGGGCATCATCGAGCGTCGCTTCTGCGAGGTCGACGAGACCGTGCGGACGATGTCGGTCGCGTCCTCGCAGATGGCGCTCGAGCGCGCCGGGATCGCTGCGGAGCAGATCGGCTGTGTGGTCGTGGGCACGGTGTCCCACCTGCTGCAGACACCCGCCGTCGCCCCTCTGGTAGCAACCGACCTGGGCGCCAGCCCGGCGGCGGCGTTCGACATCTCCGCCGCCTGCGCCGGCTTCTGCCACGGGGTCGCACTGGGCTCGGACATGGTGCGAGCCGGGTCGGCGAAGTACGTCCTCGCGATCGGCGTCGAGCGGCTCACCGACATCACCGACCCGACCGACCGGGGCACGGCCTTCATCTTTGCCGACGGTGCCGGCGCCGCCGTGATCGGACCGTCCGAGGAGCCGGGCATCGGCCCGGTGGTCTGGGGTTCAGACGGTGAGCAGTTCGACCTCATCCGGCAGAAGGAGTCCTGGATGAACGTCGTGGCGGCGGAGCGTCCGTACATGCCCCACCTGCGGATGGACGGCAACCCGGTCTTTCGGTGGGCGTCGTTCGAGATGGCCAAGGTCGCAAGCGAGGCGCTCGACCGCGCCGGGCTAACCGTGGACGACCTCGACGCGTTCATCCCGCACCAGGCCAACATGCGCATCACAGACGCGATGGCGAGGGCGCTGAAGCTGCCCGAGCACGTCGCGATCGCGCGAGACATCGCGTACCAGGGCAACACCTCTGCGGCGTCGGTGCCGCTGGCGATGGAGCGCATGTACGACGAGGGCACGCTCGAGAGCGGGGACACCGCCCTGCTCATCGCCTTCGGCGCCGGCCTCTCGTACGCCGCCCAGGTGGTCACCGTCCCGTGACGACCTGACCAGCACAGATGTCCCAGAGAAAGCCACCAGAGCAAGCCACAGAGAAGGAGCAGCAATGGCCACCACCGAGGAGATCCACTCCAGCCTCGCGGAGATCGTCAACGAGGTCGCCGGCATCCCCGCCGAGGACGTCCAGATGGACAAGTCCTTCACCGACGACCTCGACGTCGACTCACTGTCGATGGTCGAGGTGGTCGTCGCCGCCGAGGAGAAGTTCGGCGTGAAGATCCCGGACGAGGAGGTCAAGAACCTCAAGACCGTCGGCGACGCGGTGGCCTACATCGAGCGCGCCAGCGCCTGACCGCCGTACCCACCATGCGTCCTGCTTACCGAGGGGTTCAGCCCCCGGTCTGCGGGAGGCAAGGACCGACCGACTCGAGGAAGTGACACCAGGATGGACACCACCCGCGTCGTCGTCACCGGGCTGGGCGCCACGACTCCGTTGGGCGGCGACGTGCCCACGACGTGGGACGCCATGCTCGGCGGTCGATCCGGCGTCAGCGCTCTGAAGGAGGAGTGGGCCGAGCAGCTTTCGGTGCGGATCGCGGCCAGGGTCGCGGTCGAGCCGCTCGAGGTCCTGGACCGGGTGAAGGCCCGACGGCTCGACCGATCCGGTCAGTTCGCATCGATCGCGGCGCGCGAGGCCTGGTCCGACTCCGGTCTCGACGAGGCCGAGGTCGACGGTGAGCGTCTCGGTGTGGCGGTGGCCACCGGCATCGGCGGGATCACCACGCTGTTGTCGAACTACGACGTGCTCAAGGGCATGGGCCCGCGGCGCGTCTCCCCACTGGCGATCCCGATGCTGATGCCGAACGGCCCGGCGGCCAACGTCGGTCTCACCATCGGCGCCAAGGCCGGCGTACATACACCTGTGTCGGCGTGCGCGTCCGGCAACGAGGCCATCGCCTTCGCTGTGGACATGATCCGACTCGGGCGGGCCGACGTCGTCGTGGCCGGCGGCACCGAGGCCGCCGTACATGCGCTCCCGATCGCAGCCTTCGGACAGATGATGGCGCTGTCCAAGCGCAACGACGAGCCCGAGCGAGCATCGCGGCCCTGGGACACTGCGCGCGACGGCTTCGTGCTCGGTGAGGGCGCCGCCGTGCTGGTCCTCGAGTCGGCCGGCCACGCCGAGCGTCGGGGTGCACGCGTGTACGCCGAGGTGGCCGGTGCCGGCATCACCGCCGACTCACACGACATTGCCCAGCCGGACCCCGCCGGCCGGGGCGCCACCCGGGCGATGCAGCGGGCGCTGACCGACTCCGAGCTGCAGCCGCTCGACATCCGTCATATCAACGCCCATGCCACATCCACGCCGCAGGGTGACGTGGCCGAGGCGGAGGCGATCCGCAGAGCGCTGGGCGACGAGGCCACCGACCAGGTCGTCGTGACCTCGACCAAGTCCATGACCGGCCACCTGCTCGGCGCCGCCGGTGCGGTCGAATCCGTCGCCACGGTGCTGGCGCTGCACCACCGCCTGGTGCCACCCACGATCAACCTCGACGAGGTGGAGGAGACGGTCCGGCTCGACATCGCCCGCGAACCGCGCACGCTCCCATCCGGCCGGATCGCGGCGCTGAACAACTCGTTCGGTTTCGGTGGCCACAACGTCGCACTGGCCTTCTGCTCCGTCTGACCGTCAGGAGATCCCGTGTCGACCAGCACCACCCAGCCTGCGACGGCGGCATCCAAGCCGACCAAGCTGCCCCGCGAGCAGGACCCACGCAACCCGCACAAGCGGCTGGCAGCCTTCTTCGACGAGGGAAGCCTGCAGCTGATGAGTGAGGACGACGGCAGCGGGATGCTCGCCGCGGTGGGCACCGTCGCAGGCGCGCGCTCGGTCGCCTTCTGCTCCGACGCCACCGTCATGGGGGGCGCCATGGGCCAACTGGGCTGCAGGGTCGTGGTGCAGGCCTACCAGCGGGCGTTGGCCGACCAGATCCCCATCGTCGGCCTCTGGCATTCCGGCGGAGCCCGGCTGGCCGAGGGGGTGCTGTCGCTGCACGCCGTCGGCGAAATCTTTCACGTGATGACGGTCGCGTCGGGCAAGATCCCCCAGATCTCGGTCGTACTCGGTCCGGCCGCCGGGGGCGCGGCCTACGGTCCAGCCCTCACCGACGTGGTGATCCTCGGCCCGGAGGGCCGCATCTTCGTGACCGGACCCGACGTGGTCCGCTCGGTCACCGGTGAGGACGTCGACATGTTGCGGCTCGGCGGTCCCGAGCCACACGGACGCCGCTCCGGCGTCGTACACGTGCTGGCCGACACGGAGACGCATGCGCTCGGCGAGGCGCGACGGCTGGTCAACCTGCTCGGTGCGCAAGGCGTCCTCGACCCCGGGTCGGTCGCCGACGTGGACCTCGCGCAGTCACTGCCGGAGAGCTTCAAGCGTGCCTATGACGTGCACCCACTGGTCGGCGTGGTGCTGGACGAGCAGACGATGCTCGAGCTGCACGCGCGGTGGGCCCCCAACATCGTCACCGCGCTGGGTCGATTCGGTGGTCGCACGATGGGCGTGATCGCCAACAACCCGTTGCGACTCGGTGGGTGCCTCGACTCGCTCTCGGCGGAGAAGGCGTCCCGCTTCGTGCGCATGTGCGACGCGTTCGGCGTACCACTGATCGTCCTGGTCGATGTACCCGGCTACCTGCCGGGCGTGGGTCAGGAGTGGGACGGTGTCGTACGACGGGGTGCCAAGCTGCTGCACGCGTTCGGCGAGGCGGTCGTGCCCCGCATCACCCTGGTGACGCGCAAGGCCTACGGCGGCGCGTACATCGCGATGAACTCCCGCTCGCTCGGCGCGACCAAGGTCTTCGCCTGGCCCGGCGCCGAGGTGGCTGTGATGGGCGCGGTCGCTGCGGTGCGCATCTTGCACCGGCGCAGGCTCGCGGACGTGGCAGCCGACATCCGCGCCCAGATCGAGGCCGAGCTCGCCCTCGAGCACGAGGCCATCGCCGGCGGAGTCGAGCGAGCTGTGTCGATCGGCGTCGTCGACGAGGTGGTCGAACCGGGTGCGACCCGAAGCCGGCTCGCCATCGAGTTCGCCACGGCGATGAAAGCCTCCGCCCCGCGCGGTGTGCACGGCAATATCCCGCTCTGAGTGACCTTGCCGACGTTCCGGCCGAGATCGAGGTTGGGTTGATCGCCCGTGCTGGGACACGGAAGAATCCCCTAGGGGTGGCGCGAATGCTCCCAGGTCTTGTGGGTCAGACGACCTGGTGGAGCCAGCGCACCGGAGCGCCCTCGCCGGCGTGGCGGAAGGTTTCGAGCTCGTCGTCCCAGGGTTTGCCGAGCAGACGGTCGATCTCGAGTTCCAGCTCGGACCCTCCGAGGGCGGCCTTGGCAACGGCAGCCTTGAGCCGGTCCTCGGGGATCATGATGTCGCCGTGCACCCCGGTCACTGCGGCGAAGATGCCCAGATCAGGCGTCGAGGAGTACCGTGCTCCCTCGCTGCCCGGGCTGGGCTCCTCGGTCACCTCGAAGCGAAGGTGTATCCACCCGCGCAGCGCGGAGGCCAATGTGGCGGCGGTCCCGGCTGCACCCTGCCAGGAGAACTCGGCGCGGAAGGTGCCAGCAGCGGCTGGCTGCGGCGTCCACGCCAAGTCGACGCGCGTGCTCAGGACGCCGGCCACCGCCCACTCCACGTGCGGGCACAGCGCCGACGTCGCGGAGTGTACGTAAAGCACACCCCTGGTCGTTGCATGGCTGGTCACCGGGGCCTCCTTGGTTCGAGGTTCGCCTTCCCCAGCGGCCTCGACCCGGCGGATGACCGATGTCTTCGCCCATTCTGCACCATGGGTCCCGACTGCACCAGTCGAACCCGGTGGTTACCCGTCGCGAGACTCGTGTCGCCGATGTACATGCCGGGGTCACCGCGGCACCTCTGAGACACCGGGGGAGGCCCGGTCCACGAAAGCCCGGTCCTTGACGGCACCCCGGTTGCCGAGGTAGACGCCGACCACGGCGATCACGATCAGGACCACGATCGCGACCACCATCATCGTCACTTGTCTGCGCTGCACCGCTCCTCCGTCGGGCCGCCTCGCCGGGCCTCCTGGCGGGCCTCGACGCTGTCCGCCGTACCCAGGCTCCCTGCGCTCATGCACCGCACCAGCACCGCCACGGGTTGCGCTTCTCGCCGGGAAGCGTTTCTCTTCGATGGAGCCGGGTACGGCGTTTCTGATCCCACCGGGGGAAACCGCCGGCTCCTCGGGTCGGCGCCGGTCATGAGCGAAGAGAGGTAGCGCCATGGGCAAGAGGGCATGGTTGGTCGCCGCAGGTGCAACGTTGTCGCTGGTGGTAACCGCGTGCGGCGGGGTCAGCGTCGACGACGAGTCCGACCCGTCGTCGGGTGGATCCGGCTCTCCAGGGAGCGAGCCATCCGGGACCATCGACACGATGGGCTTCAGCCTGCAGGACGTGATCGCGACCACGCGCGTCGACATGGTCAAGGAGGCCTATCCCGACCTGCAGGTGCAGGTGGCCGAGGGCGGCTTCGACGAGCAGCAGTTCCTCTCGGCCGTGGCCAGCGGCGAGCCCCCCAGCCTGGTCTACCTCTCCCGCTCCGACCTCGGCACCTACGCCGCTCGCGGTGCCCTCGAGCCGCTGGACGACTGCATCGACGAGCAGTCGATCGACATGGGTCAGTACCGTGACGCGGCCGTGGAGCAGGTGACCTTCGACGATCAGGTCTACGGCATCCCCGAGTTCTACGACGTCCGGATCGTGCTGTCCGACGACTCCGTGCTGCAGCAGGCCGGCCTGGCTCCCGAGGACATCGACACCAGCGACTGGTCGGCGCTCGAACAGGCGTCGCAGGAGCTAGCGAAGACGCAGGGCGAGGACGTCCTGCAGATCGGCTTCGACCCGAAGATCCCCGAGTTCTTCCCGATGTGGGTGGCCGCGAACGGTGCCGAGCTGGTGGCGGCTGACGGCACCCCGATGCTGAACTCGGCTGAGGCTGTCGAGGCGCTGGACTACACCGTCGGCCTGGTGGAGACGACCGCCCCGTGGCCGCAGTTCAAGGCGTTTCGCGACACGTGGGACTTCTTCGGCGGCGAGAACCAGTTCGTCAAGGACCAACTGGGCGCGTTCCCGATCGAGCAGTGGTACCTCGACGTCCTGGGCGAAGTCTCTCCGGACGCGGACGTGAGCGCGCAGCCGTTCCTGACCCGTGAGGGCGAGCCGATCACCTACGCCACCGGCCAGGCCTGGGCCATTCCGAAGGACGCCGAGAATGTCGAGGGTGCCTGCGCCTTCATGAAGGTGATGACCGACGCGGACACCTGGGTGGCGGCGGCGGAGGCGAGCAAGAAGGACCGCGAGAAGGGCGGCGGCCTCTACCTCGGCACCTACACCGCGAACGAGGCGGCCGACGAGCGGATCTTCGACGAGGTCTACGAGGAGACCGGCTCGAAGAACCTCGACCAGGCCACCCAGGTCGTGTTCGACGTGCAGGACACCGCGATCATCGACCCGCCGTCACCGGCAGCAGCCGAGGTGAAGAAGGCGTGGGAGGACGCCGTCCTGCGGGTGCTCGAGGGCGAGCAGACCGCCCAGGAGGCGCTCGACGAGGCGCAGAAGGAGGCCGAGGAGGCGATCGAGGGGGCCACCTCGTGAGGTCTCCCGAGACCAGGGCGGCCTATGCGTTCATCTCGCCGTGGATCCTCGGGTTCGTGTTCTTCACCGCCGGGCCGGTGCTGGCCACGCTCGTGCTGTCGATGACCGAGTACGACGTGCTGAGTCCGCCGAACTGGATCGGACTCGACAACTACCGGGACGCGATGGCGAATCCTGACACCGAGAGCGCGCTGAAGAACACCGCGATCTACGCGTTGATGTATGTCCCCCTTTCGGTCGCGTCGGGGCTCGCATTGGCGCTACTGCTGCAGCGGGCGGGTCGCGCAACGGGATTGATGCGCACCCTGATGTACCTGCCGGTGATGACCCCGCCGGTTGCCACCGCGATCCTGTTCTTGTTGCTGCTGAACGGTCAGAACGGGCTCATCAACGACGTACTGGGATCGGTCGGGCTACCCACGCCGTACTGGACGTCGGACGCGGACTGGATCAAGCCCGGCATCGTGATCCTGTCGCTGTGGAGCATCGGGTCGGTGACGATCATCCTCTATGCGGCTCTGCAGGAGGTGCCGCAGGCGCTGAGCGAGGCGGCCTGGGTCGACGGGGCGGGGTGGTTGCGCCGCTTCTGGCACGTCACGCTGCCAATGATCAGCCCGGCGCTGTTGTTCGTGACCGTGATCAACACGATCGCGTCGATGCAACTCTTCACCGAGGCCTACACCATGTACTTCGGCACGGTGACGACCAATCCGCCGGACGAGGCGCTGTTCTACGTCATCTACCTCTTCGAGGAGGCCTTCCGCTTCCTGCACATGGGCTACGCGTCGGCGCTGGCCTGGATGCTGTTCCTGGTGATCCTGGCGATCACCATGGCGCAGCTCTGGGTGAGCCGACGCCTCGTCTTCTACCGGAGCGAGTGATGGCCGCCCACGTCTCCACCACCCCGCTGACCGACTCGGCCCCGCTCCGTTCGGCCGCCCCGACCGCGAGCATTCCCGCCCGTCCCGGGCCGCGGTGGCGCTCGGTGGTGAGCCGGGTGGCCACCGCCGTGGTCATGACGCTGGTCGGTGTGGTCTTCGTCTACCCGCTGGTGTGGCTGGTCAGTGCCTCGCTGAAGCCGCGCAGCCAGGTCTTCGACAACGCCATCATCCCCGCTGTGTGGGCACCGGAGAACTACGTCGAGGTCTGGCAGGAGATGGCGCTCCTGCAGTGGCTGACCAACAGCCTGGTCGTCGGTTTCGCCGCGGCGGCGGCGGTGACGATCTCCAGCGCGCTGGTCGCCTTCGGCTTCGCCTACTTCCGGTTCCCGGGACGACAGGTGCTGTTCGGGCTGGTGTTGGCGACGATGATGTTGCCGGCCGCGGTCACCCTCATCCCGACGTACGTCATCTGGAACGAGCTCGGCCTGGCCACCAGCCAGGTCCCCCTGTGGGCGGGCAACCTTTTTGGGTCCGCCTTCTACATCTTCTTGCTCCGCCAGTTCTTCAAGGGACTCCCCCGAGACCTGTTCGAGGCTGCCCGCATCGACGGGTGCGGCTTCTTCTCGCTGTTCTGGCGCATCGCGGTGCCATTGTCGAAGCCCGCGCTGCTGATCGCGTTCATCTTCGAGTTCCAGGCGAGCTGGACCGACCTGCTGAAGCCGCTGGTCTACCTGCGCGACCCAGAGCTCTTCACCCTCCCGCGCGGGTTGAAGGCGGTGCTCGACCAGTTCGGCCAGGGCGGTGAGCGCCAGTGGGAGATCGTGCTGGCGGCGAACGTCGTCGCGACCCTGCCCATGTTGCTGCTCTTCGTCGTCGCAGGAAGGTACTTTGTCCGCGGCATCTCGCTGACCGGAAGCAAGGAGTGACACGCTCATGGGCACGGCGGACCACGGGAGTACTGGGCTCGACCCAGCCGTGACTTTCGCCCAGCTCGCCCGAGAGCTGGCCGCCGAGAGCGACGTGGAGCACACACTGGACCGGGTGGTGCAACTCGCGGTCGAGAACGGCCCGTGCAACCAGGCCAGCATCTCCTTCCGCTACCCGGACGGGCGGTTGGAGACGGTGGCGGCTTCCGATGCCGTCATCGAGAAAGCCGACGGCCTGCAGTACGCGCTCCGCGAAGGACCGTGCCTCGACGCCGTCTGGGAGGCGGAGACCTATCGGGTGGAGAACATCGAGAGCGACCCGCGGTGGCCGCAGTGGGGCCCGCAGGTTGCCCGGCTCGGTCTCTCCAGCGTGCTGGCCGTCCGCTTGTTCACGACCAGCCGCAATCTCGGCGCACTGAACCTGTACTCCGGCAAGCCACGCACATACCACGATGAGGAGGTCACGACCGCACTGATCATCGGCGCACACGCCTCGGTGGCAGTCGCGGCGGCGCGCAACGAGGTCGACCTGTGGCAGGCGGTGGACTCCCGCCACCTGATCGGTCAGGCGCAGGGCATCTTGATGGAACGGTTCGACCTGGATTC
>JALZMX010000302.1 GCA_030857985.1 Actinomycetota bacterium | reverse complement strand
GCACTCTCGCCATGAGAGTGACAGACATGTGGACCGGATCGACGAGATCGGGTGCCCGCGCGGGAAGGGACCGTCGCGGCCACCGGGTCGTCCGTCGCGGGCGTCGAGCCGGACCTCATCCGTTCCCCAGCGCGGGAGGACTCGCGAAGCAATGCCCAAACTTATTGCGTTCAACGAGGAAGCACGACGTGGCCTCGAGCGTGGCATGAACACGCTTGCCGACGCCGTGAAGGTGACGCTCGGCCCCAAGGGCCGCAACGTCGTGCTCGAGAAGAAGTGGGGCGCACCCACGATCACCAACGACGGCGTGTCCATCGCCAAGGAGATCGAGCTCGAGGACCCGTACGAGAAGATCGGTGCCGAGCTCGTCAAGGAAGTTGCCAAGAAGACCGACGACGTTGCCGGTGACGGTACGACGACGGCCACCGTGCTGGCCCAGGCGATGGTCCGTGAGGGCCTGCGCAACGTGGCTGCCGGTGCGAACCCGATGGCGCTCAAGCGTGGCATCGAGGCGGCTGTCGAAGCCGTGACCGAGCAGCTGCTCTCGCTCGCCAAGGATGTCGAGACCAAGGAGCAGATTGCTTCCACCGCCTCGATCTCCGCCGGCGACACCTCGGTCGGCGAGATCATCGCCGAGGCCATGGACAAGGTCGGCAAGGAAGGCGTCATCACTGTCGAGGAGAGCAACACCTTCGGACTCGAGCTCGAGCTCACCGAGGGGATGCGTTTCGACAAGGGCTACATCTCGCCGTACTTCGTCACCGACGCCGAGCGCATGGAGACGGTGCTCGAGGACCCCTACGTCCTCATCGTCAACTCCAAGATCGGCTCGGTGAAGGACCTGCTGCCGCTGCTGGAGAAGACCATGCAGTCCGGCAAGCCGTTGGCGATCATCGCCGAGGACATCGAGGGCGAGGCGCTGGCGACCCTGGTCGTCAACAAGATCCGCGGCACCTTCAAGTCCGTCGCGGTCAAGGCGCCGGGCTTCGGTGACCGCCGCAAGGCCATGCTGCAGGACATCGCGATCCTGACCGGTGGCCAGGTCATCAGCGAAGAGGTCGGTCTCAAGCTGGAGAACGCCGGCGTCGAGCTGCTCGGCAAGGCCCGCAAGGTCGTCGTCACCAAGGACGAGACCACCGTGGTGGAGGGTGCCGGTGACTCCGAGCAGATCTCCGGCCGGGTCAACCAGATCCGGGCCGAGATCGAGAACAGCGACTCCGACTACGACCGCGAGAAGCTGCAGGAGCGTCTGGCCAAGCTGGCCGGCGGTGTCGCGGTGATCAAGGTCGGCGCGGCCACCGAGGTCGAGCTCAAGGAGCGCAAGCACCGCATCGAGGACGCCGTACGCAACGCGAAGGCGGCCGTCGAGGAGGGCATCGTCGCCGGCGGTGGCGTCGCCCTGGTGCAGGCGTCGATGCAGGCGTTCGACAAGCTCGAGCTGTCCGGAGACGAAGCAACCGGTGCCGCGATCGTGCGGGCCGCAGCCGAGGCTCCGCTCAAGCGAATCGCGATCAACGCAGGGCTCGAGGGCGGCGTCGTGGCGGAGAAGGTGCGCGGACTCGAGCCCGGTCGTGGCCTCGACGCCGCGACCGGTGACTACGTCGACATGATCGCCGAAGGCATCATCGACCCAGCCAAGGTGACCCGCTCGGCGCTGCAGAACGCGGCATCGATCGCCGCGCTGTTCCTCACCACCGAGGTCGTCGTTGCCGACAAGCCCGAGAAGGCTGCGCCCGCTGGCGGCGCGCCGGACATGGGTGGCATGGGCGGCATGGACTTCTGAGTCCAGGCAGCACACTCCAGTACGACGAGGCGGCCCGGGGAGAGCGATCTCCCCGGGCCGCTTCGCGTTCCGAGCCGAGCGGAACCCCCCGAACGCGCCACCCGACGGCGGCAGTGGGCCGGGGCGCGGTCAGGGTCCAGACCGGGGAAAACCCGGAGGCGACCGGCATGGTCGCGGCCCTAGGGTCGGAGCCGGGAGGAACGCTCCATCCGGAGCCGCTCGAACAGGGGAGGACAACCTCGATGACCACCACCCAGCCAGCTGCCGGCGTCACGCGCACCACGGGCGCGGCCGCGCGCACCATCGCCCTGACGAAGGTGTTCGGCGCGGGAGATGCGCGTGTCGTGGCGCTCGACGACGTGACCCTCGAGCTCGCTGACCGAGAGTTCACCGCGATCATGGGGCCGTCCGGCTCGGGCAAGTCGACGCTGATGCACTGTGCGGCCGCCCTCGATGACGCGACGTCCGGCCAGATCTACCTCGGTGACACCGAGCTGACGGCGCTCGGCGACCGCCAGCTCACGCTGCTGCGCCGGGACCGGATCGGCTTCGTCTTCCAGGCGTTCAACCTGGTGCCCACCTTGACCGCTGAGGAGAACATCAGGCTGCCGCTGGCGATCGCCGGTCGCAAGCCGGAACCCGAGTGGTTCGACGAGGTCATCGACACCCTCGACCTGCGCTCGAGGCTGCGGCACCGACCGAGCGAGCTCTCCGGCGGACAGCAGCAGCGCGTCGCCTGTGCCCGTGCCCTGCTCAGCCGGCCAGCGATCGTCTTCGCCGACGAGCCGACCGGCAACCTCGACTCGAGCGCCAGCGCCGAGGTGCTCGGCTTCCTGCGACACTCGGTCGACGAGTTCGGACAGACCGTCGTCATGGTCACGCACGACCCGGTGGCCGCTGCCTACACCGACCGCGTCGTGTTCCTGGGTGACGGCCGGATCGTCGGAGAGCTGCGCAACCCCACCGCCGAGTCGGTGCTCGAGACCATGAAGGGTGTCTGAGCCATGCTCCGCAGCACCTGGAAGAACCTGCTCGCGCGCAAGCTGCGGCTGGTCCTGAGCGCCTTTGCGATCGTGCTCGGCGTCGCTTTCGTGGCCGGATCCTTCATCTTCACCGACACCCTCAGCCGTAGCTTCGACGAGATCGTCGAGGGCACCGTCGGCGACGTCATCGTCCGGCCGGAGGGCGCCGCCAACAACAACGGTTTCAACCAGGACACCCGCGCGGTGCCCGCGACCGTGGTGGAGCAGCTGGCCGTGCTGCCCGGGGTGGCGCGCGCGGACGGCAACATCTCCGCGTTCGGGGTGTACGTCGTGGGAGCTGACGGTGAGGTGGTCGGCGGCACCGGCCCGCCGGGCATCGGGCTCAACTACAACGAGGCGCCGTCCGCGGGCGAAGGCATCGGCCTCACCTTGGCCGACGGACGCGAACCGCAAGCGGCCGGCGAGGTGGCGCTGGACGCGGCAACCGCCGAGCGCGCCGGCTACGACGTCGGCGACCAGGTCTCGGTCGTCACCTCCGGAGCCGAGCCGTCGGTGACCGCAGAGCTGGTCGGCACCATGGAGTTCGGCGACGGGGGCAGCCTCGCCGGTGCCAGCCTGACGATCTTCGACACCGCCACGGCGCAGCGGCTCTTCCTCGACGGCAAGGACGTCTTCACCGACGTCTGGGTGACCGCGGCCGACGACGTCACCCAGCGCGAGCTGCGTGAGCGGGTGTTCGCCGCGCTGCCTGACGGCTTCGAGGCGGTGACCGGGGACAGCGCTGCCGACGAGTCGGCCGACGACTTCACCCAGGCGATCTCGTTCATCAGCACGTTCCTACTCATCTTCGCCGGGGTCTCACTGGTCGTCGGCAGCTTCCTCATCGTGAACACATTCTCGATCCTGGTCGCCCAGCGCACTCGGGAGATGGCGCTGTTGCGGGCACTCGGTGCCAGCCGTCGGCAGGTGACGCGGTCGGTCCTCGCCGAGGCAACGGTGGTCGGTCTCGTCGGTTCGACGCTGGGCCTGGCGCTGGGCTTCGCCCTGGCCCTGGGGCTGAAGCTGGTCTTCGCGATCTTCGGTCTCGACCTGGGTGACGCCGGGCTGGTCTTCGCACCACGTACGGCGATCGCCGCCTACGCCGTCGGCATGGCGGTGACCCTGGTGGCGGCGTACGTCCCGGCCCGCCGCGCCAGCCGCATCGCCCCGATGGTGGCGCTGCGCGACGACGTCGCGATGCCGGAGTCGTCGATGCGGCGCCGACTCGTGGTGGGTGCCTTGATGATCACGGCCGGTGCGGCGGCGCTCGGAGCCGGACTCTTCGTGCTCGGTGACGGCGAGGAGTGGGCGGTCGGGATCGGGATCCTGCTGATCCTGCTCGGCGTGTCCGCGACCAGCCCGACGCTCGGGCGGCCGGTCGTCGGCGCCGTCGGGTTGGTCTACCGGCGGGTCTTCGGAGCCGTCGGCCGACTTGCGGAGCAGAACGCCGTACGCAACCCGCGCCGGACCGCGGCCACCGCCTCTGCCCTGATGATCGGGCTCGCCCTGGTGTCGATGATGTCCGTGCTCGGTCAGTCGGCGAAGGCCAGCGTGGACGCTACGGTCAAGGAGCAGTTCGTCGCCGACTACGTCGTCTCCAACACGATCGGCATGCCGTTCTCACCGGAGGTCTCGAACCGGATCGAGCAGCTGCCGGGGGTGCAGACCGTGGCACGGTTCCGTTACGCCGACGGCGAGGTCGAGGGCTCGCGGTCGTTCGTCGGAGCAGTCGAGCCGGGGGCGCTGGTCGAGGCGCTCGAGGTCGACATGGTCGAGGGCGCTGCGTCCGATCTGCGGGGCCGGACGGTGCTCGTCGCCGACGACCGTGCGGACGAGGCCGGCTGGGCGGTGGGTGACGAGGTGACGGTCGAGCTCTCCAAAGGCCCGCGCGCCTACGAGATCGTCGGACTCTTCGAGTTCAGCCCCGCCGTGGGGACGTCGTACGTCGTCTCGCTGCCGGCTCTGCGCGAAGCCGGCGTCGCACCGGCGGACTCCTATGCCTATGTCGTGCGCGAACCCGGCGCGGAGCCGGCCACGGTGAAGAGCGCGGTCGAGGACGTCGTCGCCGACCTGCCGACCGTGTCGGTCAAGGACCAGGCCGAGTTCGCGGCCGAGCAGCGCGCGCCGATCGACACGATGCTGCTGATCATCTACGCACTGCTCGGGCTGGCGGTGATCATCGCGGTGCTCGGGATCGTGAACACGCTGGCCCTGTCGGTGATCGAGCGCACCCGCGAGGTCGGTCTGCTGCGGGCGGTCGGCCTGAGCCGCCGTCAGCTGCGCACGATGGTGCGGCTGGAGGCGATCGTGATCGCGCTGCTGGGGGCGACCCTGGGCGTTGTCCTGGGCACGTTGTTCGGCGTCGCGTTGATGCTGTCGCTGGCCGACGACGGCATCTCGACGATCGCGGTGCCGGCAGGTCAGCTAGCGGCGTTCGTGGCGGTCGCCGGGCTGGTCGGCGTGCTCGCCGCGGTCTTCCCGGCCAGGCGTGCAGCCCGGCTCGACGTACTGAGGGCGATCACGACCGAGTGAGTCCCGGCGAGGGGGAGTCGGCCGACAGCGCCCAGCGGATGGTGCGGGTGGCCATCGCACCGGCGGCCCGGACGACGGTTGCCTCGGCCACCGGCAGGTAGGGCAGCCGCAGCGGCCACCGGCTCCACCGGGGCATCATCGCGACCGCCGCGGCGGCCAGGACGCCGTACGCTGGTCGGGCGGCGAACGGCAGCGGCGGTGTCCACAGCACGAACCGGACCGCGTCCCGGGCCTCGGCCGTGGCCCGCAGCTCGGGGCGGTAAGCGTCGAGCTGCTCGTGCAGCTCGCGCTCAGTGCGTGGCGGGTCGACGACGCCGAGGCGTTGCGCGACGGCCGCGGTGTCGGCGACGTAGCCGTCGCGTCCGGCGGCATCGAGCGGGCAGTCGCCGTAGTGCTGATGCGCTCGCAGGAAGCTGTCGATCTCCGCGACGTGCACCCAGCGCAGCAGATGCGGGTCGGACGCGTGGTACGGCGTGCCATCGGTGGTGACCCCGTGGACGACCTCATGGGCCGCCCCCACTCGGCGTACGGCGGTCGCCGCGTCCGCCGCCGTACCGAACGTCGTCACCGCCAGGAAGTGGCTCGTCCGGGCGATGCGCCCCCAGGGATCGCTGCGGAAACCCGAATGCGCGGCTACCGCGGCCATCGCCTGGGGATGCATCGACTGCAGCAGCAGTGCCCGGATACCGCCGATGAACATCGACGCGTCGCCGTGCACCCGACAGATCGGCGCCTCCGGCGCGAACCACCGCGGACCCGGACTGAGGTGGATGCGGTCTCGCTGTGCCTCCGCGTCCGGACCGGCGACCCGGGTGAACAACGCGCGGGCCAGTCGGGTCCGGACGTCGGCGGGTGCATTGAGGCTCATGCCCCGATTATGCGTCGGGGACGGTAGGGACCCGCCTCAGCGGCTGTGTCGCAGGGACCGCTTCGTGACACCCATCCAGCGGTACTCGGTGCGTTCCTCGCCCCGGCAGATGGCTCGACCGACGGCGGTGTCGTACTCGGTGCACTCCGCCATGGTCTCCGAGCGGGTCGGTGTCCACCACTCGTCCCCGTCCGACCACACGACGTGGAACCCGCGGTCCGGGGTGCCGGTGATCTCGACGACGTAGGGCCTGGCTGCGGAGCCGTGCTGGGCGGTGGCCACGGCGGTTCCGCCGATCGAGGCGGTTGCGACCAAGGCGGCGATGACGAACATGCGCATGCTGTGTCTCCCGGGGCGGTTGTCGGTGCAGAACGTGCACCGAGCATCGTCCGGGCACGCCTCTCGTGGCAGACCTGATCGCGAGACTGTGGACGCGCAGCGGGCGTCCACAGGGCGGCGGGAGAAAACCGCACCGGTGCTGCCACGATGGGCGGGTGATCGAGGTATTGAGCCGCAACCTGTTGGTGGACGGGCAGAACGACCTGGCCTGGGCGATGCGCGAGCTGTGCGGCTACGACCTCGATGCGGTGGACCTGGCTGCGGGTGAACCACGGCTGCACACCGACCTGCCGCGGTTGCGCGCGGGTCAGGTGGGCGCGCAGTTCTGGTCGGTCTACGCGCCGCCGACGCTGGCCGGCGCCGATGCGGTCGCCGCCACGCTGGAGCAGATCGACTTCGTTCGCTGTCTCGTCGCGCGCTACCCCGAGCACCTT
>JALZMX010000304.1 GCA_030857985.1 Actinomycetota bacterium | reverse complement strand
GCCGGCGAGGTAGTGGTAGGCGACCGCTGCGCGTTGCTTGGGTGGGAGCTCCTTCAGAGCGGCCCACAGGTCGGACTCCCAACCTCCTGGCAGCGGGCTCGTGCTCGGCTGCTCCGGCAGGTCGCCGACGGGGACGGCTCGCCTGGACTCGGCGCGGAGGTGGTCGATGGCCTTGCGGTGTGCGATCGTCACAAGCCATGCCTCGAGGTTGCTGCCGGGCCGAAGTTTCGGGTAGGCGCGCAGTGCGGCGAGGAACGTCTCCGACCAGGCGTCGTCGGCGGCCGTTGGTCCGAGTACGGCGCGGCACACGCGCAACACCGTCGGCCCGTGTCGTTGCACGACGGCCTCGAACGGAACTTGTCCCACACTGAGTAAACGTGCCAGGTCCGTCGCCTGTGAGGTCCTATTCGCCGGCGAACCAGCGCGCCAGTCTGTCGAATCCCTCGTCGAGGCTGACGCGTGGCGCCCAGCGCAGCGCCTCGCGCGCCCGCCGCTGGTCGAACCAGTGCGCGGTGGTGAGCTGCTCGACGAGGAAGCGGGTCAACGGCGGGGTGTCTCGACGGCCCAGACGGCCCCAGCCGTCCTCGAGCACCGCGCCGGCGAGCCGGGCCAGCGCAACCGGCACCCGCCCGCGAGGTCCGGGCACCCCGGCAGCACCACAGAGCCTCGCGAGTATCTCCACCACCGTCCGTGGTTCACCGTTGGAAACGACCAGCGCCTCGCCGTGCACTGTGGGGACGGCATCGACCGCGGCGACGAGCGCATCCACGGCGTTGTCGACGTACGTCGTGTCGATCAGCGCGCCACCGGACCCGATGATCGGCAACTTTCCAGCGCGGGCGCGGGACACGACCCGGCCCACCAGCTGGGTGTCTCCAGGCCCCCACACCAGATGTGGCCGGATGGCGAGCACAGCCAGCTGAGGCGAGTCCGCCGCCAGCGCCTCGCGCTCGGCCACCGCCTTGGACCGTGCATAGTGCCCGCGGGCGCGGGACGCATCTGCTGACTCGGCACCGACGCCCACAAGCGGGTGTTCGGCGTGCGCGACGGCCGGCGACGACACATGCACCAGGCGCCCCACGCCCGCCGACCGGCAGGCCGCCAGGACTGCACGGGTCCCGTCGATGTTGGCGTGCGCATACTCCGCCCACGGTCCGACGACATCGACCTTCGCCGCCAGGTGCACGACGGCGTCCTGACCGGCTGTCGCCCGTCGTACCGCGGGGGAGTCCGCGACGTCTGCGAGCACCTCGCGGCAGGGCAGGCCGGACGGCCGCCGCTGCAGGACCGTCACCTCGTCGTCTCGGGCCAGCAGCGCTCGTGCAGTGCACCGACCCAGCATCCCGGTGGCTCCGGTGACGAGCACCCTCACGACGGTCCTCGTGGCCGATCCCCAGCGAGGACCGCCGAGGCCCATTGCGCCAGCCTGCGCCGATCGACCTTCGAGGCGTGCCGGACGTCGACGGGCAGCTCGGGCACGACGAGCACCGCCGCCACGTCGGCCCCGGCGGCACCCCGTACGGCGTCCACCAGCAGCTGCGGCGCCACCGGCGACGACCACCGCGCGAGCCGTCGTCCTTCGGGCACCACCACGAGCACCAGCTGCTGAATCCCACATGGTCCGACCCCAACGGCAGCTGCGGAGACGACCAGGTCGAGCGCCTCGACCCGCTGCTCGATCCCTACCGGGGTGAGCACACCGTCCGCGGTGCTCAGCACGTGCTCCAGCCGGCCCTCGATCCACAACCGCCCCTCCGAGTCGAGATGTCCCACGTCCGCGGTGCGGTGCCAGCCGGCGTCACGCGAGCTCGTCCGCTCGGTCGCCCAGAGCGCGTCGTAGCGGTCCTTGACATGGTCCGCGCGCACGCACACCTCGCCGTTCAGATCCGGCTCGGTGGTCAACGGTTGATGCGTGGCACCCGACGCCGGCAGCGGGCTCACAGCGACTTCGACCCCGGGCAGCGGGCGCCCCACGCACACACCCTCGCCACGTCCGGCAGCCTCGATCTCCGGCAGCGAGATGTCGGTGACGGGCAGCGCCTCCGTCATGCCGTACGGCGTGTGGATCTCGGCCGCGGGCAAGACCGCACGCACGGACCGCAGCAGCCCGACCGGTACGGGAGCTCCGGCGGACATGAGCAGCCGGACCCGACCCAGGGCGACGCGCTGCGCGGGCGAAAGTCCCGCTGCGGTGGAGACGACGCTGCGCAGCGCCGCCGGTGACGCGAAGACGACCGTGGCCTGGATCGCGTCCACGGCAGCTGCCAGCGCGGCGGAGGTGAGCGTGCCGGGGGAGGTGACGTCCATCTCCGGGACCGCTGAGCCGATGCCCAGCGCGGGGCCGTAGAGGGCGAACGGCGCGAACGCGGCGACGATCCGGTCCTCGTCGTGCAACGCGTAGGTCGACCGGATCAGCTTGAGCTGTGCCTCGACCTGCCGGTGGCGGTAGACCACGCCTTTGGCCGGGCCGGTCGCGCCGGAGGTGAACACCACGGCGCACGCGTCGTCCGTCGATGCCCCAGGTGGCTGCGGGGCGCCGCGCCCCGTCCGGGCCACGTCGGCCAGCCCGAGGTCGGCGCCGAGCGCCCGCAGG
>JALZMX010000293.1 GCA_030857985.1 Actinomycetota bacterium | reverse complement strand
CGACCGCGCGATGGTCCTCGGGCAGCAGCTGGTACGAGACGAGGTCCGGCTCGGTGAGCGCGTCCCGTGCCTCCTGACTGGTGTAGGCCCAGGCGGCACCGAACACGGTGACCCGCGAGAAGTAGTTGATCCACACCAGCAGCACCAGCGACGTACCCAGAATCGCGGTGGCCGGGTTCTCCGTGGCCTGCCCGATGAGCACGGCCGCGAGCAGCTTGAGTGCCTCGAACGCGATGGCAGCCAGGAGTGCGCCCTTGACCAGCGCCCGCCGTGGGACATCGTGCACGAGCAGGATGCTGAAGATGGCGAAGAACAGCACCGTGCTGGCGACGATGCCGAGCAGCACACCGAGGGCGGTCAGCAGCACTGCCACACCCGGGACGAACCGCTCGGTGAGGGTCGTGACCGCTCCCGACACCGACACCGACACCAGGAGCACGACGCCGATCGCCGACAACGCCGCGACGTCGACGAGCTTGCCCCGCACGAAGTTGGGCTGCTCGTAGGTCGGGACCCGGAACACGTCCTGCAAGCTGGTGCGTAGCGCCGAGATCCACCCGAGGCCGGAGTACAGCAGACCGACTGCGCCGACCAGGCTGGCGGTGCCGGCGGACTCGGTGAACGTGTCCAAGCTGATCGGCGCCGAGTCACCAGGCCCCACCAGCCCGGGAAAGAGCGATTGCAGCGCCAGGATGAGCTGGTCGCGAGCTGCGGGGTAGACGATCGCGACGTAGCCGACGACGCCAAAGGCCAGGGCGAGGACAGGGAAGAAGGACAGGTAGCCGAAGTAGGTCACCGCGCCGGCGAGGCGGCTGCCCTGGACTTCGCCGTAGTGCTTCACCATCCGGAACCCGTGGTCGACCATCGGTCGACGGGCGCGAACCGCCGCCGCCTTGGCCTTGGCCCTGTCGACCAGGCCCGGCCTGGCTGCTCCCTCGTCGTCCTTCGGCATCGCCTACCTCGACCCGCTCGAGCTGGCAGCGGCGACCGGCGGTGACAGCGCATACGCTCGCCGCTGTCGCCACACCCCGTCGTCGTCGTGCACGTAGAGCTGGAACTCGTTCACGTCGAAACGGCACTCGAAGTCGGCCAGCGTCTCGAAGGCGAGGTCGAGCGCCGAGTCAGGGAGGTCGTGGGCGATCGTGACGTGGGGGTGGTACGGGAAGTCGAGCTCCTGCTGCAGCGGTCCCGACCGGACGCTCCCGGCGATCAGCTCGCAGGAAGAGATGCCCTCGGCCATTGCCACGAAAACCACCGGGGAGGTGGGACGGAAGGTCGCCGTACCCCGCAGGTGCATGGAAAAGGCTGGGAGTTTCTCGGCCACGTCGCCCAGATGCTCGTCGACCACGTCGAGGCTGACCCGAGCCAGGTCGGTCGGCGGTACCAGCGTGACGTGGGTGGGGATCGTCTCGGCCTGCAGGTCGCCGAAGGACGCGCGATGGCGACGAAGTTGTGCGCCGTAAGGCTCCGGGATGGCGATGGCCACGCCGATCGTCGTCACCCTGGAGCCCCTCCATCCGACTCGGCGGTCACGAAGCCGACGCGTTCGTAGACGTCGGCCAGGGTCGCGTCGGCGACGTCGCGCGCCCGCTCTGCTCCCTGCGCCAGCAGCCGGTCAAGCTCCGCCCGGTCAGCGAGCAGCGCGAGAGTGCGGTCCCGAAACGGCGTCACGTAGTCGGCCACCACGTCGGCGAGACCCTTCTTGAAGTCGCCGTAACCACGGCCGTCGTACTCCTTCTCCACCTCTGCGACGGTGCGACCGGTCAGCGTCGCGTGGATCGTGAGCAGGTTGGACACTCCCGGCTTGTGCACGTCGTCGAAGCGCACCTCGCGGCCGGAGTCGGTCACCGCGGCGCGGATCTTCTTGGCCGAGACCTGCGGTTCGTCCAGCAGGAAGACGCAGCCAGGGCCGGCCAGGCTCTTGCTCATCTGCTTCTCCGGCGTCTGCAGGTCGAGGATCTTGGCAGTCGCCTTGACGATGTAGGGCTGCGGGACCCGGAACGTCGCACCGAAGCGCTGGTTGAACCGTCCGGCCAGGTCGCGGGTCAGCTCGACGTGCTGGCGCTGGTCTTCACCCACGGGGACCCGGTCGGCCTGGTAGAGCAAGATGTCGGCGGCCTGCAGGATCGGGTAGGTGAACAGGCCTACCGTGGCTCGGTCGGTGCCGCCCCTCGCCGACTTGTCCTTGAACTGGGTCATCCGGCTGGCCTCGCCGAAGCCGGCGAGGCACCCGAGCACCCAGGCGAGCTGGGCGTGCGCCGGCACGTGCGACTGCACGAACAGCGTGCACCGGGCGGGGTCCACACCGGCGGCGACCAGCTGGGCGGCGCTGCGCAGCGTGCGCTCACGCAGCACCGACGGGTCGGGTTCCACGGTGAGCGCGTGCAGGTCGACGATGCAGTAGAACGCGTCGTGGTCCTCCTGCAGCGCCACCCAGTGCCGGAGCGCGCCGAGGTAGTTGCCGAAGTGGAACGAGTCTGCGGTGGGCTGGATTCCGGAGAGCACCCGAGGACGCGGATCGGCGGAGGCGGTTGACGACATGGGCAGCCATTCTGCCAGCGCCGCGACCTATGGTTCGACGGCGGTGGTCTCGGCCTCGGGCGGCTCCGTGGTGACGCGGACCCGCGCGACCCGGCGTCCGTCCAGCTCGGTGACTGTCAGGCGGAAACCGTCGTGCAGCACCGAGTCGCCGATCTCCGGCACGTGCCCGAGTTGACTCATCATGAAGCCGGCCACCGTCTCGTAGGGCCCGTCCGGCAGCTCGATCCCCGTCTCGTCCTCGAAGTCGTCGAGGTTGAGCAGGCCGTCGACCTCGACCTCTCCGGTGATGTGCCGAGTCGTCTCGGCCTCGTCGACGTCGTACTCGTCCTTGATGTCGCCGACCAGCTCCTCGACCAGATCTTCGAGGGTGACGATGCCCGCGGTGCCGCCGTACTCGTCCATCACGATCGCGAGGTGGGTGCTCCCCCGGCGCAGGTCGGTCAGCGCAGCGATGATGTGCCGCGTCGCCGGCAGCACCAGCACGTCACGGGTGACGTCACCCACGCGTACTGAGCGCCCGTTGACCTCGGGCGCGAGCAGGTCACGCACGTGCACGAACCCGACGATGTCGTCGGAGGAGTCCCGGATGACCGGATAGCGGGAGTGCGGCTGGTCGAGGGTGTGCTTGACCGCCTTGTAGATCGGCATCGCCGCCTCGAGGAAGTCGACCTCGGTGCGCGGCACCATCACCTCGCGGATCTGCCGGTCGCCGGCCTCGAAGACGTCGCTGAGGATCTGCTTCTCCTCGGCCCCGAGCGCCTCGTGTCCGGACACCAGCTCACGCAGCTCCTCGTCGCTGATCTGCTCGCGCCGGGCGGTCGGGTCACCACCGACCAGGCGTACGACGACGTTGGTGGACACCGACAGCAGCCGGATCACCGGCTGGGCCAGGGAGGCGAGGCGGTCGACCATGGGCGCGAGTGCGAGCGCGAACGTCTCGGCGCGCTGCAGCGCCAGCCGCTTGGCGGCCAGCTCCCCTAGCACGATGGACACGTAGGAGATCGCGATCGTGATCAGGATCAGGGCGACCGTGTCGGCGAAGCCCTCCGGCAGTCCCCAGCCCTGCAGGACCGGTGAGAGATCGTCCGCCAGGGTGGCACCGCCAAAGGCCGCGGACAGGAAACCCATCAGGGTGACGCCGATCTGCACTGCGGACAGGAACCGGTTGGGATCCCCCGCCACCCGGGCGACCGTGATGCCGCGTCTGCTCCGCGCCGCCATCGCCTTGATCTGGCCGTCGCGCAGCGACACGAGCGCGATCTCGGCGGCGGCGAAGACCCCGCCGACCAGGATGAAGATGAGGATCAGTCCGACGTTGAGGAGCGTGCCGCTCACTGCTGCGCCCCACGGGTCGGGCGGTGGCGGCACGAGGTAGTGCAGGACTCGTCCATGGCTACGAGGATAAGCAACCACTTCGCAGCCTCGCCGCAGCCTCGTCGCAACCGCGGGCGACGCCGGTAAACCGGGTTGCCCGGCCCCGCGCTCAGCGCCACAGTGGGCTGATGGTCTTCCCACACGACGTACCCGTGCTCTCCGACGGCACCGTCAGCCTGCGCGCGCACCACCGCGGCGACCTCGACGGCATCGTCGAGCAGTGCACCGACCCGCTCAGCATCGAATGGACCACGGTGCCGGTGCCCTACACCCTCGCGCATGCCGCGGAGTGGGTGGACCAGCGGATCCCCAAGGCATGGAGCGACGGCAGCGACCTCTGCTTCGCGATCGAGACCGAGGGACGCTTCGCCGGGTCCACCAGCCTGCGCCCCGAAGGAGACG
>JALZMX010000267.1 GCA_030857985.1 Actinomycetota bacterium | reverse complement strand
GGCCCTCGACCATCGAGCTGCCGAGGGTGCCGGCGTTGAAGTTGACGAACCCTTCGTGCATCACCGTCGTGCCGGCAGACAGGTGGGCGCCGAGGCGGACCCGGTCGGCGTCGGCGATGCGTACGCCGGACGGCACGACGTAGTCGGTCATCCGGGGGAACTTGTCGACCCCGAGCACCTGCACGACCCGGCCGCCGGCCTGTAGCCGGGCCCGGGTGACCTCGAAACCGTCGGGGTCGCAGGGCCCGAGGCTGGTCCAGACGACGTTGGCCAAGGTGGCGAAGATCCCGTCCACGTCGGCCCCGTGCGGTCTGATCACCCTGGCGCTGAGCAGGTGCAGCCGCAGGTAGGCGTCGTAGGCGTCGGCAGGTGCTGCGTCGAGGTCGAGCTCGGTGCGGACGACCCGGCGTCGGACGCCCCGCTCGGCGTCGTCGCGTTCGAGCGCGGTGAGTGCGTTGGGCTCGGTGTCGGAGGCGGTCGGTGCGCCGACGGCGGGGGAGGGGTACCAGACGTCGAGGACCTTGCCGGACTCGGTCACGGTGGCCAGACCGTATCCCCAGGCGGTGCGGGCAGAGGTCGTCTCGGTCACGCGCCGAGGTTATCGGTGGCTGCCGCTGCTGCCGGTGGCTAGGGTCGCCGCCATGGCGGCGGCGGCGTTCAAGGATCTGTGCATCGACGCGGCGGATGCCGCTGCTCTCGGGCGGTTCTGGGGGCAGGTGCTCGGGCTCGGGTACGTCGGGCACGACGACGGCAGTGCGCACCTCGTGGGCCCCACCGACGCGCACACCGTATGGATCAACTCGGTGCCGGAGCCGAGGACGGTCAAGCAGCGGGTCCACCTCGACGTACACACCGCCTCGGTGGCCGATCTGGTGGCGCTCGGCGCGACCGTGCTGGAGCCCGTGGGTGAGCACATGTGGACGGTGCTGGCCGACCCGGAGGGCGGGGAGCTCTGCGCGTTCGTGCGGGACCGGGTGCCGGCGTACCGGCTCTACGAGGTGTCGGTCGACTGCGCCCGGCCGCGCGAGGTGGCACAGTGGTGGGCCGATGTGTTCGGAACGGGCCTCGCTGGCGACGAGGCCAACGACTGGTGGTGGCTCGAGCCGCTGCCCGGAGCCCCGTTCGAGGGTCTGGTCTTCGCGCCGGTGCCGGAGCCGAAGGCCGCGAAGAACCGGATCCACTGGGACGTCACCGTGGACGACGTCACGCCACTGCTCGACCGAGGCGCCACGCTGCTGCAACCCCGCGACAGCGACATCGCATGGGACGTGCTCGCCGACCCGGAGGGCAACGAGTTCTGCGCGTTCACAAGGTGACCGGGGGCTCCACCGGGTGGTGACGGACCCGATCGCGCGCGTCGCCGAAGCGCAGCACCTCGTAACCCACCAGCGCGGTCAGCAGGCCGGCAACGAGGGCGAGTGAGGCCAGGGCGGGCAGCTGCCAGGCCACCGGCAACAACAGCACCAGAGCCAACGCGACGGCGCTGCGATGAGGATTCCAGGTGCCCACGTTGCGGCGCCGGAAAGCGACGTGACCCAGGAGATGAACCGCCACACCGCCATAGAGCGCGATCAAGGGAACGCCGGTGAGGGCATCGGACAGGTCGTGGCCCGCAGTGTCCGCGACGTACTCGAGGATTTTCTTGAGCCCGAGGGCGATGAAGATGATCGAGATCACGATGGGAAAGTGCAGGTAGGTGTAGGAGTCCCGCGCCAGCCGACTCCGCGCCTCGCCCTGGGTCCGGGAGAGCACCCCTTCGGCGACGTGCGCCACGACGTCGAAGTACAACCACCACAGGCTGACCGCGACGACTATGCCGAGCACCGAGGCGACGATCACCGCCGCCGACACCGGCCGCGCGGCTACCCCGACCCCGATCGCCACGAGGGACTCGCCCAGGGCCACGATGAAGATCAGGCCGTGTCGCTCGGCGAAATGGGTCGGGCTCGGCAGCCGCCATCCCGTCGTACCCGTCACCCAGATCCCGGCGTAGTCGACCAGTAGGGCCAGTGCCCACAGAGCCGTCTGGTACGGCGGCCCGAGCGCCCCGCCGGCGACGAGGAGTGCTGCCGCACCGGAAACGGGGATCGCGGTCAACTGGAGTTGGCGTCGCAAGCGAGCGTCTCCACCGGCGGCCACCAGATAGCAGGCCAGGTGCCCCAGGCGCACGACGGCGTAGCTGGCTGCAAGGACGAATGGGGCGAACAAGCCTCCGGGCAGGTCTACGAACGACTCCGGGATGGTCAACGCGACGATGAACATCGCCGCCATCGCGACCACGACGGTGGCGCGAACCAGCCCCTCGTCGGCGTGTGCTTGGTTGCCCAACCATGCGTAGGAGCACCAGGCCCACCACAGCAGCGCGAGGAGAACCAGGCCTCGCAGAGCACCTGACCAGGTCGGGTCCGCCGCCATCAGCTGGGTCACCTGCGTGAAGGCGAAGACGAACACCAGATCGAAGAAGAGCTCCAGTGTGGTCACCTGATGCGCCTCGTCAGTGGGGCGAACCCGAGCCGACGCCGTCCTGGTGGTCCTCATGGCGCCGACCTTACCGCGGACACGAGTAGTGATGTAATGATGTAATCCGAGCCGCACCCTCCGGGCGTCAGCCCACTGCCTGTCCCGAAGGCTCAGGTCGCGTGACACGTTCGGGTACGGCGGGGGCGCCCCAGCCGTACCCGAACGTGTCACGGCACCGGGGACCGCGGCGGTTAGGGTCGGAGGATGACCTCGCTGGACCTCGACCAGGACATCGTCGACCTCACCCAGGCCCTCTGCGACATCGAGTCGGTCAGCGGCAACGAGACCGTGCTCGCCGACGCCGTCGAGGAGGCGCTGCGACGGCTGCCGCACCTGCGGGTCGAGCGCGACGGCGACACCGTGATGGCGCGCACCGAGCTCGGCCGCGGCGAACGGGTCGTGCTCGCCGGGCACCTCGACACCGTCCCGGTCAACGCCAACTTCCCCACCCACCGTGACGGCGACCGCCTCGTCGGTCTGGGCAGCTGCGACATGAAGGGTGGGTGCGCGGTCGGCTTGCGGCTGGCGGCATCCGTCCCCGAGCCGAGCCGCGACATCACGTTCTTCTTCTACGAGTGCGAGGAGGTGGAGGCCGAGCGCAACGGCCTCTTCCGGCTGTCGCGCACCAGACCGGAATGGCTCACCGCCGACTTCGCCGTACTCATGGAACCCACCGGCGCCGCCGTCGAGGGCGGCTGCCAGGGCACCATGCGCGTCGACGTCATCGCCCGCGGGGTGCGTGCACACAGCGCCCGCTCCTGGATGGGCAAGAACGCCATTCACGAAGCCGGTGCGATCCTGGCGCGCCTCAACGCCTACGAGCCGCGTCGGCCCGAGGTGGACGGCCTGATCTTCCACGAGGGTCTCAACGCGGTCGGCATCAACGGCGGGGTCGCCGGCAACGTGCTGCCCGACGAGGTGCGGGTCAGCGTCAACCACCGCTTCGCGCCCGATCGCTCCGAGGCCGAGGCCGCGCAGTTCGTGCACGACTTCTTCAAAGGGTTCGAGACCGTGGTCAGCGACTCCGCACCAGCGGCGAGGCCGGGGCTCGACCGCGCCGCCGCGGCGGCGTTCGTGGCCGCGATCGGGGGGGAGCCGCGTCCGAAGTTCGGCTGGACCGACGTCGCCCGCTTCGCGACCCTCTGCGTACCGGCGGTCAACTACGGCCCCGGCGACCCGTCGACGGCGCACACGCAGGGCGAGTACGTCGACGTCGCCGAGCTGTACGCCTGCGAGGCGCGCATCCGAGCATGGCTGATGTCGTGACCGAGCCGCCTCCGGAGAAGCGCCGCGGCCCGGTCGTGATGCGGCGTGGCCAGATCGAGACCAGCACCACCGACCAGCGGCTGCTCGACTCGCGAGGGCCTTCCGACTGGGTCCACATGGACCAGTGGCGGGTGCTGCGCATCCAGTCGGAGTTCGTCGAAGGTTTCGGCATGCTCGCCGAGCTCGGCCCCGCGATCAGCGTGTTCGGCAGCGCCCGCACCCGGCCAGGCTCCACCGACTACCGCAACGCCGAGACGTTGGGGCGGCGGCTGGTCGAGGAGGAGTACGCTGTGATCACCGGCGGCGGCCCCGGTGTGATGGAGGCCGCCAACAAGGGTGCGAGCGAGGCCGGCGGCGTGTCCGTCGGGCTGGGCATCGAGCTGCCCTTCGAGGCGGGTCTGAACAAGTGGGTCGACATCGGGCTGAACTTCCGCTACTTCTTCGCCCGCAAGACGATGTTCGTGAAGTACTCGCAAGGTTTCGTGGTGATGCCCGGTGGCTTCGGCACCTTCGACGAGGTCTTCGAGGCGCTGACCCTGGTGCAGACGCAGAAGGTCACGTCGTTCCCGATCGTGCTGATGGGAGCGGCGTACTGGCAGGGGCTGCTCGACTGGCTGCGGG
>JALZMX010000256.1 GCA_030857985.1 Actinomycetota bacterium | reverse complement strand
GCCTTGGCGCTGCGCGCGCAGCGCCTCGCTCCGCAGCCATGCGTCGAGGACTCGTTGCCCGCAGGCTAAGGCCTCGCAGCTGTGTCCCTCGGTGAGAGGGTCGGGGAAGAACTCGCTCACGTCCGAGTAGCGCGCCGGTCGGCGTTTGTGCGGCGCAGACCACAGCAACGAAAGGCCAGCAGAAGCACGGCAGCAGCTCTGCTGCGGGTGTCGCCTGCGTCAGGAGCAAAACGATTGGCGCTGGTTACACCCCTGTCACTACCGTGGACTCGCCATGCGTCAGCTCCCGCTCGCCGATCCCGGCACCCCCGACGCGCGGTCCCCCGGTCGTTACCTGTGGTGGATCGCGCGCAACCAGCTGCCCACGCTGGCCGGCGGCATCGTCTTCGGCACGGTCTGGATGGTGTCCCAGGCGTTGATGCCGGCGATCATCGGCCGGGCGATCGACACCGGCGTGGCCGCGCAGGACACCGGCGCGCTGCTGTACTGGGCGACCGTGCTGGCGATGGTGGGCTTGTTCCAGGCGGTCGCCGGCATCGCGCGGCACCGCTTCGCGGTCGCGAACTGGCTGACCGCGGCCTATCGCACCGTGCAGGTGGTCACCCGGCACGCGACCCACCTGGGCGCGACGCTGCCCAAACGGGTGGCCACCGGCGAGGTCGTCAGCATCGGCGCCACCGACCTCGCCCACATCGGCAACACGATGGACGTGCTGGGCCGGGCCGCCGGCGCGATCGTGTCGTTCCTCGTGGTGGCCGTGATCCTGCTGAACGCGTCCACCACGCTGGGCCTGGTCGTGCTGCTCGGCGTACCGCTCCTGCTGGTGGCGATCGGCCCGTTGCTGCGGCCGCTGCAGCGGCGCAACATGGCCCACCGCGAGATGATGGGCGAGCTGAACACGCTGGCCGGTGACATCGTGGGCGGCCTGCGGGTGCTGCGCGGCATCGGTGGCGAGGAGGTCTTCTCGGACCGCTACCGCCGGGAGTCGCAGCGGGTCCGCGGCGCCGGGATGCAGGTCGGCCGGCTGCAGTCGGTGCTCGACGGGCTGCAGATCCTGCTGCCGGGCATCTTCGTGGTGATCATCGTGTGGCTGGGCGCCCGGTTCGCGCTGCAGGACCGGATCAGCCCCGGCCAGCTGGTCGCGTTCTATGGCTATGCGGCGTTCCTGCTGATCCCGCTGCGCACCGCGACCGAGTTCGCCAACAAGTACATCCGGGGTCTGGTCGCAGCGCGGCGCGTCTGCACGGTGCTGTCGCTGACCAGCGAGATCGTCGACCCGGAGGCGCCGGCTGAACCGCGCGCGGCGCCGCCGACCGGCGGAGCGCTGGTCGACCACAGCAGCGGCGTCCGGATCGCGCCCGGACGCATCACCGCGATCGTGTCCGACGAGTCCACGGCCAGCTCGGCCATCGCCGACCGGTTGGGACGGTACGCGAACGGCGACGTGACCCTGTCCGGCGTACGCCTGGACAGCCTGCCGCGCGAGACCGTGCGCGAGCGGGTGCTGGTGAGCGACACCGCCGCCACCCTGTTCTCGGGACGACTGCGCGAGCAGCTGCGTGGAGGGGCGAACCTGTCGGACCACGAGCTGGCGCGGGCGATCGACACCGCGTCCGCCGACGACGTGCTCGAGACGCTGCCCGAAGGGCTCGACGCGGAGGTCGAGGAACGCGGCCGGTCGCTGTCCGGTGGCCAGCGCCAGCGTCTGGTGCTGGTCCGGGCGCTGCTCGCCGACCCCGAGGTGCTCGTGCTGGTCGAGCCGACCTCGGCGGTCGACGCCCACACCGAGGCCCGCATCGCCGACCGGCTGAGCGAGCACCGGGCCGGACGCACGACGGCGGTCGTCACCGCCAGCCCCTTGCTGCTGGACCGGGTCGACCACGTGCAGTTCGTGCACGAGGGCCGCGTGGTCGCCCAGGGCGAGCACCGCGAGCTGCTGCGTTCCGACCCGCGCTACCGCCGCGTGGTGACCCGAGGGGAGGACGAGTGAGGCAGATCCTGCCCGTCGCCGACGCCCCGGAGGTACGCCGTTACGCCCGGGTGCTGGCTCGTCGGCACCCGAAGGTGCTCGGCACCGCAGTCGCGCTGCACTGCCTCGCCGCGGTCGCGGGGCTCGCGGCACCGCGCCTGCTCGGCAACCTGGTCGAGGACGTCGAGCGCGGCACCACCCTCGACACCGTGAACACGACGGTGCTGCTGATCGGGGTGTTCCTGGTCGCGCAGACGGTGCTGACGCGCTACGCCCGTTATGTCTCGTTCTCCTTCGGCGAGCAGATCCTGGCCAGGTTGCGCGAGGACTTCGTCGCCGCCTCGCTGCGGCTGCCGGTCGGCGTGGTGGAGCGCGCCGGGACCGGTGACCTGCTCACCCGCTCTTCGCGCGACGTGGATGCGCTCGGCTGGTCGGTGCGGTTCGCCGTGCCCGAGACGATCATCGCCGGCGTCACGACGGTGTTCACGATCGGCGCCTGTCTGCTGGTGGGGGGCTGGGTGGCGGTCCCGCTGCTGCTCGGCGTACCCGCGCTGTGGGCCGCGACCCGGTGGTACCTCCGCCGGGCCAAGACCGGCTACCTGCGCGAGAACGCGTCGTACGCCGCGATCAACGCCTCGCTGGTGGAGACCGTCGAGGGAGCCCGCACCGTCGAGGCGCTGGGCCTGCAGCAGACCCGGATCGGGCGCACCGACGCCGACATCCACGAGTCCTTCGAGGCCGAGCGCTACACGCTGTTCCTGCGCTCGGTGTGGTTCCCGGTGGTGGAGATGAGCTATCTGGTGCCGACCGTAGCGACGCTGCTGCTCGGGGGATGGATGCATGCCCAGGGGATGGTGTCGCTCGGCGACGTGACCGCGGCGACGCTGTATGTCCAGGCGCTGATCGACCCGGTCGACCGGCTGCTGATGTGGCTGGACGAGCTGCAGGTCGGCGGTGCGGCGCTGGCGCGGTTGCTCGGGGTGGCGAAGGTTCCCGACGACCGTACGCCGACGGGCCGGGAGCCGGCGCACGAGCGGATCGAGGCCGACGACGTGCGGTTCGCCTATGTCGAGGACCGCGACGTCCTGCACGGCGTCGACCTGCAGGTGGTCGACGGCGAACGGCTGGCGATGGTGGGTCCCTCCGGCGCCGGCAAGTCCACGCTCGGGCGGCTGCTGGCGGGGATCCACGGTCCGCGGACCGGCTCGGTGCGCGTCGGCGACGTCGGGTTGACCGAGCTGCCGCTGGACGACCTGCGCGGTCACGTGGCGCTGGTGACCCAGGAGCACCACGTCTTCGTCGGGACGCTGCGCGACAACCTGGCGCTCGCGGTCGACGACATCAGCTCGGAGGAGCGGCTGCGCTCCGCGCTGGAGGCGGTCGATGCCTGGGAGTGGGTCGCCGCACTGCCGGACGGGCTCGACACCCGGGTCGGCTCCGGTGGGGCGGGACTGTCACCGGCGCAGGCGCAGCAGCTGGCGCTGGCCCGCCTGGTGCTGGCCGACCCGCACACGCTGGTGCTCGACGAGGCCACCTCGCTGAT
>JALZMX010000190.1 GCA_030857985.1 Actinomycetota bacterium | reverse complement strand
GCGCGGCGCTCGAGCCGGTCGATGTCGAGCAGCACCACCGAGCGCGGCTCCAGTCGCAGCCAGCCTCGGGAGGCGAAGTCCGCGAGCGCCTTGTTCACGGTCTCGCGCGAGGCACCGACCAGCTGGGCGAGCTCCTCCTGGGTGAGGTCGTGGTGCACGTACACCCCGTCGTCGGCGGTGCGGCCGAAGCGCGTCGACAGGTCCAGGAGCGCCTTGGCCACTCGGCCGGGCACGTCGGAGAACACCAGGTCGGCAACCACGTCATTGGCCTTGCGCAGCCGCGCCGCCAGCTGGGTCAGCAACCCCCGCGCCACGTCGGGTCGACCGGTCAGCCAGCGCAGCAGCTCGTCGTGGGCCAGCGTCGCCATCGTGACGTCGGTGACCGCGGCGGCGGTGGCCGAGCGTGGCCCGGGGTCGAACAGCGACAGCTCACCGAACATCTGCCCGGGGCCGAGGATCGCCAGCAGATTCTCCCGGCCGTCGCTGGAGCTGCGGCCCAGCTTGACCTTGCCGTCGGTGACGACATACAGCCGGTCGCCGGAGTCGCCCTCCCGGAAGACCACCTCACCTCGGCGTACGTGTGTCTCGTTCATCGAAGCCCGCAGCGCCGCCGCAGCGTCGTCGTCGAGGGCGCTGAACAGCGGAGCCTGCCGCAGCACCTCGTCGTCCACGCGTTACCTCCTCTTCCCCTGGCCGCCGGCGGCACTGTCGGCGACGGTTGCGGTCACAGTCTGACGCATTCACGGCCGTCGCGGCGACGTAGGCTTGCCGCATGCCGCCGGTCGCAACCCACCTGCGCCCTGCCGAGAGCCGGGTGGGGCTGGTACGCCGGGCTCGGCGGATCAACCGGATGCTCGCCGAGCTCTATCCTGACGCCCATTGCGAGCTCGACTTCGCCTCGCCACTACAGCTGCTCGTCGCGACCGTGCTGTCGGCGCAGACCACGGACAAGCGGGTGAACGCGGTCACTCCGGCACTGTTCGCGGCATACCCGAGCGCGGCGGCCCTCGCGGCAGCGGAGCGCGCCGACCTCGAGCGGATCATCCAGCCCACCGGCTTCTTCCGGGCCAAGGCGGACACGTTGCTGAAACTCGCACGGGTGCTGTGCGACGAGTACGGCGGGGAGCTGCCACCGCGCCTGGACGACTTGGTGCGGCTGCCCGGGGTGGGTCGCAAGACCGCCAACGTGGTGCTGGGCGACGCCTTCGGAATCCCCGGCATCACGGTCGACACGCACGTCGGCCGACTGGCCCGCCGCTTCGGTTGGACGGAGGAGACCGACCCGGTCAGGGCGGAGCACGAGATCGGTGCGCTGTTTCCCCGCAGGGACTGGACCGATCTCTCCCAGCGGTTGATCTGGCACGGACGGCGCCGCTGTCACGCCCGGCGCCCGGCCTGTGGTGCCTGCCCGTTGGCGCGCGTCTGCCCCTCCTTCGGCGAAGGCCCCACCGACCTGGCCACCGCCGAGAAGCTGGTCAAGACCGAAGGCCCCGCGTGAGCGGGTTGCGCCTGCGCGCGTGCGCGGTCGGGTTGGCGGTCGTGGCAGGGTTGACCTCCGGCGGTTGTACGTCGGACATCGGGCCGCCGGAAGACCCTTTCCCCGGCGCGTTGGCCCCGTCGAGCCTCAAGGTGGACAGTCCGGCACTGCGAGCGCTCAAGCAGGACGCCGGCGTCGTCGACTGCCCCGCCAGCGACGCCGCAGCGGATCCGGTCGAGGACGGTCTGCCGGCGATCACGTTGCCCTGTCTGGGTGGTGGAGTCGACGTCCATCTGGCCGGCCTGCGGGGCACGCCGATGGTGCTGAACCTGTGGGCGAGCTGGTGTGGGCCGTGCCGCGAGGAGCTGCCGGTGCTGCAGGAGTTCTCCGAGCGTGCCGGCGACGAGCTGCTGGTGCTCGGCGTCGACTTCGAGGACCCGAGTCCCGCGGCTGCACTCCAGCTGCTGGAGGAGTCAGGCGTCACCTATCCGCAGGTCGCCGACTTCGACAAGGCGATCGACCGGGCGTTGCTGCGCCACGGGCTGCCCCTCACGGTGCTCGTCGACGAGCAGGGCGCCATCGCTCGGGTGCTGCCGATCCGGATCGACTCCGCCGACCAGCTCGCCGTCGAGGTCGCGGAGTCGCTCGGGGTCGAGGTCTGATGGCAGGCCGCTCGGCCTGGTTGGCCCCGCTGGGCGCCGCCGCCGACACCATCAGCTCCGACCAGCTGTCGGTCTTCACACCACCTGCGAACGGCTCGGCCCGGCGGTCCGCGGTGCTGATGCTCTTCGGCGACGGGTCGGGCGGACCCGACGTACTGCTCATCGAGCGCGCCCAGGGCATCCGCTCGCACGCCGGCCAGGTGGCCTTTCCCGGCGGGGCGCAGGACGCCGATGACGACGGCCCGGTCGGCGCCGCGCTGCGTGAGGCGCGGGAGGAGACCGGGCTCGACCCGTCGGGTGTGGCGGTGCTCGGGCAGCTGCCCGACCTCTACCTGCCACCCAGCAACTTCGCGGTGACGCCGGTGCTCGCCTGGTGGCGGGAGCCCTCGGCGGTCGCGGTCGTCGACCCGGCAGAGGTCGCGTCGGTGCACCGGGTGGCGGTGGCTTCGCTGCTCGACCCGGAGAACCGCTTCTCGGTGCGGCATCCCTCCGGTTATGTCGGCCCGGCGTTCGTCGTCGGCGACCTGCTGATCTGGGGCCTCACCGGCGGCATGTTGTCCCGGCTGTTCGCCCACGTCGGCTGGGAGCAACCGTGGGACGCGGCCCGCTACACCGCGCTGCCGGCCGCCATGGTCGAGGGGGCCTCGCGCGGGTGAACCTCCTGGACTGGTTGCTCGTGCTGTTCGCATTGGGCTATGCGCTGTCGGGATTTCGGCAGGGCTTCGTGATCGGGGCTCTCGCCACTCTGGGACTGCTGACCGGGGGCCTGGTCGGAGTGCTCGTCGCGCCCCGGCTGTTCGACGAGTTCGCTCCGTCACTGACGCTGTCAGTGGCGGCACTGTGCACGGTGCTCGTGTGCGCGGTCATCGGGCAGGCGGTCGCCGCCTACTTCGGCGCCGGGCTGCGCCGACGAATCACCTGGCACCCGGCCAGGGCAGTTGACGCGATCGGAGGGGCCGCCCTGTCCGGGGCGGCGGCGCTGGTCGTCGCCTGGGCGCTCGGTGTCGCGGTGCTCGGTGCGCAGATCCCCTCGGTCAACGCGCTCGTGCAGTCGTCCACGGTGCTGCGGACGGTGGATGCGGCGCTGCCCGGTGACGCCGACCAGATGCTGGGCGCGCTCACCGACGTGGTCGACCAGAGCATCTTCCCGCGCTACCTCGAGCCGTTCGTCACCGAACGCATCGTCGAGGTCGATCCCCCCACCCGGCGGATCCTGCGCGATCCGCAGATCGCGGCGGCCAGCGAGAGCGTGGTGAAGATCCTCGGCACGGCCGAGTCCTGCGCGCGCAGCGTGGAAGGCAGCGGCTTCGTCTATGCGCCGGACCGGGTGATGACCAATGCGCACGTGGTCGCGGGAGTGGACGAGCCGCAGGTCGTGGTCGACGAGCAGGCGCTGCCGGCGCAGGTGGTGGTCTACGACTCTGACCTCGACATAGCGGTGCTCGCGGTCGAGGGACTGAGCGGAGCGCCGTTGACCTTCGCCGAGGACGCTGACACCGGCGACACCGCGGCGGTCCTGGGTTACCCCGAGAACGGGCCGTTCGACGCCGAGCCGGCCCGGATCCGCTCCGAGCAACGGTTGCGCAGCCCCGACATCTACGGTCGCGGCACGGTTGTGCGAGACGTGTTGTCGGTGTACGCCGACGTACGCCCGGGCAACTCCGGCGGGCCTCTGGTCTCACCCGGAGGTGAGGTGTACGGCGTCATCTTCGCCGCGTCGATCAGCGACGAACGGACCGGCTATGCGGTGACCGCCGAACAGGTCGCCGACGACGCCGAGAGCGGTCGGGTGGCCACCGAGCCGGTCGACACCGGCGCCTGCAGCAGCTGAGCCGCCGGGGCGGCGGGGTGCCCTGCCGCCGGAGGGGGCGGCGTCAGAGCGTGTCGAGCCAGTCGAGCAGCACCCGGTTGAAGCGCTCCGGCTGCTCCTCGTGCGGGAAGTGCCCGGCGCCCTCGATCGTGGACACGGCGAAGGGCCCACTCACGTGTCGGCGTGACTGCTCGAGGTCGGCGGGACGCATGAGCGGGTCATGTGTACCGGCGACTTGCAGCACCGGCGCCGAGACCGGCTGCCGCATCGCAGCCACGAACCGCCGGCCGTCGGCACGGACCCTGCTGCGCACCACCCAGCGGTGGTACTCCAGCGCACAGTGCGGTGACGGCCACACCGACATGCCGCCGCGATAACGGCGCAGTGCCTCGGCGTCCGGAAACGCCGACTCCGGCGCGGTCCAGCTGTGCAGCAGGTCTGCGACGTAGGCGGCCTCCTCGGCCATGATCCTGCGCTCGGGGAGCAGTGGCATCTGCATCGAGATCAGATGCCGGGCGAGTGGACCGCGACGAAGCATGCCCAGCGCGTGCAAAGGGTGTGGAGAGGCCACCGGAGCCAGCGCCCGCACGAGGCCTGGGTGCAGGACCGCGGTGGTCCAGGCCACGTAGCCGCCCCAGCTCTGCCCCACCAGCACGGCGCTGCGTGCGCCCAGGGAGCGCACCACCCCGGCCACGTCGTGCGCCAGTGTCGCCGGGTCGTAACCGCGGGGGGTCTTGTCGCTTCCGCCGTACCCGCGCAGGTCCATCGCGGCGGCACGGTATCCGGCGGCGGCAATCGCGGGAAGCTGCGCGCGCCACGCCCACCAGAACTCGGGAAAGCCGTGCAGGAAGAGCACCAGCGGCGCATGACCCGCACCCGCCACCGCCAGGTGGAAGCGTGCGCCGTTGGCTGCGACCAGCCGGTGCCGCCACGGCCCTTCGACCTCGACGGTGACCTCGATCAGCGCGCGTCCCGGTGCAGGATCTCCTTGCTCCTCTGCGCCTGCTCGATCGCACGCTCCGGCGGACCGACCTGCTTGACCTTCTTGAGCCCGATCAACGCGAGCACGACCGCGAGCAGCAGGTAGACGGCGAAGATGATGACGAAGCCGAAGGCGGTGCCGATGCCGGGGATCATGTCGATGAACAAGGCAAAGGCGATCGACAACAGGATCACGGCGAGCAGGCCGAAGAGCGCGGCGCCGGCGAAGAGGCCGAGACCGATGCCGCCGGCCTTGACGCTCACCTTGAGCTCGGACTTGGCGAGCGCGATCTCGCTGCGGATCAGTGTCGAGATGTCACGGCTGGCGTCGGCGACGAGGCGGCCGATTGTCGGTTCGGTGACGTGGTCGTCGGTGCTGGACGTCATTGCTCCTCCTCGTGCGGGCCGCTGCCGCCACCCGCGATGATCGTGCCCACGACCCTAGACGATGCCGGCAGAAACCCTCAGCAGGCTGTGCCTTCGGCCAGATCAGGAATCAGCCGCCGAAGGCGTAGTAGCGCAGCCATAGGTACGGCCAGCTGATCGCGATGGTGACCACGGCGACAACGACGCCATACTTGGTGAAGTGCCAGAACGAGATGGGATGACCGTTGCGGGCAGCGATGCCGATGATGACCACGTTGGCGCTCGCCCCGACCGCGGTGGAGTTTCCACCGAGGTCCGCACCCAGGGCCAGCGCCCACCACAGCGCGTCAGCCTGCGGGGAACCGTTCCCCGAGTCCACCAGCCCTTGCACCAAGGGCGTCATCGTCGTCACGTAAGGGATGTTGTCCACGATCCCCGAGAGCAGCGCCGAGCCCCAGAGCAGCACTGAAGACGCCAGGAAGAACCGTTCGCCCACGGCATTGGTCACCATCTCCCCGAGCCGGGCGATCACACCCACCTCGACCAACGCCCCGACCATGATGAACAGACCCATGAAGAACACCAGCGTGGGCCACTCGACCTCCTCGAGGAACTGGGGCGGATCGAGGTCGGAGACGGCCACCAGCGTGCCCGCACCGAGCAGCGCGACCAGCGAGGGCTCTATGTGCAGAGCGGAGTGAGCAACGAAACCGACCATCACCGCGGCGAGTACGACACCCGAGCGGATCAACAGCCGCCGGTCGCGGATCATGTCCCGTTCGTTCAGGGCCATGACCGAAGCCACCCGCTCCTCGTCGTACTGGAACGCATGTCGAAAGAGCAGCCGGCACATCCCGATGAAGACGACCATCAGGATCACAACGATCGGGGCAAGGTTGATGACGAAGTCGTTGAAGGACAGGCCCGCCCGGCTCGCGATGATGATGTTCGGCGGGTCTCCGATCAAGGTGGCGGCGCCCCCGATGTTCGACGCCAGAGCCTCGGCGATCAGGAACGGCACCGGGGGCAGGCCCAGCCGGTCACACAGGAGCAGGGTCACCGGTGCGATGAGCAGCACTGTGGTCACGTTGTCCAGCAGCGCGGAGGCCACCGCCGTTATCAGCACCAGCAGCACCATCACCGCGAACGGCCGGCCGCGCGCCCGCTTGGCTGCCCAGATGGCGACGTAGTCGAAGACGCCGGTCTGCTTGATCACACTGACGATGACCATCATGCCCAGCAGCAGGAAGATGACGTTCCAGTCGACACCGGTTTCTTCGCTGAAGAACGCTACCTGGGTGTCCACGACGCCGAGCACGACCATCGCGGCCGCACCGAAGAGGGCGGCAGTGACCCGGTGGATGCGTTCGGTGGCGATCAACACATAGGCGGCCGTGAACGCCGCGACGACGAGAACCGCGGTCATCGTTGCGGGGAGGTCGCAGACAGGAGATGGCTCAGGAGCCGGCCGACGGTGATGGCGCCGAGCACGCGCTCGCCCGCGACCACCGCGACGAGGGGGCTGTGCATCCGGGCCATCACCGCAGCGACCTCCACGGTGGTTGCATCGCCGTCCACCACCGGGAGCTCATCGACGTCCTGGGGCTTGGGGAGCAGGTCATGGACCGTCCTGCGCGCCAGCTTGCCCACCATCTCGTCGGACGCCTTCTCGTCGAACGCACGAGCCAGCCGTGGGTCGTCCTGGATGTAGGTGGGAATCAAGAAGCGGAGCACCTGCGAGCCAGGCAGAATCGTGTACGGACGTCCGTCCTCACGACAGACGATCAGACCCGGCAGCCGCTCCGCGGCCATCAGCTGCGCCGCTTGCATCGCATCGGTGTCGACGGCGACAGTCGGCATGGCTCTGGCGAGTTCTCGTGCCCGCACCGTGGGCTCCTCTGGTTGGTCGGCCTCGTATCCGTGCCGACCAGACTTCCCGGCGCTCCGGCATCACCGTATCGCGGTGCGGCTGGCAGTCAGCGGCCGGTACCGCTTTGCACGCGCGGTCGGGCCAGCGGAGAATGTGCACCACGACAGGGTGCGATCGACCCAAGGCGGGGGAGGCGTGGAAGCGATGAGGCGGATCGTGGCCGGCCTGCTGCTGATCGGTCTCGCGGTCGCGTCGTTCTTCGGCTGGACCGCCGGTGTCGATGCCCTGCAACGCGACGGTGCGGACCGCCCGGTGGCGGGAGCCGAGCTGGCGGTGCCGAGCATTGTCTACGACCCGCCTCAGGTGCTGGCGGACACCGAGCACAACGGTCCGCCCGGACCGGTCGCGATCGCTTTCCGCGGTAACGAGGCGCGGCACGGCCTGAGCGACAGCAGCACCGATCCCTGGATCGTGGTGTCGGCGGCCACCGGCGATTATCGCGTGCTGGCAGCGCCGCACCTGCCGGCCAGAGGTGAGGGCCCTTTGGTGGTCGCGCCGGACGGCAGGGCACTGGCATGGGGCTGGAACGGCGGAGTCGTGGCCTACGACCCGGTGAGCGGTGAGTCACGCGAGCTGGCGGGTGAGCTGAGCGAGCGCCCACGGGATCTCGTCTGGTCCGGGTCGGGCGACCGGTTGGCCTTCTATGCAGGAGGGGCCGCCCAGGTCCTGGATGCAGCGTCGGGCGAGCTCACCGCCGTACCCGGTCTGTCCGAGCAGTCGGAACGGCACCTGGCGTTCGGGCCGGGTGGGGAGACGCTGGTGGCGTCGGCGCCAACCGGGCTGAGCGTCGTGAACTGGCGCAGCGGGCAGCGGCAGCGGATCGACGCCGCCCTTGGACGGGTGGTCGGGCTCCGCGTCGGCCCGGAGGGCGGGCGGGTGGCGGTGCTCAGCATCGAGCGCTTCGGCAACCCGGTGCGCGTGCTCGACCCCGGGCGACGGTCGGCCCCTGTGCACCGCGTGACCCCCGACCGCCTGTTCGTGCAGCAGCTGGTCGGATGGCTGGGCCACAACGCGGTCGCCGTCGTGGCCCTGTCGGCCCAGACCGGCCCCCTTCGGACGATCTACCAGGTGTCGGTCGACGACGCGTCCTACTCCCCGCTGGTGACGCTCCCCGACGTCGACGGGACGAACTGGACCGACTCGTCGACGCTGTCGGTGGCGACCGGGCTGCTGCAGACCCGAGTCGCTGACCTGGGTGAGCCGAACTGGCCGTGGGACCCGCGGGCGAAGCTGTCGGCGCTGGTGTTGGTGACGTTCTTCCTGCTCGGCTACCTGGTGCTGATGAAGCCCCGGCGGTGGCGCACGAGCCGGCGCCGTTGAGCGCCTGACCCCGGCTCGGTTCTCGTCACGGGGCCACCCGGTGCCGAACCTATCGGCACGGGACCACCCCGTGCCGAACGACGTCCGTCACAACGCCACCCAGCCGGGGCGGCTCACTCGTCGGCGGCAGACGCGTCCGACGACAGGCCCGACTTGATCTGGTCCATCACGGAGGAGTCAGCCAACGTGGTCACGTCGCCGGTCTCGCGGTTCTCGGCCACATCCTGCAGCAGCCGGCGCATGATCTTGCCCGAGCGGGTCTTCGGCAACTCCGGCACGACCATGATCTGACGCGGCTTCGCGATCGCACCGATCTCCTTGGTCACGTGAGCACGCAGCTCCGCCACCACGTCGGGGCCGCCGTCGCCGGCCTCCTCGCGCAAGATCACGAACGCGACCACGGCCTGTCCGGTGGTTTCGTCGGCGGCGCCGACCACCGCCGCCTCGGCGACCTTGGCGTGCGACACCAGCGCCGACTCAATCTCGGTGGTCGAGAGCCGGTGACCGGAGATGTTCATGACGTCGTCGACGCGGCCGAGCAGCCAGATGTCGCCGTCGTCGTCCTTCTTCGCCCCGTCACCGGCGAAGTAGAGGCCCGGGAAGCGCGACCAGTAGGTGTCCTCGTAGCGCTGGTCGTCGCCCCACAACGTGCGCAGCATGGCCGGCCACGGCTCGGTGAGCACCAGGTAGCCGCCGGAGCCGTTCGGCACCGGGTTACCGGCTTCGTCGACCACCTCGGCGCAGACGCCGGGGATCGGGGTCATCGCCGAGCCCGGCTTTGCCGCGGTCACCCCCGGCAGCGGGCTGATCATGATCGCCCCGGTCTCGGTCTGCCACCAGGTGTCGACCACCGACGTCCGGCCGCCGCCGATGTTGTCGCGGTACCACACCCAGGCCTCAGGGTTGATCGGCTCACCGACCGAGCCGAGCAGCCGCAGCGACGACAGGTCGTGCTCCGCCGGGATCTCCTTGCCCCACTTCATGAACGTGCGGATCGCGGTCGGTGCGGTGTAGAAGACCGTCGCGCCGTACTGCTCGACGATCTCCCACCAGCGCCCCTTGTGCGGGGTGTCCGGAGTGCCTTCGTACATCAGCGACGTGGCGCCGTTGGCCAGCGGCCCGTAGACGATGTAGGAGTGTCCCGTCACCCAGCCGATGTCGGCGGAACACCAGTAGACGTCGCGGTCCGGCTTCAGGTCGAAGACCGCCCAGTGGGTGTAGGCGCAGCCCACGAGGTAGCCCCCGGTGGTGTGCAGGATGCCCTTGGGCTTGCCGGTCGTGCCCGAGGTGTACATGACGTAGAGCGGATGCTCGGAGCCGAACGCCTCGGGCTCGTGCTCGCTGCTCTGCCGGTCGACCACTTCGTGCCACCAGACGTCGACGTCGCCGTTCCACTCCACGTCCTGTCCGGTACGACGGACCACCAGCACCGACCGCACATCCGGGCAACGCGACACGGCCTCGTCGACGGCCGGCTTCAACGCCGAGGGTGCACCACGGCGGTAGCCGCCGTCGGCGGTGATGACGACCCGCGCGTCACAGTCCTGGATCCGGGTGGACAGGGCGTCGGCGGAAAACCCGCCGAACACCACCGTGTGCGGGGCGCCGATGCGGGCGCAGGCCAGCATCGCGATCACCGTCTCGGGGATCATCGGAAGGTAGATCGCGACCCGGTCACCGGTCTGCACGCCGAGCTCGACCAGCGCGTTGGTCGCCTTGCACACCTCGTCCTTCAGGTCGGCGTAGCTGAGTGTCCGGGTGTCACCGGGCTCGCCGACCCAGTGAAACGCGACCCTGTCGCCGAAGCCGGCCTCCACGTGGCGATCGACGCAGTTGTAGGCCGCGTTGAGTCGGCCACCGACGTACCACCGGGCGAACGGCGGGTTGCTCCAGTCCAGCACCTCGTCCCACCGCTGCGCCCAGCTCAGCCGTTCCGCCTGCTCGGCCCAGAAACCGAGCCGGTCGGCCGCGGCCCGCTCGTACGCCTCGGCCCCGAGGTTGGCATCGGCCGCGAGGTCGGCGGGTGGCTCGAAGCGGCGGTTCTCCTGCATCAGGTTGGACAGGGTCTGGTCAGTCATGAAGGTCTCCTCGCTTCGATCGTCCGGGCCGGCTCAGTGTCGTACGGCGACCTCGGCTCCGGCTCCGGTGAGCGAACGCACCTCGAGCTCGTCGTACCTCGCCTCTGCCTCGGGGTCACGGGACGTGACGGTGCCGAGGTAGCCGCAGAGGAAGCCGAACGGGATCGAGATGATGCCCGGGTTGCTCAGCGGGAAGATCGACCAGTCGCTGCCGGGGAACAACGCGGTTTCCGCGCCCGAGACCACCGGCGAGAGGAACACCAGTACGACCGAGGCGAGGAGGCCGCCGTAGATGCCCCACGTCGCGCCACGGGTGTTGAAGCGCCGCCAGAACAGGTTGTAGATCAGCGACGGCAGGTTGGCCGACGCGGCGACCGCGAACGCCAGCGCCACCAGGAACGCGATGTTGAGGTTCTGCGCGAAGATGGACAGCAGGATCGCCACCGCACCGATGCCGAACGCGGCGATCCGGGCCATCCGCACCTCCTGCTTCTCGGTCACCTCGCCCTTCTTGATCACGTTGGCGTAGAGGTCGTGCGCGACCGACGACGCCGACGTGAGGGTCAGCCCGGCCACCACCGCCAGGATCGTCGCGAACGCCACCGCGGAGATCAGCGCCAGCAGCACCGCGCCGCCGATCGTGCCCTCGCCGCCGCCCACGGCCTCGGCCAACCGGGGTGAGGCGAGGTTGCCCGACGCGTCGAGCGTGCTGGTGTCCAGCAGGGCGGCGGCGCCGAAGCCCAGCGCCAGCGTCATCAGGTAGAACGCACCGATCAGGGTGATCGCCCACAGCACCGAGGTGCGCGCGTCGCGCGAGGTCGGCACCGTGTAGAAGCGGATCAGGATGTGCGGCAGGCCGGCGGTGCCCAGGATCAGCGCCAGCCCCAACGAGATGAAGTCGACCTTGGCGAGGAGGTCGGTGCCATAGACAAGTCCAGGGTCGAGGAACCCTGGCTCACCCGAGTTGTCCCTCGCGGCACCGAGCAGCTCGGACAGGTTGAACCCGAACTGCGCCATCACCAGGACCGTGATCAGCACGGTGCCGGACATCAGCAGCACGGCCTTGACGATCTGCACCCAGGTGGTGCCCTTCATCCCGCCGACGGTGACGTAGAAGATCATCAGCGCGCCGACCACCACGATCGTGAGGTTCTTCAGCACACCGCTGTCGACGCCGAGCAGCAGCGCGACCAGCGTGCCGGCACCCACCATCTGCGCCAGCAGGTAGAAGATCGAGACGACCACGGTCGAGGTGGCCGCCGCGGTGCGCACCGGGCGTTGACGCATCCGGTAGGCGAGCTGGTCGGCCATCGTGTAGCGGCCGGAGTTGCGCAGCAGCTCCGCGACCAGCAGCAGCGCGACCAACCACGCCACCAGGAAGCCGATCGAGTAGAGGAAGCCGTCGTACCCGTTCAGCGCGATCAGGCCGGAGATGCCGAGGAACGACGCCGCCGACATGTAGTCACCGGAGATCGCGAGGCCGTTCTGCAGGCCGCTGAACGACCGGCCGCCGGAGTAGTAGTCGGTGGTGCCGACCGTCTGCCGGCTGGCCCAGAGCGTGATGCCGATCGTGAGCGCGACCACGGCCAGGAAGAGCACGCTGGTGATGATCTCGGAGCTCATCGACCCACCTCCTCGTCATACTGGGCCTGCAGGCGACCGGCGATCGGGTCGAGCTCCTTGTTGGCGTGGCGCGAGTAGAGCCAGGCGATGCCGAACGTCGACACGAACTGCAGCAGGCCGAAGACGAGGGCGACGTTGATGTTGCCGACGAGCCGGGTGCTCATGAGGTCGGTGGCGAAGCTGCTGGCCAGGACGTACAGCAGGTACCAGACCATGAAGGCGACGGTCCAGGGGATGGCGAACGCGCGGTAGCGCTTGCGCAGCTCCTGGAAGTCGTCACCGGCGTGGATCTGCTCGTAGACGTTGTGCTGCTTTGGCGTGATCTTCTCCGCCACGACGTTCACCTCGCAAGGCAGACAGGCGCGACCGTGGACCGGTCGGGTGATGTCCGCCACCGTAGGAAGTGTGACGCCCCGTGTCCAGCACCCCAGCCTCAGGGGAAGTCGATCAGCAGGCCATTGTCGACGGGCGGCTCGGCGGGAGGGGCGTTCGACACCCGGGCGCGGAAGCAGTGCGTCACGTAGGGCAGCAGCATCCCGTCCGGCCCGCGGCCGTAGCCGTCATACAGCTCGCCGACCTCCGCCAGCAGCACCCCACGCTCCTTCTCGCCGAGCGTGGCGACGTACGACCTGGACGCGACCAGGCCGACCAGCGTGTCCCGGAAGACTTGCTGCCAGTGGCGGAACTCGGCCACCTCGAGCCGGTCGAAGCAGCCGGAGCTGTCCAGCGCTTCGGCCGGGTCGACCTCGAGGCTGTCGGACCCGATCAGGGCCGTGAGCCGTCGGACCCACGGCACGCTCTCGTCGCGCAGGTTCCAGACCAGCCCCAGCACGCCTCCGGGGCGCAGAACCCGGGCGATCTCGACCAGCGCGCGAGCCGGGTCGAACCAGTGGAACGCCTGCGCGGCGATGACCACGTCGACCGACGAGGTGGCGAACGGGATCCGTTCCGCGCCGGCGCGCACGGCAGCGGCGCCGGGTGAACCGGCGCGCAGCTCGGCCAGCATCGGTGCCGACGGCTCGCTGGCGATGACGCGGTGCCCCTGGCGCAGCAGCTCGGCGGTGAGCTTGCCGGTCCCGGCCCCCAGCTCGAGCACGAGCGCAGGTGTCGCGCCGACCAGCCAGCGAACCGCGTCGGCGGGATAGCCGGGTCGGGCCGACGCATAGCCCCGGGCGACACCGCCGAAGCTGGCGGCACGCGCGGCATGCGTCGGTTCGTCCATCGCCGGGAGGCTATCAACGCGGGCGCCGTCACCGCAGCCACCAGCTCCGCAGCCTCGCGGTTGCAGTGTCCGCGGATAGTCTGCGCGGATGCCTGCTCGCCGTGACGCGTTCGCCGACGTCGCCGGCCTGGAGGGGGTGCCGTCGGCGATGGCCGCAGCCCGGGACGGGATCGATGCGCTGCTGCGGGACCGCGGGCTGCGCCGTACCGGCCCCGACCTCACCAGCGAGTCACTGCTGCGCGGGGCCCGGGCGTCAGCCTTGCTGGAGGTGGTTGGGGGCCAGGGGTACGACGACAGCGCCGTCCTGCGGCTCTCTGCGCAGCTGCTCGGACTGCTGCCGGTCTGGCGACGTACCCCGATGCAGGCGCTGGCGCGGATGCACACGCTGGTGGCGGCCGGGAAGGTCGACGACGAGGTGCTGGGTCGACCGGCACGGGGCGCGGACCGGCTCGTGGAGCTGGCGCACCGGGTCGTGGTCCCGACCTCGGCACCGGCTCTGGTGGTGGCGGCGGTCGTGCATGCCGAGATCGCGGCCAGTCGAGCCTTTGTCAGCGACAACGGGGTCATCGCCCGGGCCGCGGAGCGCCTCGTCCTCGCCGAACGGGGGGTCGACCCGGCGTCGGTCACGGTGCCGGAGGCGGGCCACCAGGCGCTGGCCCCGGCGTACCACCGCGCGCTCGACGCCTATGCGGCAGGTGCCGACGGGGCGCTGCGGGGCTGGTTGCTGCACTGTGCGCGGGCCTATGCGAAGGGAGCGGAGCTGTCGCCGCTGGCGGCCGGTCGCTGATCGGCGACGGTGCGCGAGGACCGGGCACACACGCGGGCGGCGTCCTCGCGCAGAGAACGCCGCCGCTGACACGTCAGCCTGGCTACCAAGCGTGCATCGCTGGATCATCGAACCGGGACAAGCCCGGAAACGATTGCCCTGTAGGAAGGGAGGTCGCCGCGTGGGTACCCGGCTGCCGTGCGATCTGGAGTTGTGCCTTCCTTTGTACCCCGACCAGGACCTGAGCGGAACCCCCTCTCGGCGCGTCGGCGCGACTCGCCGACCCGCGATCCGTCCCACAGCGCCGGATTGCCGACGGTGTGGTCGCTGCCGCAACCGCAGCGTCGGATTGCCGACCGGTGAGACAGCGGGGGGCGGCGGGTCAGGCTGGGTCGGTGCGGCTGCGGCGGCTGGCGAGGTAGACCGCACCGGCGGCGGCTGCTCCGGCACCGAGGGCCATCGCGGCCAGCGCCGGCTTGGAGGCATCGATCGACATCCGTTTGCGCAGCTGCACGGGCTTGGTGAAGTCGAGGACCGGCCAGCCGCGCTCGATCGCCTCCCTGCGCAGCACCTTGTCCGGGTTGACCGCATGCGGGTGCCCGACGAGCTCCAGCATCGGCTGGTCGGTGGCGGAGTCGGAGTAGGCGTAGGACCGGAACAGGTCGTAGTCCTCTGCTTCGGCGAGGTCGAGCATCGCGGCGGCCTTGTGCTCGGCGTACGCATAGAACTCGATCCCGCCGGTGTAGCGGCCGTCCTCGATCACCATCTGGGTGGCGACGACGTGATCGGCGCCGAGCATCTCGCCGATCGGCTCCACCACCTCCGAGCCCGACGAGGACACGATCACGACGTCTCGTCCGGCGTGGTGGTGCTCCTCGATCAGTTGCACAGCCTCCTCGTAGACCAGCGGGTCGACGATGTGGTGCAGCGTCTCCGCGACGATGTCGCGGACGGTCTGCACGTCCCAGCCGGCGCACTGGGCGGACAGGTACTGGCGCATTCGCTCCATCTGGTCGTGGTCGGCGGCGCCGACGAGGTAGACGAACTGGGCGTAACCGCTGCGCAGCACCGAGCGGCGGTTGATCAGCCCGCCCCGGTAGAAGGACCGGCTGAACGCAAGCGTGCTCGACTTGGCGATGATGGTCTTGTCCAGGTCGAAGAACGCCGCACCCCGACCACCCACGGAAGGTTCGTGCACACCTCAAGCATAGGAGCACGACGCGTCCACGACCCCAACGACGGGGCAACGTCAGATGGCCGGCGGTAATGGCACCGCTGCCCTGCGTCTGGTCTGTCCTGGACCGACCGGCCGCGCGGCACTCCGAGTCGACATTCTGGATGCACATTGCACCAGGTGGCGGGGTTTGGGAGCGCGCGTCGCGGGAACCCGATAAGTCGAGCGGCATCCCCCCGCCGCTGGAGGTCGCACTCGCCCCCTGAGTAGCGACCCCCCGACAGCCCCCGGTCACCCCCCCGCCGGGGGCTGTCGTCTGCCTGGACCCGCCTCCTCGCCGCTTTCCGTCCCCAGCCGGACGCCGACCAGAAGCCGTGCACAGCTGTGGCGGTCGTGCTTCTCCCGGTACGCCGGAGGGCGCGACGCTCTCGCCATGAGTGCGTGCGACCCGAGCGACGTCCGACCGCTGATCGTCACCGCGGACGAGCGACTCCTCGACGACCTGCTGCGCCTGGCCGCGGCGGCCGGAGTCACCCCGGAGGTGGTGTCGGACCCCGGCGCCGCTCGCCGACTATGGTCTGCGGCTGCGATGGTGCTGGTCGGCGCCGACGTCGCAGCGCGGCTCGCGGCAGCACACCCACCCCGCCGCGAACAGATCTTGCTGGTCGGACACGACGTCGACGACCCGTTGCTCTGGAGACTCGCGGTCGATGTCGGCGCCGAGCAGGTGATCCACCTGCCCGACGGCCAGGACTGGCTGGTCGATCGGTTCAGCGACACCCTGGACGGCCGGGTCGGCGGTGCTTTCACCGTGGCCGTCACCGGGGGGTGCGGAGGCGCCGGAGCCACCACCTTTGCCGCGGCACTCGGGGTGACCGCGGCTCGGATGGGAGTGCGGACGCTGCTGCTCGACGGTGACCCGCTCGGTGGTGGGCTCGACCTGACGCTGGGCAGCGAGCGGGTCACAGGTTGTCGGTGGCCGGAGCTGGTGGACACGTCCGGTCGGGTGAGCGCCCCGTCACTGCGCGACGCCCTGCCACGGGTGCACGAGCTGTCGGTCCTGTCCTGGGACCGTGGTGATCTGGTCACGATCCCGCCCGACGTGATGCGGGAGGTGGTGGCAGCCGGTCAGCGCGGTCACGGGCTGGTCGTGGTGGACCTGCCCCGACGGCTCGACGCGGCCGCTGAAGAAGCACTGCTGCACGCCGACACGGTGCTCGTGGTGGTGCCGGCGGAGGTCCGCGCCGTGGCCGCGACCGGACGGGTCGTCGCACAGCCGGCGTTGGCCGCGCGCACGCTCGAGCTGGTGGTGCGGGGTCCCGGCCCGGCGGGTCTGGACGGCGTGCTGGTCGCCGAGGCGCTGGCGCTGCCGCTGGCCGCGCAGATGCGCCCCGAGCGCGGCATCACCGAGGCGCTCGACCTCGGTCGCGGGCCGTGGGAGCGGGCCCGCGGGCCGCTTGCGCGCGCCTGCCGTACGGTGCTCGCCCGTTCCGGGCTGACCTCGGCGCAGGCGGCGGCATGACCGCCGTACCCCAGGAGATGCTCGAGGACGTCCGGTCGCGGCTCGCGCTTGAGGGCGCCGAGCCGACGCCGGCCCGGGTGGCCGCGATGCTGCGGTCCGACGGCCGGCTGCTCGGCGACTCTGCGGTCCTGGCCGTGGTCGACGCGCTCCAGCGCGACACGGTGGGCGCCGGAGCGTTGGAGCCGTTGCTGCGCGAGCCCGGGGTCACCGACGTCGTCGTCAACGGTGCCGACGCGGTCTACGTCGACCGAGGCGACGGCCTGGAGCGGGCGCCGGTGCGCTTCCCTGACGACGCCTCCGTACGCCGGCTGGCACAGCGCCTCGCCAGTGCGGGTGGTCGGCGCCTCGACGACTCCACGCCGTACGTCGACGTCCGGCTCGTGGACGGCACCAGATTCCACGCGGTCCTGGCCCCGATCGCGCAGCCCGGCACCTGCCTGTCGTTGCGCGTGCCCGCCCGACGGACCTTCGATCTTCAGCAGATCGCCGCCTCGGGATCACTGCCGCCCAGAGGAGTCGAGCTGCTGCGGGCCATGGTCGAGGCGCAGGTGGCGTTCGTCGTCAGCGGCGGCACACCTCCGTGCGGGAAACCACATATGCGAGCGAGCCGACGTGGCGAGTCCTTAGATTTCGATCTCCGGTTGCACCCAAGCGCGAGGTATCCACGAGATTGCCCACAGAATGGCCCGCCGCCAGGTCAACGGTCGGTGCACGCGGACGAGATGACAAACGAAGGTAGTGACTCCGTCCCGTCCGTGGCACGCAGCGCACGCCGCTCAGCGGCATGTGCAGACGTTAGGCGAGGCCCGATTTCGGCTGCTGAGCCTCAGATCACTCGCGGCTACTAGAGACTTCCTCGCAGGATCGGTGTCTGGCCAGACTCGGTCCAGGTGTCCGGCGGGAGGCTCTCCACGCGGCTGCCCACCCGCCTTGTGGGGTGTGGCTCTCTTCCGGTCTGCAATCCG
>JALZMX010000177.1 GCA_030857985.1 Actinomycetota bacterium | reverse complement strand
CGAGCACCCGGTCCCACTCGCGCAGGCAGTCGTCGAAGCCGCGCGAGGTCGCGTCGACCGCGAGCTGCATCTGCTCGACCTCCCACGAGTCCTTCACCAGGCGCAGCTCGGCCAGCGCCGACGACAGTTCCTTGTCGCGCTCCTCGTCGCCACCGACCTGGGCGTCGACCACTCGGTCGGCTCCCCGGTGCACCCGGGCGTCCGGTGTCTTGGCCAGCAGGTCGGGCAGCTCGTCGAGATCGCGGCAGGGTACGCCGAGGCGACGCTCGGTCTCCTCCAACGACGGGCGGTGGCCGGCCCAGAACTCGCCGTACCTCGCGTCGCGGAAGAACTCGTCGCTCTGCCGGGACGCACGCGGCCGGTAGAACAGCGTCGGTTGGTCGTGCTCCAGCACGAAGACCGCGTCCGACTCCTGGTTGCCGGTGAGCCACACGTGTGCGGTGTCGACCCGGAACGGGTAATCGCAGTCGTTGTTGCGCGACTTCAGGGTCCCGGCCGGTATCACGAGCACGTCGTCGGGGAACCGCTCGGCCAGCCGGGCGCGGCGCTTGGCCGCCCAGGGTACGACCGGCTCCTCCGCGACGTCGCGCGGTGGGTCCGCCCAGCCCTGCCGCATGAACGCGCTGAGCGCCTCGCTCACCGCCGGGTCGTGGGGTCGGGTACCGTCCGCGGCATCGCTCCCGGGATTGTGCGCGGGATCGGTGGCGGCGGGACGCTCCTCCTCGGACACGGTGCCTCCTCCAGATGACGTCGTCGTCCACAGACGCTGGTGCGACCAGCCTACGCGTCTGCGAATCGGGTCAGCGCCACCGGAAACATTGACGCGTCACCAAAATGGGGTCGCCGCCGGTCCGGGCGCCTCCCAGTAACCCGCTAGCGTTTGCCGTGGTCGGCGCCGCGCACAATGGACAACACAATGGACTGGGCGTCTCGAGCCATGTCGGGAGAGGGTGGCAGGTGGAGGCTGACAGTCGTACCACCGCGCTGCTCGATGCGCTGGTCCACCTGCGGGCCGCGCTCGACGACACTGCGCTGCCGCTGGAGACAGCGGAGGTCGAGACGGCGCGCCGGAGCCGCAAGGAGCTGATCGACCAGCTCGAGGACTACATCCTGCCGCGGCTGCAGCAGATCGACGCGCCGCTGCTCACCGTCGTCGGCGGTTCCACCGGGGCGGGCAAGTCCACGTTGGTCAACACCCTGGTCGGGCAGCGGGTCAGCGAGCCGGGCGTGCTGCGGCCGACGACCCGTTCGCCGGTGCTGGTGCACAATCCCGACGACCTGCACTGGTTCGAGCAGTCGCGCATCCTGCCCGAGCTGGCGCGTACGACGGGGGTGGTCGCGGCACCGACCGCATCGGCGGCGGCCACGCAACCCCGCTCGCTGCAGCTGGTGGCCACCGACCGCCTCCCGGCCGGGCTGGCGATCCTCGACGCGCCCGACATCGACTCGGTGGAGGAGCGCAACCGCGAGCTCGCCGCGCAGCTGCTCGCCGCCGCCGACCTCTGGCTGTTCGTCACGTCCGCGGCGCGCTACGCCGACCAGGTGCCCTGGGACTTCCTCGAGGCCGCGGGCCAACGCTCCGCCGCCGTCGCCATCGTGCTCGACCGGACACCTCCTGAATCGGCACACGAGGTGAGCTCGCACCTGGCCCGGATGCTGTCCGCCCGCGGGCTGGGGGACTCACCGCTGTTCACGGTGCCGGAGTCGGCGCTCGACGAACAGGGACTGCTCGCCGCCGGGTCGGTCGGGCCGATCCGCGACTGGCTGCACACGCTGGCCGCCGATGCGGGCGCCCGCAACGCCGTCGTACGCCAGACCCTCGACGGTGCCGTGCGCTCGCTGGGTCAGCGCACCCGCGCAGTGGCCACCGCGGCGCAGCAGCAGAGCGAGACCGTCGACGCCCTGGGCCAGAGTGTCGACGACGCCTACGCCGCTGCGACCGCGTCGATCGACACGGCCACACAGGACGGCACTCTGTTGCGCGGTGAGGTGCTCGCGCGCTGGCAGGAGTTCGTCGGCACCGGAGAGCTGCTGCGCTCGCTCGAGCAACGCATCGGCCGGCTGCGTGACCGGGTGATCGACCTGGTCAAGGGCCGGCCGCACACCGCGCAGGACCTGACCGTCGCGGTGGAGTCGGGTCTGCAGACGCTGCTGCTCGAGCACGCGGAGGAGGCCGCCGAGCGGGCCGAGACCGCGTGGCGTGCTACCCCTGCGGGTCGTCAGCTGCTGGAGCGGGCCCCGAACGACCTCGGCCGGGCGACGCGAGACTTCCGTGCCGCCGCCGAGCGAGCCATCCGCGACTGGCAGCAGGGTGTGCTCGACCTGGTGCGCGAAGAGGGCGCGGACCGGCGCTCGCGAGCCAGGTTGCTGTCGTACGGCGTGAACGGCCTCGCCGTAGCGCTGATGATCGTGGTGTTCGCCAGCTCCTACGGGCTCAGCGGCGTTGAGGTCGGCATCGCCGGTGGCTCCGCGGCGCTGGGTCAGAAGCTGCTCGAGGCGGTCTTCGGCGACCAGGCCGTTCGCCGGCTGGCGGAACAGGCGCGCCAGGACCTGCGCGTGCGCGTCGACGTGCTGATGCGGGTCGAGCGAGCCAGGTACGACGAGGTGCTCGCCGCCGTGGGAGTCGTCGGTGGTGCGGCCGTCCGGCTGCGGCGGCTGGCGCGGGATGTCGACGACGCAAGGCTCGAAGCGGCAGTGTCGTGAGCCCGGTCCTCGACACGATGAGAAAGGCGCTCGGTCGTCGCGGCGGCGACCTGATTGACAGGATTGGCGGGCTCGAACGAGCCGTGGACGCTGCCGACGGACGGCTCGACGGCGAGCTCGTCGCCGCGACCCGGACGGTGGTCGAGCGCGCGAGTCAACGGCTGCGGCTGTCCGGCGACCACACCGTGGTGGCCCTGGCCGGCGCGACAGGTTCGGGCAAGTCGTCGCTGTTCAACGCGTTGTGCGGTCTCGACCTCGCCGCGGTCGGGGTCAGGCGGCCCACGACGTCCTGGGCGCTGGCCTGCGCCTGGGGGACCGACGGCGCCGGCGACCTGCTGGACTGGCTCGGCATCCCACGTCGGCACCAGGTTTCGCGGGGCAGCCTGCTCGACGCCACCGAGGCCGACAGCCAGCTGCACGGTCTGGTCCTGCTCGACCTGCCCGACCACGACTCGACCGAAGTGTCCCACCAGGTCGAGGTCGACCGGCTGGTGCTGATGGTCGACACGCTGGTGTGGGTGCTCGACCCACAGAAGTACGCCGACGCTGCGATCCACGACCGCTACCTTCGTCCGCTGGCGACCCACCGCGACATCATGCTGGTGGTGCTCAACCACGTCGACGAGCTGCCCGCCGCGCAGGTCGGGTCCTGTCTGCGTGACGTGGACCGGTTGCTCGAGGAGGACGGCCTCGGCGGCACACCCGTGATCGCGACGTCGGCCAGGTTCGGCACCGGGGTTGTCGAGCTGCGCCAGGCCCTGGTCGGCCGGGTCGAGGCGAAGCGGGCCTCCCGCGACCGGCTCGTCGCCGACGTCGAGAGCGCGGCCGACCGGCTGGCCGCGGTGACCGGACAGGCCAATCCAGGTGCTGTGGCGCGCTCGGCCGAGGCCGGGCTCGTCGACACGTTCGCGGCCGCCGCCGGGGTGCCGGTCGTGGTTCAGGCGGTGGCGCAGTCCACCCGGACCCGGGCGCGTAGCGCCACCGGCTGGCCGGTGACCAAGTGGCTGTCCCGCCTGCGGCCCGACCCGCTCAGACGTCTGCATCTCGATCTCGGCCGGGACGGGCGTGAGCTCACCCAGGCAGCCCGCACCTCCTTGCCGCAGGCGAACAAGGTCCAGCGGGCCCGGGTCGACGCGAGCGTGCGCGCAGTGGTCGACGAGGCCACCGTTGAGCTGCCCCGCCCATGGGCGATGGCGGTACGACGGGCCTCGGTGTCACGCTTCGACGACCTCGGCGACGCACTGGACAACGCCGTGGCCAGGACCGACCTCGGCGTCGCCCGCACGCCGCTGTGGTGGCGGGCCGTGTCCGGGTTGCAGTGGGTGCTGCTCGCCGCCGTGGCGGTGGGCGGGGTGTGGCTCGCGCTGCTGTTCGGGCTGGACTACCTGCGGATGCCGCAACCCTCGACGCCGCAGTGGCGAGGCATCCCGTGGCCCACCCTGCTGCTGGTGGCTGGCGTGCTGCTCGGCGTGCTGCTGGCCGTGCTGAGCCGGCTGTTGGCAGCACTGTCGGCGAGGCGCCGGGCGGCCAAGGCCGACCGGCGTCTGCGCGCCAGCATCGCCGAGGTGGTCCATACCCTGGTGGTCGAGCCGATGGAGGCCGAGATCGATGCCTACCGGCGCTGTCGTGACGGCATCGCCGCCGCTCGCGCCTGAGGTACGCCGACCGGGTCCGCGCCGGCTTGTGTCCACAGCCGTCGTCGGGACGCGCGCCGTACACAGCTGACCGCCCGCCTGCTGCGCGACCTCGGCGTACGGCGGCATCGTGTCCGGCGACGGCAAACGAACCTTTGAGAGGCGGCACGTCGTGAGCGAGGTCCAAGTGACTCTGTACGGCTACGTCGGCCAAGACGTGAACTTCAAGAAGACGACCGGGGGAGACGTCGCGTCGTTCCGGGTGGGGACCACACCGCGGATCCGTGACGGTCGCGGCGGCTTCAGGGACGGCGAGACCGTCTGGACGTCGGTCACCTGCTGGCGCACGCTGGCGCAGAACGTCCGGGCGTCGGTGCGCACCGGTGACCCGGTGGTGGTGCTCGGCAGGCTCCGCACCCGCCGCTGGGTCAACAGCGAGGGCGAGCCGGCCGAGAGGCAGGTGATCGAGGCGACGACGGTGTGCCACGACCTGGCCAAGGGCACCAGCGTCTTCCGCAAGAACCCGCGAACCGTGGCGTGGGTCGACGACACCGACGAGGTGGGAGGGGTGCTCGAGGAGACCGAGCGGCGGCCGGTGGGGGTCAACCCGGCGACCGGCGAGGTGCTGGCGGGCCGCCAGCCCGACTCGCCGACGCCGGCGGGCACCCAGTCCGGCTCACCGGCGTCGGCGGGCACCCAGCCCGGCTCACCGGCGCCGGATCGACTGGGCGAAGACCAGGCCGCCTGAGGTCGGGCCGCCGCAGCGCCCGGTTGGGTTGCGCACCCGGTCGGCCCGTAGGCTCAACGGACATGGCTGAGTACGTCTTCACGCTGCGCGCTGTCCGCAAGGCCCACGGTGACAAGGTGGTTCTCGACAACGTGACGTTGTCGTTCCTGCACGGTGCCAAGATCGGCGTCGTCGGTCCCAACGGGACCGGCAAGTCGACCCTGCTCGAGATCATGGCTGGGCTCGATCACCCGTCCAACGGTGACGCGCTGCGCGACCCCGACGCCACGGTCGGCATGCTGCAGCAGGAGCCGCCGCTGACCGAGGGCACGACAGTGCTGGACAACGTCGAGGAGGCGGTCAGCGGCATCAAGGCCAAACTCGACCGCTTCAACGAGATCTCAGCCGAGCTGGCCGACCCCGACGCCGACTACGACACGCTGCTGTCCGAGATGGGGGAGTTGCAGGGCGACCTCGACCACGCCAACGCGTGGGACCTCGACGCCCGGCTCGAGCAGGCGATGGACGCGTTGCGGTGCCCTCCGCCGGACGCTGTGGTCGACCGGCTCTCCGGTGGCGAGCGCCGCCGGGTTGCCCTGTGCAAGCTGCTTCTGCAGCAGCCGGACCTGCTGCTGCTGGACGAGCCGACAAACCACCTCGACGCCGAGTCGGTGCTGTGGCTCGAGCAGCACCTGGCGAAGTATCCCGGCGCAGTGCTCGCGGTCACGCACGATCGCTACTTCCTCGACAACGTGGCGCAGTGGATCCTCGAGCTCGACCGGGGCAAGACGCACCCCTATGAGGGCAACTACTCGACCTATCTCGAGACCAAACAGCAGCGGCTGGTCGTCGAGGGGCGCAAGGACGCCAAGCGGCGCAAGATCTTGGAGCGAGAGCTCGAGTGGGTGCGCTCCAACCCCAAGGCACGGCAGGCCAAGAGCCGCGCGCGGTTGTCGCGCTACGAGGAGCTGGCCACCGAGGCGGAGCGGCTGCGCAAGGTCGACCTCGACGAGATCAACGTGCCGGCTGGGCCGCGGCTCGGCGACGTGGTGCTGCAGAGCGACGGTCTGGCGAAGGGCTTCGGCGAGCGCACGCTGATCCAGGAGCTGTCCTTCTCACTGCCGCGGGCCGGGATCGTGGGCATCGTCGGCCCCAACGGCGTAGGCAAGACGACGCTGTTCCGGATGATCTTGGGAGAGGAGGCGCCGGACGCGGGTGTGCTCAGGATCGGCGAGACCGTGAAGATCTCCTACGTCGACCAGGGCCGCGCAGGCCTGGATCCCAGCAAGAACGTCTGGGAGCTGATCTCCGATGGGCTCGACCACATCAAGGTGGCCAACTTCGAGATGCCGTCTCGCGCCTACGTCGCCACTTTCGGCTTCAAGGGTCCCGACCAGCAGAAGCCCGCCGGCGTACTCTCCGGTGGCGAGCGCAACCGGCTAAACCTGGCGCTCACGCTGAAGATGGGGGGCAACCTGCTGCTACTGGACGAGCCCACCAACGACCTCGACGTCGAGACGCTGCAGTCGTTGGAGAACGCTCTGCTGGAGTTCCCCGGTTGCGCGGTGGTCATCTCCCACGATCGCTGGTTCCTCGACAGGGTCGCCACCCACATCCTGGCGTGGGAGGGCGACGCCGACAACACGGCCCGCTGGTTCTGGTTCGAGGGCAACTTCGCCGACTACGAGGCGAACAAGGTCGAGCGGCTCGGCGCGGAGGCAGCCCGCCCGCACCGCGTCACCTACCGCAGGCTGACCCGCGACTGAAACCGGCGCGGTCGTCGTCGACCGAGTCCACGACCGCGGTGAAGACCCGGCCGACGGCGGCGAAGTCCTCCGGCGAGACCGCGTCGACGAGGTAGCGACGTACGCCCTCGACGTGGGTGGGCGCGGCCGATACCAGTAGGTCGTAGCCGGCCTCGGTCAGTGCCGCGTAGACGCCGCGCCGGTCCTCTTCGCACGAGCCCCGGCTGACCAGACTCTCGGTTTCCATCCGCGCCACAGAATGGGTGAGGCGGCTGCGCGAGTGGTTCAAGGAGTCGGCCAGCTCGGCCATCCGCATCCGGCGATCGGGCGCCTCCGACAACCGGACCAGAATCTCGTACTCGGGCAACGACACCCCGTGCCGGGCGGAGAGATCTCGATCGAGTCGCGCCGTGAGGCGGGTGGTCCCGAGCAGGTACGCCCGCCAGACACGTTGCTGCTGCGTGTCGAGCCAGCGGGTGGCGTGGGTCGGGTCGGCCATGGCGCCTAGCCTACCCGGGAATAGTTGACCCTTCAACCTAGTTGCGGCTAGTGTCACCAGTCGTAGTTGAACCTTCTACCATCCGAGGAGCATCCCCATGACGACCACCGCGACCACCGTGACCACCGCGACCGCCATACCCACCGGCACCTGGGTCCTCGACCCGACCCACAGCGACATCGGTTTCACCGTCCGCCACATCATGAGCAAGGTCCGTGGCCACTTCACCGAGTTCGACGGTGCCATCGTCACCGGCCAGGAACTCGCCGACGGCTCCGCCCGGGTCGAGGTGAAGCTGTCCTCGATCGACACCCGCAGCCAGCAGCGCGACGACCACCTGCGCTCCAGCGACTTCTTCGACGTGGACACCAACCCCACCATGTCGTTCGAGTCCACCTCGGTGCAGGACCACGGCGACGGCCGAGTCGTGTTCACCGGCGACCTGACGATCAAGGGCGTCACCCGCGCGCTCGACCTCGAGGTCGAGGTGCTCGGGGTGGGCAAGGATCCGTGGGGTGCCACCCGGATCGGCGTCGAGGGCAGCGGAGAGATCAGCCGCAAGGACTTCGGTATCGACTTCAACATCCCCCTGGAGGGCGACAAGGTGATGATCGGTGACCGAATCACTCTCGTCATCGCCGCCGAGGCAGTCCTGCAGCAGGACGAGGCCGCCGCCGGCGCGTGACCTCCGGGGGATCAGTCCCCCCGCCGACCGTTGCGCTGGGCCGGCTCAGCGGGTGGTTCGGGGTTGGTGACCCACCATGCGCAGCGCGAGCTCGGCGTACAGGTCCGCGATCTGGTCCGGCGTACGGGGTCCGCCGTCGCGGTACCACCGGGCCACGTCCACCACCAGCGACAGGATCGCCATCGTCGTACCGGGCACGTCGTCGCAGTGAAAGTCACCGCGCTGCACCCCGAACTCGATCACGTCGCGGAGGACCTGCTCGATGGCCCGGCGACGCGAGGCGATCAGCGCGTGGTGTTCCCGAGAGAGTGCACACCCTTCGTACTGCACGACCCGGGCGACGCTGTGGTGCACGGCGTGCCAGAGCGCGAACTCCCGCACCGTCGCCCACAGTTGCTGTCCCGGGTCCTCGCTGCTGGCCGCGGCGGCGGTGACGACACGAAGCGCGGCGTCGTGGCCGTCACGACTGATCAGGAACAACAGCTCCTCCTTGGAGCTGTGGTGAACATAGACCGCGGCGGGGCTCATCCCGGCGCGGGCTGCGATGTCGCGGGTGGTGGTCGCAGAGAACCCGCGCTCGGCGAACGAGCGCCCGGCGGCGGCGGTCAGGCGCGCGCGTGCATCCGGTCCGTCGGCCATGCACAGCTCCTCACCCGGGCGGCAAACGGACAGGATGGCCCAGGTGCCGGCCGCTGAGCAAGCGCTTGGTCGCCTGGCGCCGGCGCACAACGACGTACTCGGCGCCTGCTTCCCGCGCTACGGCGGCTACGGTTTCCTGAACGAGTCCGGCCGCGACCTGGCTCTGTCACTCTCGGAAGGACGCCATGCCCGAAGCAGTCATCGTCTCCACCGCCCGCTCGCCGATCGGGCGTGCCCGCAAGGGCTCGCTCAAGGGCATCCGCCCTGACGACCTGACCGCCCAGATGGTGCGTGCTGCACTCGACAAGGTGCCGGCGCTCGACCCGCACGACATCGACGACCTGATGCTCGGCTGTGGGCTCCCCGGCGGCGAGCAGGGGTTCAACATGGGGCGGGTGGTCGCCGTGCTGCTGGGCATGGATCACCTGCCGGGTACGACGATCACCCGGTACTGCTCGTCCAGCCTGCAGACCACGCGGATGGCGTTTCACGCGATCAAGGCCGGAGAGGGCGACGTGTTCGTCTCGGCCGGGGTCGAGACCGTCAGTCGCTTCGTCAACGGCAACAGCGACGTGATCCCGGGCCGGCAGGTCCGCAACCCGGTCTTCGAGGAGGCGCTCGGCCGCACCGAGAAGGCTGACCAGGGCGGCACCACCTGGGACGACCCGCGGCTCGACGGTGCGCTGCCCAACATCTACGTCGCGATGGGCCACACCGCCGAGAACGTGGCGCAGCTGAAGGGGGTCAGCCGGCCAGATCAGGACGCATTCGGTGTGCGCAGCCAGAACCTGGCCGAACAGGCGATGGCGAACGGGTTCTGGGAGCGCGACATCACCCCGGTGACGATTCCCGACGGTACGACGGTGAGCCGGGACGACGGTCCCAGGCCGGGCGTGACCCTGGAGAAGGTGTCACAGCTCGAACCGGTGTTCCGGCCCGGCGGAACCGTGACCGCCGGCAACTGCTGCGCACTGAACGACGGCGCGGCAGCCGTGGTGGTGATGAGCGACACCAGGGCCGCCGAGCTCGGCCTGACACCGCTGGCCCGAATCGTCTCTACGGCCGTGACCGCGCTGTCTCCGGAGATCATGGGCCTGGGTCCGGTCGAGGCGTCCAGGCGTGCATTGGCACGAGCCGGGATGGGCATCGACGACATCGACCTGATCGAGATCAACGAAGCCTTCGCGGCTCAGGTGATCCCCTCCGCGCGTGAGCTCGGCGTCGACTTCGACAAGCTCAACGTCAACGGCGGGGCAATCGCGGTCGGTCACCCGTTCGGGATGACCGGCGCCAGGATCACCAGCACGCTGATCAACTCCCTGCAGTTCCACGACCAGCAGCTCGGTCTGGAGACCATGTGTGTCGGTGGCGGCCAAGGCATGGCGATGGTGCTCGAGCGACT
>JALZMX010000166.1 GCA_030857985.1 Actinomycetota bacterium | reverse complement strand
CCCCACTCGTCGGCGCCGGGCACCGGGCGGGTGGCGCCGGAGCAGCAGACCGAGGAGTGGCCGCGCAGCGCGGTCGTGGTCGCGGCGTACACGACGCCGTTGTCGCGCGGGTCGAACGCGATCTCGGCGACGCCCTTGCCGCTGAGCTCCTCGCGCCCGAGCGGGCCCCTGAATGTGTCGCCACCGTCGGTGGACTTGTAGATGCCGACGCCGGCCACACAGCCGCTGCCGCAGATGTTGGCCTCGCCGGTGCCGACCCAGATCGTGTTCCCGGAGGGGTCTCTGGGGTCGATGGTCACGGAGCCGGCGGCGTTGATCCCGAGCGGTCCGCCGAGGTAGGTCCAACTGGCCGGGCGCGCCATCGCGTTCTCGGTGCGCCACACGCCGCCACCGGCGGGGGTGATCCACATCCGGCAGTCGCCCGCGACACACCGGTCGGCGATCGCGAGGTCGGTGGTGCGCCCCCCGGCGATGTACTTGTTCGGCACGTAGTTGGTGGCGTTGCGGCGCCTGGTGTCGGGGTAGAGCGCGCGGCTCGGGCCGACCAGCTCCCACGCACCTGCCGGCGCAGCCGCGGCGCCCGGCTGACCCAGCTGGGCCCGCTCGAGCTGCTGGGTGTCGGCCAACGCCTCACGGAAGGCGTCCTTGGCCGCCTCGACCTTGGCGACCGAGATTGTCTTGGCCGGGTAGGCGCGCGCCTCGAACTCGTCCTGGGCGGCGCCGGCCGGACCTTCTTCGATCTCGACGTTGTTGGGAGCCGCTCGCATGACCTGCTCGAGGTGAGCGCCCAGCGCTCCCGGGCCCTCACCTCTCGCGGGGGCGGGGGCCGCGGCCGGGGTGCCGCTCAGCGTGATGCCGACCGCGCCCAGCGAGACTGCCAGCGCGGCGACGGTGACGGCAATCAAGGACTGCCGGCGACGACGATTCATCGAGGATCCACCCTTCGAGTGGTGAACCGCCGCGCGATGCGTCGGTCTGACGCGGAAGCGGCGGGGAAACGTGGACAGCGTCGCACTCACGCGGCGTAATGACAAGAGGTCAGAGCGCTTGTTCGCCGAATGGACGGATCGCTTCGTCCCACAGACGATCGATGTTCTCGTTCTCACCTGCGTCTCATCTGTCCCTCCTATAGTGCGTCGCGTGTCGCCCTCCGTGCGCCCGCAGCCGGGTCCCCAGTGACACCGGCCGCCGACCTGGTGCCGCGGTGCCGAGCCGGTGACTCGCAGGCGTGGCATGAGCTGGTCACGGCGTACGAGCGGCTGGTCTACTCGGTGCCCCGCAGCTACGGCCTCGACCGCGAGGACGCCGAGGACGTCACCCAGGCGACCTTCGCGCTGCTGCTGAGCGGTCTGCGCTCGTTGCGTGACGACCAATCCCTGGTGCCTTGGCTGGGTACGGTCGCCCGACGCCAGACCTGGCGGGTGATCGACCGCCGCCGCCGGGACCGTGAGGCCCTCGCGCCCGAGCAGCGGGACGGCGACGGCACCGGTCCGGCCTCCGACGTACCGGACCCGGTTGACGCCTTCGAGGAGTGGACGCAGCGCGCCTGGCTCCACCAGGGGCTGGCCAGGCTCGACCCGGCATGCCGGCAGCTCTTGGCGGCGCTCTACCTCGACGACACCGATCCGTCCTGCCGGGCCGTGGCGACACGACTGGGCAAGGCGATCGGCACCATCGGCCCGGCCCGTGCCCGATATCTGCGCCGGCTGCGCTCGGCGATGGAGGACCAGTGAGGACGGCGGGCGGCAGGTGCATCACCGGCCCGCCCTCCCGGCACTGGTCGGAAGAGAGGAGCGTGCGATGACTTCGGGAAACCCGCCGACCACCGACTTCGGCACGGTCGTGGACTGGCTGGAAGGCCGTCTGGACGCCGACACAGGAAGGTACGTCGAGGAACTCATGCTGGCCGGGGATCCGGACGTCGTGGCCACTGTTGCCTGGTGGCGACGCTTCGCGGTCGCGACCCGGCTTCCGACCGAGCCGGTGCCGCCGGGACTGGCCGCCCGGCTACGGGAGATGGAGCCGTCCGCCGAGGCCGAGACAGCGACGGACCCGACCTGGCTCGACCGGTTCGCGGGGATGGTGCGGGCGACGTTGTCGTTCGACTCCCT
>JALZMX010000156.1 GCA_030857985.1 Actinomycetota bacterium | reverse complement strand
GCGACTATGTCGGCGAGCGCTACGTGCCCCGGGGCTATGCCCGCGTCGTGGCCGACGTGCTGGGCACCCGCGGCTCGACCGGGTGCTGGGACTACGGCGGCCCGAAGGAGCAGCAGTCGGGTGTCGACGTCGTGCGGTGGCTCGCCGAGCGCGGCTGGTCCAACGGCAAGGTCGCCATGATCGGCGGGTCCTACAACGGTACGACGGCCTCGATGGTGGCGGCACGTGGGCTGCCCGCGCTGCGGGGGCTCGTGCCGATCGCCGGGATCAGCCGCTGGTACGGCTACGCCTACGGAAACGGCGTCCGCTACTTCCTCAACTCCGACGTACCGACGGACGAGGGATTCGACACGCCGCTGGCCTTCGACTTCGGCTTCGCGAAGACCGTGGCCGCCGACCCGATGGGGCAGCACTTCGCCGACACGCTGCGTGACCGAGCCGCGGAGTGCGACGCCATCACACATACCGAGAAGGGCTACAGCCGCAACCCCGACTACGACAAGTTCTGGGTGGCCCGCGACTATCGGCGGCGCGCAGACCGGTTCCGCGCCGCCGTTCTGCTGGCGCACGGGTGGCAGGACTACAACGTCAAGCAGGAGGAGGGCACCGAGCTGTTCCGGTCGATCCCGGTCGACGACCCGGCGACCGCTTCCGTGGAGGGCGTGCCCTTCAAGCTCATGTATCTGGCCCAGGGATCTCACTCCGGCGCCACCAAGGGGGAGCAGTGGCAGGGGCTGCTCGACCGGTTCTTTGCCCACACCCTGAAAGGCGTCCGCAACGGGATCGCGAACGAGGGGCCAGTCATCACCCAGGGGCGGACCTTCGACGGGCCAACCTCCTTCCGGGTGGCGAGGGACTACCCGCTGCCCGCGACCGACCGCACCAGGCTGTGGCTGCGTGGTGACGCGGACCCGGTGGCCGTGCCGGGTCTCACCGCCGACGGCGCCCTTGCCCGCACTCCGGACAGAGCCGGGCGACGGCACGTCGCGTCGTACGTCGAGACCGGTACGTCGACGGAGGAGCTCGGCGTCGGTGCGCGGCTGTCCTACATCTCGCGGCCACTGGCCCGTGACGCCCGGATGGTGGGATCTGCGCGGCTGGTGGCGCACGTCCGGATGGAGAATCCGGTCATGCACCTGACGCCGGTCCTGCTCGATGTCGCCCCGGACGGGTCGAGCCAGACCTTGGCCCGTGGCTTCCTCCATGTCGACTACCGCAACGGTCTCGAGGAGAACCGGCCTGCCTCCGGCACGTGGCTCCGGGCGACCGTGCGGATGCTGCCGCAGGACTACACGCTGCTGTCCGGGCATCGCTTGGCGCTGTCGGTGCAGAGCTCGAACACGGTGTGGGCGGTACCGGGCAATCCCGGGCGCGTCGACCTGGCCGACGGGCGCCTTGCCGGTGTGACCGCCGTGGGGTCGCGACTCACACTGCCGACCATCGGCGACCAGATCCGGTTCCGCTAGCACCCGGGTCAGTCGGACACCGGGGTGGCCGGCCGCACGCCGCGGGGAACGGGCCCACCCCGCGTCGTACTCCTGCGTCCCTTCACAACGTCCGTAGCTGCAGCGAGGGAGAGCGTCGGAAGTCGAGGTCATTGGACAGGAGGGTGCTGACCCCGCGCTCTCGGCACACGGCAACGATCTCGGCGTCCAGAACAAGGTTTCCGGTTGCTCGTGCATCCTGCACCGTGTCGCGCAGGAGCGGCCAGAAGCGGGCCCGCGGCTCGAGCAGCCGGACTGTCGGACTCCCGAGCAGTGCCTCCAGGGCGCCGACAGCCTGGTCCGACCTCGACGGCGGCGAGAAGAGTCGCCGGTGTGTGACGACGCGTACGAACTCACCGAGCACAAAGACCGGGAGGGCCCACGGCTCGTCACCCTCGGCCATGATGCTCGTACCTGCCGTGCGAGGTTGCTGGTCGGTCAGCCTTCGGCCAGTGCGGCAGGACCGACGGTCACCGGGTACGGCTGCGCGGCGTCGTACTCCTGCGTCCCGGTGACGTGCGCAACCTCGACGTACGCACCCTCCTGGAGCTGCCAGGCGATGAGGGAAGGCTTGTCCGGGTCGACCACCCAGTACGACGGACAGCCGGCCGCCTCGTAGCGGGACCGCTTGAGCCACAGGTCGATCCGCCGGGTGCTCGGGGACATGACCTCGACCGCGAGCAGCGGCGCTACGGGCAGGTCGCGAGCAGTGAAGTCGGCGCGTCGGGCGACGAGCACGTCGGGCTGCAGCACGGTGTCGTCGGAGAGAACCACATCGAGCGGCGCGACCAGCACCGTGAGGCCGGCCGGGCACTGGTCGAGAAGCAACCGCGTCAACTGGACGACCACGGTCTGATGCCGCGGGGAGGGGGCCGGCGTCACGACCAGCGCCCCGTCGACGAGTTCGTAGCGGTGCCCGTCATCGGGCATCCTGTCGAGGTCGGCGCGGGTCAAAGCCCTGCTCCACGGCAGCGTCGTCACGTCCTCCATCGTGCCTCCTCATGCTCATGCCGACCAATGGTGGCCCAGTTCGAGCGACACGATGGCCGTTGTCCACAGGGCTCCGAGAGACGCCGGGAGGCGCCGACGCGCCAACCGCCGCAGCACCTGACAGGAGCGACAGCAAGTGAGCATGTGACGGACGCTTCCGCTGATTGCGGCGCCCCGAGCGTGGCAATGATGGAACTCATGACACAGCCCCATTCCCAGCCCAGCACCCATCTTGCGAGCGGTGCCGCGATGCCTCTGCTCGGTCTCGGCACGTGGCAGCTGCGGCGCCAGGAGTGTTACGACGGGGTCCTTCGCGCGCTGGACGTCGGCTATCGGCTGGTCGACACCGCCACGGCGTACAGCAACGAGCGTGAGGTCGGTCGCGCCGTCCGCGAGAGCGGACTGCCCCGCGATGAGGTCTTCGTGACGACAAAGCTGCCCCCCGACGACGCCGGTCGGGAGCGGGCCGTCATCGAGACGAGCCTCGACGCGATGGGTCTCGACCACGTCGACCTGTGGCTCGTCCACTGGCCGCCCGATGGCCGGGCAACGCCTGACGTGTGGGAGCGGCTGCTCGGGATCCGCGAGGACGGGCTGGCCCGAGAGGTCGGGGTGAGCAACTACAGCCCGGCGCAGATCGACGAGCTCGTCGATGCCACCGGCGCCGCCCCTTCCGTCAACCAGATCCCGTGGAGCCCGCGCGAGTACGACGCCGACCGCCTCGCCCACAGCCGGGACCGCGGCGTCGTGCTCGAAGGTTACAGCCCGTTCAGAGGCAGCGACCTCGACGATCCAGTGCTCAACGACATCGCGTCGGCGCACGACAAGTCGCCCGCACAGGTGGTGCTGCGCTGGCACGTCGAGCACGGCGTGGTGGTGATTCCCAAGTCGGCCCGGGCCGAGCGGATCGCCTCCAACTTCGACATCTTCGACTTCGCGTTGACCGAAGAGGAGGTACGCCGGATCGACGGGCTCTCCTGAGCCCGCTGCTCCTCGGCGCACACTGGATGCATGGCCGTGCGCTGGGTCCTGCACGTGGATCTCGACCAGTTCATCGCCGCCGTCGAGGTGCTGCGTCGTCCCGAGCTGCAGGGCCGGGCCGTGGTCGTCGGTGGTCGGGGGGATCCCATGGAGCGCAGCGTCGTCACCACCGCGTCGTACGAGGCGCGACGTTTCGGCGTGGGGTCGAGGATGCCGCTTCGCATCGCCGCGCGCAAGTGCCCCGACGCGGTGTTCTTGCCGGTCGACGCGCCGGCCTACCAGGCAGTCTCGGCCCAGGTGATGGAGACGCTCCGCTCAGGTCCCGCGGTGGTCGAGGT
>JALZMX010000136.1 GCA_030857985.1 Actinomycetota bacterium | reverse complement strand
CCGACGACGTCGATGAGCTTCTCGGTGAAGCGCGGGTCGTTGCTGACCTTGAAGGTGGCGACCCGGTGCGGCTGTAGCCCGAGCTCGGTCCAGACGCGCTGCACGGTGTCCTTGCTGACCCCGACCTCTTCTGCCATCGTCCGACACGACCAATGGGTGTGCCCCTTGGGTCGAGTGGTCTTGGTGAGCGTGACGATCTTCGCGATCGTCTCCTCCGGGATCGAGGGCTTGCGACCCCGACCAGACGCGACCTTTCCCCAGTTCGCCAGCCCGTCGGCCTCGAACGACCGCCGCCACGACCGCACCGTCACCGGCGTCACTCCATGCATCGCAGCGATCGCGCTGTTCGCAACGCCGTCCGCTGCGGCCAGCAGCACCCTGGACCTGACTACCTCACGATGCGCAGCCGTTGCAGACCGCGCGACCTTCTCCAGCGACTCCCGCTGACCCTGCGACATCACCAATGAATCGGCAGCTGCGCTCACCCAGCAATTCTAACCCAGAACTAGTCACTCAAATGCGCGACACACCACTAGCGTCCAGCGATCCGTCAGCCCGCGCTGCACGCCGCGGTCACAAGTGGAGTAACACGAGGGGGGCATCCACGTGCTGCTGGTCTCCGCCAGATGCCACGGGGGGTGCCGCTGCGCGCTTGTGAGGAGGCGCGGCGCCCTGCGCTGCCTCTGCCTAGACGAACTTGAAAACCGCTAGGGGCGCAAGCTCCTCGTGGGTTCGAATCCCACGCCCTCCGCTCCTGACCTGCAGGTTTACCGCGTGGTGCCCGTCCGGCCGGGAGCGCAAAACCGCTAGGCGCTCACATCTCGCGCTGCAAGCGGCTCGGGCTTCGAGGTGGGCCACCTCAGCTACGCCGCCGGCGACGTCTCACCCGAGCCCTTCGAGATCACGGCGGCGGACGTCACCCTGCACCTCCACGAGGAGATAAGCGGACGACCTACCGCTGGTTGGCCCGCTACGAAGCGCACTGCGCCGTCGCAGATGTGCAACTGAGCGATCGCGTTTTCCAGCAGAAGCTCCCCCTCCAGGTCCCGTCGCGCGGCACCCAGCAGATACACAAGCCGGACCAGCGCCTCCTGGAGCGCGTCCACGTCTGGCGGCTCCGCGCTCGTCTGGTACTCGCGCCAAACAGCACGCAGTCGCACGGCCTCTCGCGCCACCTCCCGACACCGCTCCTCAGGGCTGTCCTCCGGTAGCAGGGCCAGGAACGAACCGTATAGAAGCGAGGGAGCCGGACGGGACCGTCTCCAGTGTGGCGTCAGACTGACGTCGAGGCGGTGCTGAGCCACGCCGCCACCTCAGACTGCGGTGAGTCAAGCGCGATGACGAACGACACCCGCACGTGACCATCGGCGTCCGCGCCGCTGGTGAAACCCGGGAGGCCGGCCGGCAGCTCGAAGTCGAGCGCTCCACCGGGATGCCGTTGTATGCCGTCTTCCCGAATTTGATCTTGGCAGGGGATGGCTGCTGCCTCACGGATCGATCCGCAGACCTCAGGGTCAGCTTCGTGGGAGTTCGGTGAGCAGCTTCAGGTCCGGGCAGTCGAGGAAGACGGCGTCGTGGGAGACGAGCGGTAGCTGCCAGCGAATGGCTGTGGCGGCGATCCAGAGGTCGCCGAGGTGCTGCTTCTGGTGCAGGGGGTGTACGCGGGCGCGACACTCGTGGCGGAGCCGGGCGTACGCCCAGGTGGTTTGGTCGTCGACGGGCAGGACGCGGCTTCGGCGCAGGAGGCGTTCGACCGCCTCGAGCCGTCGCTCTCCCCAGCCGGCCGCGCTCGCTCCGTACCGGACCTCGGCGACGGTCTGCTGCGCGACGGTGATCCGGCGGCCGATGACGTGCTTGCCGTAGAGCGGCACGAGCGGGGACTGGGGTCGCAGCCAGGCGGTGAAGACGTTGGTGTCGAGCAGGACGGTACTCGTCGTTTGGGTCAGCCGCTACTTGATCCAGGCCACCCGTTCCAAGTGGCGATGCCCCGGCCGACATCGACCGGCTGGGCCGTGGCCAACCGTTGCCGGATTGGCGCTACGGCTGAGAGGTCGCGATGGTGTTGGCGAAATCGACAGGGTGGTCGGCGAAGCCGAGGTGCCCGCCGGGTACAACACTGACCGTCGTGCCACAGTGTCCGGCCAGCCAGGCTGCCGCCTCCTCGAACAGCGGGGCGGTCCTTTCTGCGACGAGCACGGCGATCGGCACCT
>JALZMX010000116.1 GCA_030857985.1 Actinomycetota bacterium | reverse complement strand
GGCGCGAACCGCTCCGCGCCTACCATGGGCACCGTGATCCGCCGAATCGACCTGCGCGACCGCAGCGATGACACCGATGTGGACTACCGCCGGCTGGTGCCACGCGGGGCGGCCGACGTCGAAGCTGTGCTCGAGCAGGTGCGGCCGATCTGTGACGACGTGCGTCGTCGCGGGAGGGCTGCCCTGGTCGAGTTCGCCGAGCGGTTCGACGGCGTGCGCCTCACCGGCGTGCGCGTGTCACCGGCCGTGCTGATCGACGCCTTGCAGCGGCTCGACCCCGACGTGCGCGCCGCGCTGGAGGAGTCGATCCGCCGCCTGCGCCACACCTGTGAGCGCGAGCGGGGCGGGGACGTGTCGACCCAGGTCGTGCCCGGCGGCCGAGTGACCCAGCGGCTGGTCCCGATGCGGCGGGTCGGCCTCTACGTCCCAGGTGGCCTCTCGCCACTGGTGTCGAGCGTGCTGATGAACGCGGTCCCGGCCCAGGTCGCCGGCGTCGAGTCGATCGCGCTGGCCAGCCCACCGCAGCGCGAGCACGGCGGCCTGCCGCATCCGACCATCCTGGCCGCCTGCGCGTTGCTCGGGGTGGACGAGGTGTACGCCGTCGGCGGTGCCCAGGCGGTCGCGATGTTCGCCTACGGGTACGACGGCACCGCGGGCGGCGACGCGGGTTGCCGGCCGGTCGATCTCGTCACCGGACCCGGCAACATCTACGTGGTGGCAGCGAAGCGCCTGCTGAAGGGCGTCATCGGGATCGACTCCGAGGCCGGTCCCACCGAGATCATGGTGCTCGCAGACGACAGCGCCGACGCTGCGCACGTGGCCGCGGACCTGATCAGCCAGGCCGAGCACGACCCGATGGCGGCCAGCGTGCTGGTGACGCCGAGCGACGCGCTGGCGAGGGAGGTCGTGAGCGAGCTGGAGACTCAGGTGGCCGCCACCAAGCACGTCGAGCGCATCAGCACCGCGCTCAGCGGCGAGCAGTCGGCGATCGTGCTCGTGCGCGACCTCGAGCAGGGCCAGCAGGTGGCGGACGCCTACGCCGGTGAGCACCTGGAGATCCAGACCGTCGACGCCGCAAAGCGGGCGATGCGGGTGCACAACGCCGGAGCCGTGTTCGTCGGCGCGTTCGCGCCGGTGTCCTTGGGTGACTACTGCGCCGGGTCCAACCACGTGCTGCCTACCGGCGGCTGCGCCTGCCACTCCTCGGGGCTGTCGGTGCGCAGCTTCCTCAAGTCCGTCCAGGTGGTCGAGTACGACGAACCGGCTCTGCGCGCCGTCGCCGACACCGTGCAGGCGCTCGCCGCGGCCGAGGACCTCCCCGCGCACGGGGCCGCCGTACGTGCTCGGCTGGAGCGGCCGTGAGTGGGCTCGCGGACCTGCCGCTGCGGGATGCGCTCAGGGGACAGACGCCGTACGGCGCCCCCCAGCTGGACGTGCCGGTCCGGCTCAACGTCAACGAGAACCCCTACCCGCCGAGCGAGACCGTGCTCGACGCGATCGCAAAGGCCGTCGCCGAGGCGGCACGCACCCTCAACCGCTATCCGGACCGGGAGGCGACCGAGCTGCGCGCGGCACTGGCCGCTTACCTCGGGCACGAGCTGGGCGCGGGGCAGGTCTGGGCGGCCAACGGGTCCAACGAGATCATGCAGCTGCTGCTGCAGGCGTTCGGCGGGCCGGGCCGGGTGGCGTTGTCCTTCGCCCCGACCTACTCGATGTATCCCGAGTACGCCCGGAACACCGAGACGGCCTGGGTCACGGGTCGGCGCCGCGACGACTTCACCGTCGACGCCGAGCACGCCGTCGACCAGATCCGGTGCCACCAGCCGAGCGTGGTGCTGCTGGCGTCCCCGAACAACCCCACCGGCACCGCGCTGCCGCTGGACGTGATCCAGGCCGTCTGTGCCGCCGCTCCCGGTGTGGTGGTCGTCGACGAGGCCTACGGCGAGTTCCGCCGCGACGGCACCCCCAGTGCGCTGTCGCTGCTGGCGTCGTACCCCCGGCTC
>JALZMX010000099.1 GCA_030857985.1 Actinomycetota bacterium | reverse complement strand
CGACTCGGCCAGGTCCTGCTCGCGGGCGGCCCGGCTGCCGGAGCGACGGGTGTTGATCTCGATCACCACGTGGCCGGTGAAGCCGCGAGCCGCGACGGTCTCGAGGAACTCCACGCACGGCTGGGTCCCGCGGCCCGGGACCAGGTGCTCGTCCTTGGCGGAGCCTGAACCGTCGGCCAGGTGCACGTGGCGCAGCCGGTCGCCCAGCTCGACCGCCATCTCGACCGGATTCGTCCCCGCGGTGGAGGAGTGGGAGAGGTCGAGCGTCACGTTGGCGAAGTCGTGCTCGACCGGGTTCCAGCCCGGGTCGTAGGCCTCGATGTCACGACCGGGCGCACGCCAGGGGTACATGTTCTCAACGGCGAAGGAGAGCCCGGTGTCGTGCTCCATTCGCCCGATACCGTCGATGAAGGTGCGGGCGTAGTCACGTTGCCAGCGAAACGGCGGGTGCACCACGACCACCGATGCACCCAGGGTGGCGGCCATCTCCGCGCTGCGCTCGAGCTTGCCCCACGGTTCGGTACCCCAGACTCGCTGGGTGATCAACAGGCAGGGTGCGTGCACGGCACAGACCGGCAGCTGGTGATAGGCCGCCAGGTGTTGGATCGCCGACACGTCCTGGCTCACCGGGTCAAGCCCGATCATCACCTCGACCGCGTCGTAGCCGAGCCGTGCGGCCAGCTCGAAGCCGCTGGCAGGCGACTCCGGATAGACGGAGGAAGTCGACAACGCGACGATCACCGCGGCCTCACAACGTGTCCAGGTGCTCGAGGATGACGCCCTCGCGCAGCGCCCACGGGCACACCAACAGCTCGGACACGTCGAACAGGTCCATCACGGCGTCCGCGACCAGCGCACCCGCGACCAGCTGATGGGCACGCGCCGCCGAGACCCCCGGCAGCAGCGCCAGCTCCTGCGCCGGCATCGCGGCGAGCCGCGGTATCCATTCCGCCAGTGCGTCGCGGGCGAGCAGCCGGCGCATGTAGGGACCCTCGGTCGAGGAGGGTGCCCCGCAGACCCTGGCCAGCGAACGGAGCGTCTTGCTCGTCGCCACGTGATGGTCTGCAGCACCAGCCCGAAGCACCGCACCGGCCTCGCTGGCGATCGAGGCGCGCACATGCTTGCGCAGGCTCTTGATGTCTGCAGGAGAGGGCGGGTCACCGGGCAGCCAGTCGCGGGTCAGCCGGCCGGCGCCGAGCGGGAACGACTGTGCCACGTCGGGGTGCTCGTCGGCGCCGGCGGCGATCTCCAACGAGCCACCGCCGATGTCGAAGACGTTGAGGCGGCCCGAGGACCAACCGAACCAGCGGCGGACCGCGAGGAATGTCAGCCGCGCCTCCTCACCGCCGGGAAGCACGAGCATGTTGATTCCGGTCTTGGTGTTGACCCGGTCGAGCACCTCGTCGCCGTTGGCCGCGTCACGCACCGCGGAGGTGGCGAAGGCCAGCACCGAGTCGCAGCCCTTGTCCTCGGCCGCCTCCAGCGCAGCGACGACGAAAGCCAGCAGGGATGTGACCCCGCGCTCGGAGAGGGCGCCGTCGCCGTCGAGGTGCTCGGTGAGGCGCAGCGCCTCCTTGTGGGAGAACGCCGCGAGCGGTGCAGCCCCTCGGTGGGCGTCCACGACCAGGAGGTGGACCGTGTTCGACCCGACATCGACGACACCCAGACGCATACGTCAACGCTAATGGGTTCACGCTGGCCGGGGCGCAGTCGGCGGTTCCTGGGCGTATCTTGGCGAGCCGGTTAGGGTCTTTGGCGTGCCCGAGGTCGATCTGCAGTTCCCGCGTGCATGGGTGGAGTTTGTCGACCCCGCCGACCAGAGCCAGCTCGTGCGTTGCGACCTGACCTGGCTCACCTCGCGCTGGGCCTGCATCTTCGGTGCCGGCTGTGCCGGCATCTATGCCGGGCGCCCCGACGACGGCTGCTGCACGCTTGGTGCCCACTTCTCCGACTCCGACGACGAGTTGCGGGTCAAGCAGTTCGTCCCGCTGCTCGGCCCCGACGACTGGCAGTTCCGCAGCGAGGGGCGCCAGCACGGCTGGGTCGAGGCCGACGAGGACGGTGAGCGCAAGACTCGAGTGCACGAGGATGCGTGCATCTTCCTCAACCGACCGGGTTTCGCCGGCGGTCAGGGTTGCGCACTGCACCGCTGGGCGCTGCGCAACGGTCGCCACCCGCTGGAGGCCAAGCCCGACGTCTGCTGGCAGCTCCCGATCCGGCGCACGTTCCGCGACGTGGAGCGGTCTGACGGCTCCACCTACACTGAGGTCACGATCGCCGAGTACGACCGGCGCGGCTGGGGGCCTGGCGGACACGACCTCGACTGGTACTGCACCGGAAACACCGAGGCGCACGTCGCCGAGGACCCGGTCTACGTGTCCTACCAGCCTGAGCTGGTCGCGCTGATGGGACAGGGCGCGTACGACGAGCTGGTCGGCCACTGCGAGCAGCATCTGGCGGCACGGAACCGGCTCGCCTTGCACCCCGCCGGCCAACGTCGGCGCCGCGGCACCCGCAGGGCCGGCGAGACCGCCAGCCCCGTCGCGGGCTGAACACCGGTCGATCCGGACCCCGCCGTCCCGGCACCGTTTCGGGGTAGCGACAATGCTGGACATGCGCCTCGACCATCTCTCCTACGCGGCCGGACCGGACGGGTTGGCGAGCACGACGTCCCGGCTCACCGGTGTGCTCGGCGAGAAGTTCTGCGACGGCGGCGTGCACCCGCGGTTCGGCACCCGCAACTGCGTCTTACCGCTGACCGGAGACCAGTACCTCGAGGTCGTCGAGGTACTCGACCACCCGGCCTCGGACAAGGCGCCGTTCGGCCAGGCGGTGCGCGACCGCTCCCTTGCCGGTGGCGGCTGGCTCGGCTGGGTCGTCGCCGTCGACGACATCACTCGGGTCGAGGCGCGCCTGGGCCGGGACTCGGTCGAGGGCAACCGCTACCGACCTGACGGCGTGGACCTGCGCTGGCGCCAGATCGGCGTACGAGACCTGCGGACCGACCCGCAGCTGCCCTTCTTCGTGCAGTGGCTGGTCGAACGCCGCCACCATCCCTCCGCCGGGGCCACCGGCGAGGTCACCCTGGTCAAGCTCGAGATCGCCGGTGACGCCGCCCGGGTGAGCGCCTGGCTGGACGAGCAGCTGCACACGCGCCTGGATGACCTCGAAGTCGAGTGGGTGGTGCCGGGCGGTTCACCGGGAGTGGTTGCCGCGACCTTCCGCACTCCCGAGGGCACCGTCCGGATCTGAGTCGCGCGAACGGGTACGGCGCTGCTTCCGGCGCGCTCTGAGCGACGGTGTCGGCGCTGTGGCCTAGGTTCGAGCGATGGGAAGGGCTACGACGACCAAGACCCGTCCGGCGTACCGCTGCACCGAGTGCGGTTGGGAGACGGTCCGCTGGGTCGGCCGGTGCGGTGAGTGCCAGGCCTGGGGCAACGTCGAACAGGTTGGTGCCCCTCGGTCCAGGGGCGTCGCCGGTCCGGTCAGCGCTCCGGCCCGGCCGATCACCGATATCGCCGTCGACGCGGCCAGCGCCCGTTCCAGCGGCGTCGGCGAGCTCGACCGGGTGCTCGGGGGCGGTCTGGTGCCCGGCGCGGTGCTGCTGCTGGCCGGGGAGCCGGGAGTCGGCAAGTCCACCCTGCTGCTCGAGGTCGCGGCCTGCGCCGCGCGGGCAGGGAAGGTCGCGCTCTACATCTCCGGCGAGGAGAGCGCCGCCCAGGTCAGGCTGCGCGCCGAGCGCACCCGTGCGATGCACGACCGGCTCTACTTTGCCGCCGAGACCGACCTCGCGGCGGTGATCTCCCACATCGAGCAGGTGCTGCCCGATCTGCTCGTGGTCGACTCGGTGCAGACGATAGGCGCGCCCGACGTCGACGGGGCGCCCGGCGGGATCACCCAGGTTCGCGAGGTCTCCGGAGTCCTGACCCGGGTGGCCAAGCAGCGCGGCATCTCGACCATCCTGGTCGGCCACGTCACCAAGGACGGTTCGGTCGCCGGACCGCGGGTGCTCGAGCACCTCGTCGACGTGGTGCTGCAGTTCGAAGGCGAGCGCAACTCGCGGTTGCGGCTCGTGCGCGCGGTCAAGAACCGCTTCGGGCCGGTCGACGAGATCGGATGCTTCGACCTGTCCGACGAAGGCATCGTCGAGGTGAGCGACCCCACCGGGCTGTTCGTCTCCCGGCACCACTCCCCCGTGCCCGGCACCAGCCTGACCGTCACCCTCGAGGGCAGACGCCCGCTGCTCGCCGAGGTGCAGGCCCTGGTGGCGCCCAGCTCCGGACCGGGATCTCTGCGGCGCTCGACCAGCGGCCTCGACGCCGGCAGGGTCGCGATGCTGCTCGCGGTGCTGGAGCGTCGCGCCGGACTCCGTCTGTCCGGACAGGACGTCTACACCGCCACCGTGGGCGGTGCCCGGCTCGGCGAGCCAGCGGCCGACCTCGCCACCGCGGTCGCGGTGACCTCGGCGGCACTCGGCAGACACATCGAGCCACCCACCGTGGTGTTCGGCGAGGTGGGGCTCGCCGGGGAGATCAGGCAGGTACCCGGCGTGCAGCGCCGCCTGGCCGAGGCGGCCCGTTTGGGGTTCACGAGGGCGGTTGTGCCGGCGGCCCGCGGGGCTGCCCCGGTGCGGGCGGACCCGCTTCCGGGCATGTCCGTGCGCTGGGTCGACGACCTCGGCGAGGCGTTGCTGGCGCTGCAGCTGGGTTGATTGCCGGCTTGCCTCGCGCGGCGCCCCTTACACTGTGCGTGAACGAGAGCGACGTACCACTCTCGACATCGGGCCGGGTCTCCCCTGCCCGCGCCTACGGGGAGCAGTGTGGCCAGCACCGACAAGCTCAGCGGCGAGGCGCGATTGCGAGCGACCCTCGCCACCATCGCCCCCGGCACCGCGTTGCGCGAGGGGCTCGAGCGCATCTTGCGCGGGCGCACCGGCGCGTTGCTGGTCCTTGGCCAAGACCGCACAGTCGAGTCGATCAGCACCGGGGGCTTCGGCCTCGACGTGCCGTTCACCGCCACCGGCCTTCGTGAGCTGGCCAAGATGGACGGCGCCGTCGTGCTGGACAAGGACGCGACCAGGATCATTCGGGCGGCCGTGCACCTGATGCCTGATCCGTCGATCCCGACGGAGGAAGCCGGCACCCGGCACCGCACCGCGGACCGCGTCGCCCGCCAGACCAACCTCCCGGTGATCTCGGTGTCGCAGTCGATGCAGATCATCGCCATCTACGTCGGCGAGACCCGCTACGTGCTCGAGGACTCCAGCCAGATCCTCTCCCGGGCCAACCAGGCACTGGCCACCCTCGAGCGTTACAAGATGCGCCTCGACGAGGTGGCAGGGACGCTGTCGGCGCTGGAGATCGAGGATCTGGTGACGGTGCGCGACGTTGCCGCGGTCGCGCAACGGCTGGAGATGGTGCTGCGGATCGCCCGCGAGATCGAGAGCTATCTCGTGGAGCTCGGCACCGACGGCAGGCTGCTGTCGCTGCAGCTCGACGAGCTGGTGGCCGGGGTGGACGTCGAGCAGGAGCTGGTCGTCCGCGACTACCTTCCGACCGGGCGCAGGTCCCGTGAGGTCCAGGAAGTCCTTGCCGCGGTGGAGGGTCTGTCGGCGACCGAGCTCGTCGACATCGCGGCCGTCGCACGCGCACTCGGGCTCGGCGGCCCCGAGCACCTCGACAGCGCGACAACGCCGCGTGGGTTCCGGCTGCTGGCCAAGGTTCCGCGCCTACCGGGTGCGGTGGTGGAGCGACTCGTGGAGCAGTTCGGCAACCTGCAGAAGCTGCTTGCCGCCAACATCGACGACCTGCAGATGGTCGACGGGGTCGGCGACCTGCGCGCCCGCAGCGTCCGCGAAGGACTGTCCCGGCTGGCCGAGTCGAGCATCCTCGAGCGCTACATCTGACCGTGATGGTGCCGACCCGAGCGTGTCCGGTGCGACATCGAGTCAGCCCTCGTGGCCGGAGTGGATCGGCTCGTCATCAGCACGCTCGTCGTCGGGTTCGTCAGGTTCGTCCGGCTCGTCAGGTTCGTCGGCTTCGTCACGGTCCGGAGCTCGAGTGGGGTCCGAGCCGCTTTCGCGCTCTGGCTGAGGCGGCTGCTCCAGCTCGAACTGGCGCTCGGCCGGCTCCCCGCCCAGCAGCGCCGCCTCGGCCCAGTAGTAGCCGGGCAACGCGAACGGCGCCCGGCCCGGACAGGTATCGGTGGCCCGGCGACCCGACCACTGCACGTGCACATACCTCAGCCAGCCCGAGCGCAGTACGACCTCCTGCTCGGCCAACGCCTGCGGGCAGGCGTCGAGCCGCCAGATCCTATCCTCCCCCGAGGTGATCTCCAGCGCGACGTCCTCGGCGTCCAGGACCAGCGTGCACGCCGGTGAGTTCAACGTCGACAGGCCGAGCCGCAGCGGCACGTCGCCGTACGCGTCGGCGTCCTCTACATCGGGTACGACGACGACGTCCGCCGCCTCGCATGCACCCGATGGCTCGGCGAGCCGGATCTTCGGCTCCCGATCAACCGGACGATCCCGGCGGTTCTCGCGGTCCTTGTTCTCCTTGTTCTCCTTGCGCTGCGGCCCACCGGTGGGCCCTGTCGTCGGTCCAGTCGTCGGTCCAGTCGTCGGTCCATTCGTCGGCCGGGCTCGGCCCCGTTCGCTGGGCTCGGAGCTGGGCCGTTCGCTGGGCGCGGCGCTGGCCGCGGCGCTGGCTCGTTCACTGGGTCGTTCGCTAGGGTCAGCGCTGCGGCCGTCTGCGGTGTTGCCAAAGTCCTGCGGTTCACGGTCGCCGACAGGGTCCTGGCTACCGAACGCCTGGGTGACCACCAGGGCAAGCGCCAGCACGAACGCCAGCAGCACGAGCCGTCGCCGCCAGTAGACCGAGGCGGGCAGCGGCCCCCGAGGCACGACCTTGCTCATACCCGCGCACGGTAGCCGGGATCCCGCCGGCAACGGCGCTGCCACTCCGGCCCCGTCCCAGCGATCGATCCGGCCGTGCGAGGATGCCGGCGATGCCCGACTCCGTCCTGCACGCGCCGGTCCTCGACTGGTACGCCGAGAACGCGCGAGACCTGCCCTGGCGCCGCCCGGAGGCCTCCGCTTGGGCGGTGCTGGTCAGTGAGTTCATGCTGCAGCAGACCTCGGTGTCGCGTGTCCTGCCTGTCTGGTGCAGCTGGATGCAGACGTGGCCGAGGGCGAGCGACCTGGCGGCCGTCACAGCCGGAGCGGCGATCCGGGCGTGGGGAAGCCTGGGCTATCCACGGCGCGCGCTTCGCCTGCACGCAGCCGCAGCCGCGATTCGCGACCAGCACGGCGGGGAGGTGCCCGGCGACTACGCGGCATTGCGCAGGTTGCCCGGCGTGGGCGACTACACCGCCGCAGCCGTCGCGTCGTTCGCCTTCGGCTCGGGTCCAGCCGTGCTCGACACCAACGTGCGCCGCGTCCTCGCACGGGCGCTGGACGCGAAACAGTTCCCCGGTGCCTCGGTTACTTCCCCTGAACGGGTCCGCGCCACGTCGCTGCTCCCCGAGGACGCACTCACCGCCTCCCGTTGGAGTGTCGCGGTGATGGAGCTGGGTGCTCTCGTCTGCACCGCCCGTGCGCCGCGCTGCCAGGTCTGCCCGGTCGCGTCGCGGTGCAGCTGGCGGCTCGCCGGCAAACCGGCGCACGACGGCCCGGCCCGTCGCCGCCAGCCCTATGCCGGCACCGACCGTCAGTGCCGCGGCCGCCTGCTCGCTGCGCTGCGTACGGCAGCCGGACCGGTGTCTCGCCGCGCACTGGGAGCGGTCTGGGAGCAGGAGTTGCAGCGCGAACGGGCTCTGGACACCCTGGTGGCGGACGGCCTCGTCGAGCGGCTACAGGGAGACGCGTTCGCACTGCCCGGGTGACAGGTGGTCGGCGGGCGGTTGAGCACCAGCTGACCGTCGACCGCCTACTCCTGGTCGGCGGTCTCCACCGGCGGTGCGTCGGGAAGCGGGGTCTTCGGCGTACCGGTGAAGGTGAACTGCGCGGTCGGGCCATCCCCGTCGGCGTCGATGAGCACGATCTCGCCGGCCTTCAGCTCGCCGTACAGGATCTTCTCGGCCAGCACGTCCTCGACGTCACGCTGCAGCGTGCGTCGCAGCGGACGCGCGCCGAGCACCGGGTCGAAGCCCCGGCGAGCCAGCACCCGCTTCGAGGCCTGGGTCAGCTCGATGCCCATGTCCTTGTCGCGCAGCCGGATCTCGAGCTGCTCCACCATGAGGTCGACGATCTCGATGATCTCGTCCTCGGTCAGCGGCGGGAAGACGATGATCTCGTCGACCCGGTTGAGGAATTCCGGCCTGAAGTGCTGCTTGAGCTCATCAGTCACCTTCGACTTCATCCGCTCGTAGGACGTCGCCGTGTCACCGGCCTGCTGGAAGCCGAGGTTGATTCCCTTTGCAATGTCACGGGTCCCGAGGTTTGTGGTCATGATGATGACCGTGTTCTTGAAGTCGACGACCCGACCCTGCGAATCGGTGAGACGCCCGTCCTCGAGGATCTGCAGCAACGAGTTGAAGATGTCGACGTGCGCCTTCTCGACCTCGTCGAACAGCACCACCGAGAACGGCTTGCGCCGGACCTTCTCGGTCAGCTGGCCACCCTCCTCGTAACCGACGTAACCGGGCGGCGAGCCGAACAGCCGGGAAATGGTGTGCTTCTCGGAGAACTCGCTCATGTCCAGTTGGATCAGCGCGTCCTCGTCGCCGAACAAGAACTGCGCAAGTGCCCTGGACAACCAGGTCTTGCCGACACCGGAGGGGCCGGCGAAGATGAATGATCCACCGGGTCGGCGGGGGTCCTTCAGACCCGCACGGGTGCGTCGGATGGCCCGCGACAGCGCCTTGATGGCTTCGTTCTGGCCGATCACGCGCTTGTGCAGCTCCTCCTCCATCCGCAACAGCCGGCCGGACTCCTCCTCGGTCAGCTTGATCAGCGGGATGCCGGTGGCGGTGGCGAGCACCTCGGCGATCAGTTCCTCGTCGACCTCGGCGACGACGTCCATGTCGCCGGCCCGCCACTGCTTCTCGCGCTCGTTCCTGGCCGCGATCAGCTTCTTCTCCTCGTCGCGCAGGTTGGCCGCCCGCTCGAAGTCCTGGGAGTCGATTGCGCCTTCCTTGTTGCGGCGCACACCGGCGATCAACTCGTCGAACTCGCGCAGGTCGGGCGGCGCGGTCATCCTGCGGATGCGCAGCCGGGAGCCGGCCTCGTCGATCAGGTCGATGGCCTTGTCGGGCAGGAACCGGTCCGAGACATAGCGGTCGGCCAAGGTGGCGGCCGAGACCAGCGCCTCGTCGGTGATCGTCACCCGGTGGTGCGCCTCGTAGCGGTCGCGCAGCCCCTTGAGCATCTCGATCGTGTGCGCGATCGACGGCTCGGCAACCTGGATCGGCTGGAAGCGGCGCTCGAGCGCGGCGTCCTTCTCGAGGTGCTTGCGGTACTCGTCGAGGGTGGTCGCGCCGATGGTCTGCAGCTCCCCACGGGCCAGCATCGGCTTGAGGATGCTGGCCGCGTCGATCGCACCTTCAGCGGCACCGGCACCGACCAGTGTGTGCAGCTCGTCGATGAACAGCACGATGTCGCCGCGCGTGCGGATCTCCTTGAGCACCTTCTTCAGCCGCTCCTCGAAGTCACCGCGATAGCGCGAGCCGGCGACGAGCGCGCCGAGGTCGAGGGTGTAGATCTGCTTGTCGCGCAGTGTCTCGGGGACGTCGCCGCGGACGATGTCTTGGGCCAACCCCTCCACGATGGTGGTCTTGCCGACGCCCGGCTCACCGACGAGCACCGGGTTGTTCTTGGTACGGCGGGACAGCACCTGCATGACCCGCTCGATCTCCTTCCCGCGCCCAATCACCGGATCGAGCTTGCCCTCGCGAGCCGCCTGGGTCAGGTTGCGCCCGAACTGGTCGAGCACCAACGACGACGACGGGGCACCCTCGGATGGCGCACCGGCGATCGCGGTCTCCTTGCCCTGGTAGCCGCTCAACAGCTGGATCACCTGCTGGCGGACCCGGTTGAGGTCGGCGCCGAGCTTCACCAGCACCTGGGCGGCCACGCCCTCGCCCTCACGAATCAGGCCGAGCAGGATGTGCTCGGTGCCGATGTAGTTGTGGCCAAGCTGCAGGGCCTCGCGCAGCGAGAGCTCGAGCACCTTCTTCGCTCGCGGGGTGAAGGGGATGTGCCCGCTGGGCGCCTGCTGGCCCTGGCCGATGATCTCCTCGACCTGGGCGCGGACGGCCTCCAGCGAGATGCCGAGGCTCTCGAGCGCCTTGGCGGCGACACCCTCGCCCTCATGAATCAGCCCTAAGAGGATGTGCTCGGTGCCGATGTAGTTGTGGCTCAGCATGCGCGCTTCTTCCTGAGCCAGGACGACGACCCGACGTGCCCGGTCGGTGAACCTCTCGAACATCTGCTCAACGCTCCTTGCTGGGCCTTTTCGCTGGTGCCTCATTGCGAGACTGCAGCCGAGAACCGGGGATCCAGCCCTCCTCTGCCACGGTACAACCCGGTCTGGCTCAGCGATGTTCCCGTCGGGCGTCGTTACGCCAGCAGCGAACACCTGCCCTGGGCTTGGGCCACCCTCGGTTGGGCCACCTTCAGTTGGCAGCCTCATATGCCTCGAGCACCTCGGAGTTGATCCGGCCCCGGTCAGAGACCTGGTAGCCGTTCGCGCGCGCCCACGCCCGAATCTCGGGAGTGGAGCCTCGCCCGCTGGCCCGACCGGAGGAGCGGCGCCCGTCGCTGCTGGGCCGACGGCGGCGCGCGCTGGTCCGTCGGGCTACCCCGACGTACGGCGCGAGTGCTTCGCGCAACGTGGCGGCGTTGCCGGCGGAAAGGTCGATCTCGTAGGACGCCCCGTCCAGGGAGAACGTCATGGTCTCGGAGGCCTCGCCACCGTCGAGATCATCGATAAGTACGACTTGCACCTTCTGTGCCACCAGGGGTTCCTTTCACGGTCATGGCCGACATGCAAATCATCCACGTCGACCCTCAAGAGATTTGGTCGAACAATGTACACCGGGGAGTAAACGTCAGCGCCAGGGTAGACGTATCACTCCCAGGCTGCAAACGCGCACCGAGATCTTTACTCCGGGCGCGCCAGCGGAAACAAGATCGTCTCCCGGATCCCTACCCCGGCGAACAACCGGAGCAACCTGTCCACCCCCATCCCCATCCCGCCGGTGGGCGGAAAACCGAATTCAAGAGCGCGCAGGAAGTCCTCGTCGAGCAGCATCGCCTCGGGGTCACCGCTCACCGCCAGCAGCGACTGCTCGGTCAGGCGCTGACGCTGCAGCACCGGGTCGGCGAGCTCGGAGTACGCCGGCGCCAGCTCGACCCCGGCGATGACCAGGTCCCACGCCTCGACCAGACCCGGCTGGCTGCGGTGCTGCCGCGCCAACGGCTTGGCCGACTCCGGGTAGTCCTTGACGAACGTCGGTTGCACCAGTGTGGGCTCGACCAGCTTCTCGTACAGCTGCACCAGGACCTGACCGGCGTCCCACTGCGCCTGCAGCTCGACGCCCGCGCGGTCGGCGTGCCGGCGCAGCTTCTCGACGGAGGTCTGCACCGTCACCTCGCTGCCGACGGCCACGGAGACGGCATCGAGCACCGTCAGCTCACGCCACTCCCCCTCGAGGTCGATCTCACCGCCGCGACCGTCGGGTACGACGGTGCGGCCGACCGCGCGGGCCGCGTCCAGGACGAGGTCCCGCGTCAGCCGCGCCATCGAGGTGTAGTCACCGTATGCCTCGTAGGCCTCCAGCATCGTGAACTCTGGACTGTGACTGGTGTCCAGACCCTCGTTACGAAAGACCCGGCCGATCTCATAGACCCGGTCGATCCCGCCGACGACGCAGCGCTTCAGGAACAGCTCGATGGCAATGCGCAGCGACATGTCCTCGTCGTAGGCGTTGATATGGGTGTGGAAGGGGCGAGCAGGAGCGCCGCCGTGGACGTACTGCAGGATCGGTGTCTCGACCTCGGTGTAGTCGCGTCGCTGCAGCGTCTCCCGCAACGACCGCAACACCGTCGCCCGCATCCGCACCATGTCGCGCGCCTCCGGACGCACGATCAGGTCGGCGTAGCGCAGCCGGACCCGCAGCTCCTCGCTCAGCGGTCTGTGCTCGACCGGCAGCGGACGCAACGTCTTCGCCGCCAGCTGCCACCCGCTGGCCTGCACCGACAGCTCGCCGCGGCGGCTCGTGACGACCTCACCCTGCACGGCCACGTGGTCGCCCAGGTCGACCAGCGCCTTGAAGTCGGCCAGCGACTCCTCGCCGATCTCCGCGAGCGACAGCATGGCCTGCAGCTCGGTGCCGTCACCTGCCCGAAGCCGCAGGAAGCACAGCTTGCCGGTGTCGCGCAAGAAGATGGCTCGGCCGGTGACCGCGACCTGCTCACCGGTGCTGGTGTCCGGGGCGAGCCCGGCGTCGCCGAAACGCTCCCGGATCTGCCGGAGCGTGTGCGTGCGCGGCACCTGCACAGGATACGGTTCACGCCCCTCGGCGAGCATGCGCGCGCGCTTCTGCCGGCGTACCCGCAGCTGCTCTGGCAGGTCGTCCTCGACAGCCGGCGGCGCGTCCAGGGGTCGGTCACTCATGGCTGGACAGCGTACGGCGTTTCCTAACCGTCATGCCCGCACACCAGCGATCCGGCCGGCTCGTGCACCGCCCGCCGGTCGCGCGGCAACGACCAACCCGTAGCCCAGGACTCCCCGATCCACCGCGGCACGTGCCGCGTCAAGGACCGGTCCCACGCGATCGAAGTCGATGCCGACCTCCTCGGCTCTCGGCCTCGCGATCATCCGGGCCACGTTCAGCCGCGCCTCGATCTGCTCCAGCATCCGGCTCATCGCGTCGTCGTGGCGCTCGGTCAGCACAACCTCCAACCCTGCGTCGACCAGGATCCGCGCATAGCCGGCAAGCGGACGCGCGTCGGCCACGCAGGCGACCCGGGCGGCGAGACTGCACAGCTCGTCGGGGAGTCCCGCCGGGTCGGCGGTCACGTCGCTGATCGCGACCCGCCCACCGGGCCGCAGCACCCGGGCCAGCTCCGCGGCCGCAGCCGCCTTGTCGGGAAACGTGCACAGCGCACACTCGCAGACCACGGCGTCGAAGCTCTGCGCGCTGTAGGGCAGGCGCTCGGCGTCGGCGACGGTGAACTCGACCCGTCCCTCCAGCCCCGCCGCGGCTGCGGCGGCCCGCGCCGATGCGACATTGCCGGGGGACAGGTCGACGCCACACACGTTCGAGTCGTGCTCCTGGGCGAACATGAGCGCAGACCTTCCCGGGCCGGTCGCGACGTCGAGGACACGTGCGCCGGGCGTCAGCCGCAGCTGGTCCGCCAGGTGCCGCGTCAGCGCCAGTCCGCCCGGGTGATACGAGTCACCGAGCAGCATCGCCACCACGTCGGAGGAGTAGGCAGCTGCACAGCACGCCTTGGTCTCCTCTGGCGTCGGGTCGGCGGGCGTCGGATCCGCCAGGGTCACCGAACGCTCCGGCCGACGTTGGTGTTGTCCGGGGCGACGCCGGCGCGCTCGGGCCGGGGGCCGCCCGCCACCTTCGATCCATACGGCGAATCGCTGAGCACCGGCTGCAGCGGGGTCGCGTTGGGCACGACGTCGGCGACGGCGACACCCGACATCTGCTCGCGCACCTGCTCGCGGTAGCCCACGGAATTGTAGGCGCAGAAGGGGATGAGCCGCCCGTCGGGCGTGATCTCCTCCACGCAGCACTTCATCAGCTGCTTGACGTTGAGAGTGTAGGGATCCTGGAAGTCCTGGATCACGATCATGAACGCACGCTCGGAGAGCTCGGCGACCGCCTCGGGCAGGTTCACGCCGCAGGCGTCGGCACAGTCCAATGCTCCCGCCGCCGCGGTCAGCTTCTCGGTGATCGTGTCGGTGCCCATGAACGCGGACGCGCTCCACAGCTTCTCCAGCGCCTCGCGCACGGAGTAGTCGGGCACGACCCGGTTGGAGACGTAGTCGAGGTAGTCCTCCACCTGTAGCAGCCGTGGGATCGGGACGACGGCGAAGTCTTGGGTTCCGGGGGACCCCTGGCTCAGCAGGTAGGTGATCGAACGACACGTCGGGAAGCAGCACGGCACCGGGAAGAAGTCGTCGGCGCGAAACCACTCGGGGAGCTGCTCGACGATGCCGTGCACGATGTCGGAGTTGGTGAGCCGCGTGAGCGGATCGAACTGCACGTGTCGCCCGGAGTGCGTGACGGGCTGGAAGGCCACCGAGCGGACGGCGGGGTGTTCGAGCCCGAAACCGATGATGGCGCCGAGCTCGTGGTCGTTCAGGCCGCGCTCCACCGCGGCCACCAGCGTGACGGTCAGGCCGGCTTCAGCGCAGTTGTCCAGGGCGCGCCGCTTGATCTCGCGCAGGTCGCGACCGCGGATCTCGCGGTGTGTGCGCTCGTCGAACCCGTCGAACTGAAGATAGACGTTGACACTTCGCCCCGGCAGCCGGTCACGCTCGCCGAGCGCGGCGACGAACCGGCGGTCCGAGGCCAACCGGATGCCGTTGGTGTTGAGGTTGACCGACTTGATCGGACGCGCCTGGGCGAGGTCGATCATCGCGAGGATGTCCCTGTGGATGGTCGGCTCACCGCCGGAGAACATCACCACCTCGGCCTCGCCCTCGCTGGCGACGAAGACGTCGAGCATCTTCGCGCACTGCTCCACGGTGATGGAGTAGCCGTCCGGTTGGTGGCCCGAGTCGGCGAAGCAGATCGGACAGTCGAGGTTGCAGCCGGTGTTGACCTCGATGATGCCCAGACAGGCATGTTGCTTGTGCTCGGGGCACAACCCGCAGTCGGAGGGGCAGCCGTCGACGACCTCGGTCTGGAACGTCAACGGGATCGTCCCCGGCTTGTTGAACCGCATCGCGTCGAGATACATCCTCGCATCGCCGTAGACCAGCGCTTCGAACGTGCCGTGCTCACGACATCGCTTGCGCAGGTAAACCTTGTCGTCGCGGACGTTGACCTGGGCGTCCACCACCACCTTGCAGACCGGGCAGATAGACTTGGTGTACTCGAGAAAGACCTCGTCGCGATCACGTTTGGCGCTGTCCACCACAGGAGGCTATGCGTGGTTCCGGACAAAGGCCAGGCGCCTGAGCCGGTGCTAGATTGACCGGCACACGACACCGGACCCGGCCCTCTCCGAGCATGGCCATCCAGAGCGGGAGGCGAGGCCATGCAGATGAGACGGCTGGTCGGAGCCACGGTGGCCGCCACTGCACTCTTGCTGGGCGCCAGCACCGTGGCGGGAGCGCATCACCCGAACGGCGGTGAATGGGCCGGCGACACGTCGCTGCCCGGAGGCGCCGAGCTGCGCGCGAAGTCCGACGTCGAGTGCGTGAGGGGCATGGCCGGCGAGTACCCGTGCAAGGGCGTCGACTTGCTCAGCTTCCTGCCGCACCGGCGGATGGGCGGCGGCGTGGGCAGCGACATCTGGGGCTGGACCGATCCCCGGACCGGGCGCGAGTACGCCCTGGTCGGGCAGGGCAACGGCACGTCGTTCGTCGACGTCACCAACGGGGAGCGACCGCGGTGGCTCGGCAAGCTGCCAACGGCGACCGAGTCGGTCATCTGGCACGACGTCAAGGTCTACCGGTCGCACGCGTTCATCGTGAGTGAGGCCGACGGGCACGGTCTGCAAGTGTTCGACCTGAGAAGGCTGCGTGGCGTGCGCGAGCCGCGGACGTGGACCGCCGACGAGCGCTACCGCGGATTCGGCAACGCGCACAACATCGCGATCAACGAGGAGAGCGGATACGCGTACGTCGTCGGTGCCACCTCGCGTCCGCGCACCGTGTGCGGCACCAGCGGTGGACCGATCGTGCTCGACATCCGTCGCCCCGAGCATCCCCGGCTGGCGGCGTGCATCACCGACGACGGCTACACCCACGACACCCAGTGCGTCATCTACCACGGTCCCGACGTCGCATACCAGCGCCACGAGATGTGCTTCAGCAGCAACGAGGACACGCTGACGATCCATGACGTCTCCGACAAGTCCGACATCGAGCTGGTCTCGCGCACCGGCTACCGCGGCGCCTCGTACACCCACCAGGGCTGGTTGACCGGCGACCACCGCGACTTCCTGCTCGGTGACGAGCTGGATGAGCTGGAAGGCAAGCGGGCACGCACCGCGACGTACGTCTGGGACCTGCGCGATCTCGACGACCCGGAGAACACCGGGGTGTACACCGCCGGGACCAAGGCGATCGACCACAACCTCTACATCACGCGGGGATTCACCTACCAGTCCAACTACCGAGCTGGCCTGCGGATCCTCGACAACCGGTCGATCGACCGCGCCGTCCTGGCCGAGGTCGGCTACTTCGACATCTTCCCGAAGAACGACGCCGCCGCGTTCAACGGGTCGTGGAGCAACTACCCGTTCTTCGACTCCGGGAAGGTCCTCGTCAACGGCATCGAGCAGGGTCTGTACGTGCTGGACCCGAGGGAGCGGGCACTGCGCCGCGCCGGCGACCGGAGCTCATAACTGCTCCCGCAGGTCGAAGCCGACATCGAGGATCGGCGCGGAGTGGGTGAGCGCGCCGACCGCCAGGAAATCCACCCCGGTCTCGGCGACCGTGCGGGCGATGTCGAGGGTCAACCCACCGCTGGCCTCGAGCGTGGCCCGGCCGGCCACGATCCGGACCGCCTCACGCATCTGCTCGGGGTCCATGTTGTCGAGCAGGACCGACTCGGCGCCGGCCGCGACGACCTCTTCGAGCTGGTCGAGGCGAGTCACCTCCACCTGCACCGGGACCGTGGGGAACCGCTCCTTGACCATCCGGTGTGCCGCTGCCGCCCCGCCGGCGGCGAGGACGTGGTTGTCCTTGATCAGCGCCTCGTCGGACAGCGACATCCTGTGGTTGAGCCCGCCGCCGCAGCGCACGGCGTACTTCTCCAGCTCCCGCAGCAGCGGTGTCGTCTTGCGGGTGTCGCGGACCCGGGCGCCGGTGCCCTCGACCGCGTCCACCCAGGCCCTGGTCACGGTAGCGATGCCGGAGAGGTGGCAGAGGAAGTTGAGCGCGCTGCGTTCGGCGGTCAGCAGCGCGCGGGTCTCAGCCTGCACGGACATGAGTACGTCGCCCCGCCGGACCATGGTGGCGTCGTGGACCGTCCGGTGCACCTCGATGTCACCACCGACCCCCTCGCTGACGCAGTCGCTGGCGCAATGCATCAGTGCGACCTCGGCGACCGGCAGGCCCGACACGACACCGTCGGCCCGGGCCACGAAATCGCCCCAGGAGCGTTGTCCGACCCCGACCGTGGCCTCGGTGGTGACGTCGACCCCACCGGCGAGATCCTCCGCAAGCGCCGCGGCCACCAGGTCGAGGACCCGCGGCGGATCGAGCCCGGCGTACCTCAGCAGCGTGCACAGGTCCTCCGACAGGGGTACGGCGCCGGGCCGGTTCACGACGGTGCCGTCACCTCGGGCAGCTTCGGACCCGGCTGCCGCAGGTTCGTGCGCAGCGACCCTGCCGAGTCGAGCACCGTGTCCAGGTGGCCGGACCAGCCGACATCATCGCGGTCCGGGAAGTCTTCGCGCCAGTGCGAGCCGCGGGTCTCCTGCCGCGCCTGCGCGGCGGCAACCAGCGCCGCGGCCACGGTGACCAGGTTGGTCGCCTCCCACGCCTCGGTGCATGCGGTGACGCCGCTGTCCGCAGCCAGTGAGGTCAGCGTCTTGGCGGCGCGCTCCAGCCCGTCGTGACTGCGCAGTCCCCCGGCGTCGTCGGTCATCCGCTGCTGCAGCTCCGGCACCGCCGCAGAGTCGACGAGCCCGGTCCGGCCAGCCGGCGCCTGCATGCCTGTCCTCGGCCGCCACGCCGGCGGGTGTGCGGTCAGGTCGGCGGCGATGCGCCGGGCGAAGACGAGGCCCTCGAGCAGCGAGTTGGACGCCAGCCGGTTAGCCCCGTGTACGCCGGAGCAGGCGACCTCGCCGCAGGCGTACAGACCTGGCACCGTCGTCCGGCCGTCGAGGTCGGTGGCGACCCCACCGGAGGCGTAGTGGCATGCCGGGGCGACCGGGATCGGCTCGGTCACCGGGTCGATACCGTGGCGCAGACAGGCGGCGAGGACGGTCGGGAATCGACGCTGCCACGTCTGGGCACCGAGGTCGCGCCCGTCCAGCCAGACATGCTGGACGCCGGTCTCCCGCATCCGGCGCATGATCGCCTTCGCGACCACGTCGCGGGGCGCCAGCTCGGCCAGCTCGTGCTGACCCCGCAGGAAGCGCACACCGTCGTCGTCGACGAGGACGGCACCCTCGCCCCGCACCGCCTCCGACACCAGTGGCTGCTGGCCCTTCGCCCCCGGGCCGAGCCACAGCACGGTCGGGTGGAACTGCACGAACTCCGCGTCGCGCAGCACCGCGCCGGCCCGCAGCGCCAGCGCCATCCCGTCGCCGGTGGAGACCGAGGGGTTCGTGGTGGCCGAGAAGACCTGCCCCATCCCGCCGCTGGCGAGCACCACCGCGCGGCAGCGAACCGCGCCGACGCCGTCGCGCTGTCCCTCACCCATCACGTGCAGGGTGACGCCGGCGACGCTGCTGCTGCCGCCGGGCCCGCCGCGGGCGAGCAGCAGGTCCAGCGCCAGAGCATGCTCGACCACCTCGATGTCCGGCGCGCGGCGCACCGCCTCGATCAGGGCGCGCTGGATCTCCGCGCCGGTCGCATCCCCTCCGGCGTGCGCGACGCGGTCACGGTGGTGCCCGCCTTCCCGGCCCAGCTGCAGGTCGCCGCTGCTGGACCGGTCGAAGCGGGTGCCGAGCTCGATCAGGTCTCGTACGGCGGCCGGGCCTTGCGTGACCAGCGTCCGCACCGCCGACGGGTCGCACAGTCCGGCGCCGGCAGCCATGGTGTCGGCGTAGTGCTGCTCCGGGGTGTCGCCCGGCCCGAGCGCGGCCGCGATGCCGCCCTGCGCCCACCGAGTGGATCCGGCGGAGAGAACGTCCTTGGTGACGACCAGGACCCGGCCGCTCTCCGCGGCGCGCAGGGCCGCGGTGAGGCCGGCGATGCCGGAGCCGACCACGACGATGTCGGCGTCGATGCTCCAGCCCGGTCGGGGGGCCCGCAACGCACGGGGCAGCACGGGCAACGGGCCCTCGGCCGCGCTCGTCCGCGCCGGTGTCACCGGTCGCCCCGCGTCACCGGTTTCCCAATGGCACCGGCAGGTTGTCGATCAGGCGGGTCGCGCCGACCCGGCCCGCGACCAGCAGCCGGGCGTCTCCTGCGGGTGGCGCCGGACCGAGATCCGGTGCCCGCAGCGCGAGGTAGTCGATCCGGACCTCGGGAGTTGCCGAGAGTACGGCGGATGCGGCGGCGAGCACCGCCTCGGGTCCGTCGGCGCCGGCCGCCGCCCCGGCGTACAGGGCCTGGGACAGCGCCCGCGCCCGGACGCGGTCCTCGGCCCCGAGATAGCGGTTTCGCGACGAGAGCGCGAGCCCGTCGGACTCGCGCACCGTCTCCCCGCCGACGACACGGACCCCGAACGCGAGGTCGCGCACCATCTGCTCGATCAGCACGAGCTGCTGGTAGTCCTTCTGGCCGAACACGGCGGTGTCGGGGCGGACGAGCCCGAACAGCTTGGCGACGACGGTCAGCACACCCCTGAAGTGGCTGGGCCGCACAGCTCCTTCGAGCTGGCGCCCGAGGGGGCCAGGGTCTATGGTGACGACCGGTTCGCCGCCCGGATAGATCTGCTCTGTGTCCGGTGCGAACACCGCGTCGACGCCGGCCGCGGCACACAGCTCCAGATCGGCGTCGAGGGCGCGGGGATAGCGGTCGAGGTCTTCGCCGGGAGCGAACTGGAGCGGGTTGACGAAGATGGAGGCCACCAAGGCGTCGCCGTACCCGCGGGCGAGCCGCAACAGCGACGTATGGCCCTCGTGCAGGGCGCCCATCGTCGGGGCCAGCACCACCGTGCCACCGGCGGCCCGCACCGGCTCGAGCGCAGCAGCGAGGTCGCGGGCGCTCCGCGCCACGGTGGGCGCGGTCACCGCCGCCGTCACCTTGCCTCGACGCCCGGGGTGCCGTCGGGAGCGGCCCCGGTGCGGGCGTCGTTGAGCACCTCGACGATCGTCGCTGCCCGGTAAGGCTGCAGTCGCCCGTCGAGCACCGCGTGGTTGGCGGTGGCGCGGCCCATCGCGACATAGGACTCGAGTGTCTCGGGCGAGGTCTCGCGCAGTGAGGCAAGGTGCATCCGCACGGTGTGCACGTCGCCGCGCACGATCGGGCCGGTGAGCGCCGCGTCGCCGTAAGCCAGGGCGTTGTCGAGCGAGGCCTGCAGCAGCGGCCGCAGCGTGGACGCTGGGTCCGAGGATCCGGCGAGGCGCAGCAGGTCCATCGCCTGGTTGACGAGCGTGACCAGATGGTTGGCGCCGTGCGCGAGGGCAGCGTGGTAGAGCACCCGCTGCTCCTCCCGTATCCACACCAGCGTGCCGGCCAGGTCGGCGACCAGGGACTCCACCAGTGGTCTGGTTGCCGGGTCGGCCGTGCAGCCGTAGACACAGCCGGGTAGCCGGTCCAGGTCGATGTCGGTCCCGGTGAAGGTCATCGCCGGGTGCATCGCCGCCCCCAGGGCGCCGCGTTCGGCCGCGGGGTCGAGTACGTCGATCCCGTGCCGGCCGCTGGTGTGGACGACGTACTGACCCCGCCGGATCGCACCGGAGGCGGACAGCATCGTGACCACGTTGCTGAGCGCGTCGTCGGGGACCGTGAGCAGAAGTACGTCACAGCCGCGCGCGACCGCGGAGGGCTTGGTGGCCTCGACGCCGGGCAGCAGCGTCTCGATGCGGGTGCGGGACGCGATGGACTCGCCGCCGGCGGCGACGATGTCGTGCCCGGCAGCGCGGAGCGCGGCTGCCAGGACCGCGCCGACGCGGCCGGCGCCGACAACTCCGATCCGAGCCATGGTGCGTGCCTTTCGTTCCAGTCCCCAGCCAGCGTAACCGGCGCCGCCCGTGACCTCTGCGCCGCTCAGCCTGTGACCCTGCCGTGACCGGTCGCATCCACAGCCGCGCACTCAGGATCGGTCTTCCACAACTTGGTACGACGGCTCTCCTCGGTCGCGAGCAAAGGTCACGCTCGGCTGATTCGATCCGATCCATCGGAGGTGAACCAGACATGTCCAAGCATTCATTCACAGCCAAGTTGCGAAGCCCCGCGAGTGCTGTGGTGGCGTTCGTATTCCTCGTCACCGGCGGCGCAGTCACCAGCCAGGCTGCCTTCAGTCCATCGGCTGCCGTGGTGGTCGAGGGGGCGAATCCCGGCGACACCTACACCCACCGGCACCGCAACCGGCCGATCAAGGCCCCATGCGTCAAGAAGCGCAAGAAGCAGGACAAGCCGACCCGCATCTGCCGCCGAGGGAACCGGGTCGTCCATCATGCGGGCGACACGCGCAGGGCCACCAGGCGCCAAGTGCAGGCGATGTGGGACGTGCCAGCGGTCACCAGCGACACCACGATGGGTGAAGCCTTCACGGAGTACCGGCAGGCGCGTCAGGCCGGAATGACCGGTGCGGCTGCCAACCCGATCAGATACCGCACCTTCTGGCAGAAGGGCATCAACCTGCCCGTCGCCACCGTGTTCTACGAGGAGAAGCACGTCGGCATGGGCTTCTTCAACGGCGAGGACGTGTGGGTCAAGGCCAACGAAGGTCCGGGACGGTACAGCGGATACCACCGCTGCGGCATCAGCAGCGGTATCGGGTACGACGTGTACAGCACCGGCTGCCACTACAACTCCAAGTGGCTCGACACCGGCAACGAGTACGTCCAGTTCTGGGACTACTTCACCGTGTCCTTCGGCTGGCGAGGGCTGCCGTTCAGGTTCCCCTACAACATGCACACGAACCTGCACGTCAACGGCAAGCTGACGTTCTGGCGACTGAGCCATCGTGATGGTGAGAGCAACCCAGGGAGCGAGTCATGACTTCGCGTACCCGCAACATCCTGCTGATCGTGTTGGCGATCCTGGCTCTGCTCGCCTTGATGCCCGGCATCACCCTGATCCTGATCAACGCCGGGGCTGGCGGCTGAGCCCGATTCCACTGGACCGTCGCAACCCGTCGCATTGCCACGCTACGCAACGGTCGCCGCGCGCGGCGCGAAGCGCACGTTGCGTAGCGTGGCGCCACCGATGTTGCCCTGGGGCTAGGGTCGCGAGGTGGATCTCCCCGACCAGAGCGGGCGTCGCGCGCTGGTCACCGGTGCCACCGGCGGCCTGGGCCACCACGTCTGCCTCGAGCTCGCCCGGGCCGGTGCCAGCGTGGTGCTTGCCGCGCGCGACGAGGCCGCTGCCGCTGCCGGCGCCGACCAGATCCGCGCCCAGGTGCCGGGTGCCCGGCTGGAGGTGCTGCGGCTCGACCTGGCCGACCTGTCCAGCGTCCATGAAGCAGCCGAGCGCGCTGCCTCGTCGTACGAACGACTCGATCTGCTGGTCAACAACGCCGGCGTGATGGCCACGCCGTACCGGCGAACCGTGGACGGTTTCGAGCTCCAGCTCGGCACGAACCACCTGGGGCACTTTGCGCTCACCGGGCTGCTCCTGCCCCTGCTGGGGCAGGCCAGGGTAGTGACGGTGTCCTCGCTGCTGCACCGCCGCGCCGACGCCGTCTGGCTCGGAGACCCGCGGCTCGAGCGCGGCTACAGCAGGTGGGGCGCGTACGCCGAGTCCAAGCTGGCCAACCTGCTGTTCGCCCGCGAGCTGGACCGCAGGGCCCGCCGCGCAGGCCTGGGACTGACCAGCGTGGCCGCGCACCCGGGCTTCACCGACACCGGTCTGCAGCGCACCGGCCCGCAGCTGGGCGGGCGCAACGTGATGTCACTGGCGCTGCGGGGGGTCACTGCCGTAGTCGGCCAACCGGCGGCCGCCGGTGCAATGCCGATCCTGTACGCCGCGACCGCTCCCGGGCTGGGCGGTGGCGCCTACGCCGGTCCGTCGGGCCTTGGGGAAGCCCGGGGCGCGCCACGGCTCGTCGACATGTCCGCCGCGGCCAGCGACACCCAGGCCGCCGGAGCGCTGTGGGAGCTGAGCGAGCAGGCGACCGGCGTCAGCTACCACTGAGTCGAGCCTGAGCGGCACACCTGCCTGTCGAACCTAGTGCTACGCTGTCGCACATGGACGTCGGTGTCAGGGAGCTCCGCAACGACACCGCCCGCGTGATTGACGCCGTGCGCGCAGGCGAGCGTGTCACCCTGACCGTGCGCGGCGAGCCGATCGCGGACATCGTTCCCCACGGAGGTCGCACACGGTGGCTCCCGGGGGCGGCCCTGGGGGATCAGCTCGGGCACCGTTCCGCGGACCCCGGCTTGCGGAGTGATCTCGATGAGCTCGCCGGTGAAACTCTGGCTGACCTGTGACGTCGGGACTGCTCGATACCTCGGTGTTCATCGCCAAAGAGACAGACCGGCCGCTCGGCCCGTTGCCCGAGCGGGTGGCGGTGTCTGTCGTGACGATCGGCGAGCTAGAGCTTGGTGTCCTTGCCGCGACCGACGAGGACGTCCTGGCCCGACGCGCGGATACCCTCGCTCTCGCACGGCAGTCCGACCCCATTCCAGTGAGCGAACCGGTGATGACAGCGTGGGCACGGCTCGTTGTCGATTGCCGGCGCATGGGCGTGCACCGCACGATCAGGCTCACCGACGCTCTGATCGCAGCCACCGCCGTCGTGCACGGGCTGCCAGTCGTGACGCAGGACGAGGACTACGACCAGATCGCGACCGCTCACCCCTCGCTGCGCGTCATCAGCGTTTGACCCGTACGGAAAGTCGCCTCCGTGGGTCGGAGGCTTGGATCCGGCACCGCGTTCCGCAAGCCGATCC
>JALZMX010000081.1 GCA_030857985.1 Actinomycetota bacterium | reverse complement strand
CAGATTGCCCAGGGCTTCGCCAATCTCTCTGACCAGGTCATCGCCGGCCTCGAGCAGATCCAGGAGTGGGTCCGCACCGGCCCGCTCGGCTTGTCCGAGGCGCAGCTGGACGACCTGCTGGCCGAGGCGCAGGGCGCGGTCAGCTCGAGCAACACCCAGATCGTCCAGAGCGTGACCTCGGTCGGCGCCACGCTGGGTCACGTGATGGCCGGGTTCTTCCTCGTGCTGTTCGCGCTGTACTTCTTCCTCTACGACGGCCGCGGCATCTGGGCCTGGTTGGTTCGGCTCTTCCCCCGGACCGCGCGCGAACGCGTCGACTCCTCGGGGTTGGTGGCCTGGGCCTCACTCACGTCCTTCGTGCGGGCGACCGTGATCGTTGCGTTCGTCGACGCGCTCGGCATCCTCGTCGTCGCACTGATCCTGCAGGTGCCGCTCGCGCTGCCGATCAGCGTGCTGGTCTTCGTCGGGGCGTTCGTGCCGATCGTCGGCGCCGCGGTCTCCGGGTTCGTCGCGGTGATCGTGGCGCTGGTCGCACACGGACCGATCGTGGCACTGCTCATGCTCGGCGGCGTCGTGCTCGTGCAGCAGCTCGAGTCACACGTGCTGCAGCCGTTCCTGCTCGGCCGGGCCGTCTCGGTGCACCCGCTGGCGGTGATCCTGGCGATCGCCGCAGGCCTGCTGATCGCTGGGATCATCGGCGCCCTGGTCGCCGTACCCCTGGTTGCCTCGCTCAACGCGGTCGTTCAGCACCTCGTCGCCGACTCCGAGGGTCCGGAGGTGGAGGTCTGAGCGTCGGGTGGTGCGCCGGCGTCAGGCCGTGGCGGCCTCGACCGCCTCGGGCGCGCTGCTCTCCCGGGCGGTCAGGGCCTTCTCCGGGATGAAGAACGCGATGACCAGCGCGACCGCCACGAAGGGGAGCGCGGTGACGAAGGTGTCCTGCAAGGACAGCGCGAACGACTCCACGACCTGGTCCTGCAGCGCCGGTGGCAACGCCTGGATGGCGGTGATGTCGCTGGTGTCGACTTCAGGAAGGTTGCCTCCCGTACCCGCCGGAAGCCGTTCGGCGAGGTAGCCGCCGAGCCGGCTGGACAGGATCGCGCCGAAGAGGGCGGTACCGAAGGCACCACCCATCGAGCGGAAGAACGTCACGGAGCTGGTCGCACTGCCCATGTGACGGCGTTGCACCGCGTTCTGGACGGCCGTGACGAGTATCTGCATGGTGCAGCCGAGACCGGCGCCCAGCACGAACATCGCCAGTCCTGCACGCCAGTACGGCGTGTCGACGCCGAGGTCGCTCAGCAGCAACAGCCCCACGAGGACCACGGCAGCACCGACGATCGGGAACATCTTGTAGCGACCGGTCCGGGTCATCACCTGCCCGGCCGAGATGGAGGTCGCGAACAACCCGGCGACCATGGGCAGCATCGCCAGACCCGACCGAGTCGGGCTCATGCCGGCGACGATCTGCAAGTACAGCGGCATGAAGACCAGCGCGCCGAACATCGCCAGACCGATGATGAAGACGAAGACCAGGCTCAGCGAGACGATCCGGTCACGGAAGAGCTCCATCGGGATGATCGGCTCCACCGCGCGCAGCTCGACCAGCACGAACAGCACCGCCAGGACCGCACCGGCGACCAGCAGCCCGAGCGCGAGGAGCGAGGTCCAACCCGCCTCCGGTCCGGCCCACGCGGTGTACAGCAGCAGCGAGGTCACCGAGGCGACGACCAGCGCGGCGCCGAGGTAGTCGATGGTGTGCTCGCGGCGGGTATGCGGAAGCTTCAGTGCCAGCGACGTCACGAGCAGCGCACCCAGCCCGATCGGCACGTTGATCCAGAAGACCCAGCGCCAGCCTGGCCCGTCGGTGAGCCAGCCGCCCAGGACCGGACCGAGCACGCTGGAGGTGCCGAACACCGCGCCGAAGTAGCCCTGGTAGCGGCCGCGCTCGCGTGGTGGGATGACGTCGCCGATGGTGGCCAGGGCCAGCGCGAACAGACCGCCGGCGCCGAGCCCTTGCACCGCTCGGAAGCCGATCAGCTGTTCGATGTTCTGCGCCAGCCCCGAGAGCACCGAGCCGAGCACGAAGATCACGATCGCCAGCTGGAAGATCGGCCGCCGCCCGTTCAGGTCTGAGATCTTGCCCCACAGCGGCGTCGACGCCGTCGACGTCAGCAGGTACGCCGTCACCACCCACGACATCCGTTCCAGACCGCCGAGGTCGCTGGTGATGGCCGGCAGCGCGGTGCCGAGGATGCTCTGGTCGAGGGCGGCCAAGAACATGCCCGCCATCAGGCCGCCGAGGACGACGAGGATCTGTCGGTGGCTCAGGTACGAAAAGCCGGCCTCGGCTGACTGGGTCGACCGGGTGGTGGTCACGGGGGGTCCCCGCTCTGGGTCATGCTGGTGAGGTCGGCGGCGAAGCGCGTGAGCAGTCGCTGGAACGTGCGCACGTCATCGGCCGACCAGTCGTCGAGCGCGCCGGCGATGCGCTGCTGTCGGCGCTCCATGCCGTCACTCAGGACGCCGATTCCCGCCGCACTGACCCGCAGCAGCGCGGCCCGGCGATCGTCGGGATCGTCGGTGCGGTCGAGCAGGCCGCGGTCCTCGAGCTGACGCACGTGCCGGCTGACCGTCGAGGCGTCGAGGGACAGCTGCTGGGCGAGGTCGGACAGCCGCATGCCGTCGGTGCAGCGCAGCGCGTGCAGCAGCGGGAACGTGGCCGCGTCGATCTGGTCACCGGGATAGCGCATCCGCATCCGACGGCCGACCTGCATGGCCATCAGCAGCACGGCCTGCGCCGGGCTGTCGGGTTCCGGCATCGCGACCGGATCAGGGCGCATGCAGCAACGCTAATACAATATGCATGGCACAAGCAACTATCTTCCCTCGAACGAGAGTCGAGGCGCCCGACCTGACGCGCGGCGTCGGCGGCGTCCACAATGAGGGACATGGGAGCCCTCTTGCTCGGTCCGGTCCTGCGGTACGTCGACGAGACCACCGCTTCGGTGTGGGTGGAGCTCGCCGAGCGCGGTGAGGCCAGCCTGGTGCTCACCGCCGCCAGCGGGGAGCAGATTCAGCGCCGGCACCACACCTTCACGGTGCACGGCCATCACTACGTGTTGCTGGAGGTGGACGAGCTCGAGCCCGGGTCGAGCTACAGCTACGAGGTGGTAGTGGAGGGTACGACGGTGTGGCCGCCGCCGCGTTCGGCGTACCCGGCCAGCCGGATCCGCACTCTGGACCCGCACGGCCCGCTGCGGTTGCTGTTCGGATCGTGCCGGACCAGCGTGCCGCACGACGCCCAGGGCAACCGCACGCACGGACTGGACACGCTGCGCGCGTATGCGCTGGCCATGGCCGAGTCGGAGCCGGAGCGGTGGCCGACGCTGATGTTGTTCCTCGGCGACCAGGTCTACGCCGACGAGACGTCGGAGCGGATGCAAGAGTTCATCGAGGCACGGCGCGACATCGAGAAGCCGCCGTACGACGAGCTCCAGGACTACCAGGAGTACGCCCACCTGTACCGCTTGGCCTGGACCGACCCCGCGAACCGGTGGCTGCTGTCCACGCTGCCCAGCGCGATGATCTTCGACGACCACGACATCCGCGACGACTGGAACACCTCGGCGGTCTGGCGCGAGGAGATCAACGCGACACCGTGGTGGCACGGCCGCATCGTCGGTGGCCTGGCGTCGTACTGGGTCTACCAGCACCTGGGGAACCTGTCACCGCGAGAGCGCGCCGACGACGAGCTGGCGGTGGAGGTACGCCGGGTGGGGCGCGACGGCGATGCGGGGGAACTGCTGGACGCGTTCGCCGACCGGACGGACCGCGAACCGGAGTTCGGCCGCTGGAGCTATCACCGCGACCTGGCCGGCAGCCGGGTCATCGTGCTCGACACCCGGTGCGCGCGGGTGCTGGACGAGTCGCGCCGCAAGATGCTCGACGAGCAGGAGATGACCTGGTTCGAGTCGCTGGCGACCGGTGACGTCGACCACCTGCTGATTGCGTCGTCGCTGCCGTTCCTGCTGCCGATGGGCCTGCACCACCTCGAAGCCTGGAACGAGGCTGTCACCAAGGGCGCCTGGGGCGCGCGAGCCGCTCGCTGGGGGGAGAAGGTGCGGCAGGGGGTCGACCTCGAGCACTGGGCAGCTTTCCAGGACTCGTTCCAGCGGGTCGCCGAGATCGTCCAGTCGGTGGCGCGCGGTGAGCGGGGAGCGGCTCCGGCCACGGTGACGTTCCTGTCTGGTGACGTCCACCACTCCTACCTCGCCGAGGTGAAGGGTGTCACCGACAGAGCCGACGCCGAAGCGGATCGGCCGGCGCGGCTGCTGCAGGCGGTCTGCTCGCCGATCCGCAACCCGCTGCCCCGAGCGATCCGGCTCGCCTCGGCGACAGCGGCGTACGGCTTGGCCTGGCCGATGGGAAGGCTGGTCGCGCGGTCGGCCCGGGTGCCGCGTCCGCCTTTTCGGTGGTCGTTGATCAACGGCCCCTGGTTCGACAACGCGATCGCAACTCTGGACATCGACGGCCGACGGGCCCGCTTGCGCTGGGACACCGCGAACGAGGATCCCGACGGCACGCCCAAGCTGTCCGTCGTCCAGACGGCCACGCTGAGCTGAGCTGCCCGCGGCCTAGGCTGTCCGTCATGGCGCATCCGGCTCGCGGCGACGAGGTCGTGAACGACCTACCCTCCGTTTCCCTGGCCGACATCGAGGCGGCTCGCGCGCTCCAGTCAGGGGTCGTCATCACCACCCCGCTGCAGCATTCCCGCTGGTTGTCCGACTGGGTCGGTTCTCCGGTCTTCCTGAAGTGCGAGAACCTGCAGCGCGCGGGGTCGTTCAAGATCCGGGGCGCGATCGTGCGGATGTCGCGGCTGAGCGAGGACGAGCGTGCCCACGGGGTGGTGGCCGCGAGCGCCGGCAACCACGCGCAGGGGGTGGCGCTGGCGGCGCAGCAGCTGGGCATGAAGGCGACGGTCTTCATGCCGGTGGGGGCCTCGATCCCGAAGGAGAAGGCGACGCGGCGCTACGGCGCCCAGGTCCGGGTCGTGGGGCACTCGGTCGACGAGGCGCTGGTGGCGGCCAACGAGTACGCCGCGGAGACCGGCGCGGTGCTGATCCACCCCTTCGATCACAAGGACATCGTCGCCGGTCAGGGCACCTGCGGGCTGGAGATCCTCGAACAGTGCCCGGATGTGAAGACTGTTGTGGTCTCGCTCGGCGGTGGCGGGCTGCTGGCGGGGATCGCCACCGCGGTCAAAGCGTTACGTCCCGACGTGCGGGTGGTGGGGGTGCAGGCAGAGCAGGCGGCTGCGTACCCCCGTTCGCTGCAGCTGGAGGAGCCGACGGCGATCACCGACATGGCGACGATGGCCGACGGCATCGCGGTCGGCTGCCCCGGCGCCATACCTTTTGCGGCGGTACAGCGCAACGTCGACCAGGTCATGACGGTGTCGGAGGAGTCGCTGTCGTCGGCGCTGCTGATGCTGCTCGAACGGGCCAAGATGGTGGTGGAGCCGGCCGGCGCCGCCGGTGTCGCCGCCCTGCTCGACGCGCCGGCGGCGTGCACCGGACCGACCGTGGTGGTCTTGTCGGGCGGCAACGTCGACCCGCTCCTGCTGATGGCGGTGATCCGGCACGGGCTGGCGGCCGGGAGACGTTACCTGTCGGTCCAGGTCCGGATCCCGGACCGCCCCGGTGCCCTGGCCAGGCTGCTCGGTCAGCTGGCCGAGGCGGAGGCCAACGTGCTGGACGTCGTACATCAGCGGACATCCGCGCAGCTGCACCTGGACGAGGTCGACGTCGCGCTGCAGGTCGAGACCCGCGGGCCTGAGCACTGTGACAGCGTGGCGGCGCAGCTAAGGGCCGCCGGCTATCCGGTGACGTTCTCCTGACCCCGATCCTGAGACACCACCCACCCATCCCGTGAGCGGTGTCTTATGACCCCGATCCTGAGACACCAGACAAGGCTCATCGAAGCAGCGAGTTGACCTGGTCCAGCCACGCTCGCCCGACCAGGCCGAACGGCTCATCGGCGTTGGCCACCGCCGCCAGCGCGCTCGCACAGGCGTCGGTGGCCAGCGCAACGATCTCTGGTGGATAGCCGTAACGCTGCTGGTGCTCGGCGAACTCGTCCTCGTCGTCCACGAAGACGTGACCATCCCAGCTCTGGACGACGTCGAGGTCCAGATCGACCATGGCCACCTCGTCCCCGCGCCACTGCGGCGGTGTGGTGATGTCGACGTACACCGCGCACGGGCTGTTGCCCGAGAGACCGGGCGACGCGTTGAAGATCGCCGTGTAGGGCCGACCGGGTTGCACGACCATGACGCTCGGGTAGTCCAGTGACACGACCTGGCCGGGTCTGGAAATCTCCAGACCCGCACCGGCACCGAGCCAGACTCCGTGTGCGTCCTCGCCAAGGCGCTGCATGGAAAAGCGCCAGTGAGGGCGGTTGCCCCACTTGCTGAAGACGACCCGGACGGTCTGGCGCGCCACGACCGCACCCTACGGCGAGCGGACGGGAGGTCCGCTGACAACCCACTCCGCCCCGGTGAGCGGTGTCTTGTGCCCCCCGGCCCCTGCTCCAATGGCGGAGCAGTGGGGTCGCGCGGCACCGCTCACGACCATACGGTGGGGTCGCGCGGCACCGCTCACGACCGGGGAAGGTGGGTCAGCCGGTGAACGGCACCACGTCGACGATGTGCACCTCGACCACCCTGCCGTTGGGCGCTTCATAGCGGGCAGTCTCGCCCTGCTTCCTGCCCAAGATGGCAGAACCGAGCGGCGACTGCGGTGAGTAGACGTCGAGCGTCACCGAGTCATCGAAGTCGAGCATCTCGCGGGCGCCGAGCAGGAACGTCTCCACATCGTCGCCGCCGTCGAAACGCACCGAGACCTTCGTGCCGGCGTCGACGATGCCGTCGTCGTCGGGCGTCTCACCGACCTGGGCGCGTCGCAGCATGTCTGCGAGCTGCCGGATGCGCGCCTCGGCCTTGCCCTGGTCCTCCTTGGCCGCGTGGTATCCGCCGTTCTCGCGAAGGTCGCCCTCGTCTCGCGCCGCGCCGATCCGGGCCGCGAGCTCGGTGCGCGCGGGACCGCGAAGGTGCTCCAACTCAGCTTGCAGCTGGTCGTGGGCCTCCTTGGTCAGCCAAATCACGTTCTCGTCGGTCGACTGCGTCACGGGTAGCACTCCTTGATCACTAGGCCGGGCGAGGGATCGTCCGCCCAGCCTCGGGGAAACAAGCAGCCTAGCAACTGCGCCAGCGCGCCGCCGCGGTCAGCGCGGGCGAGCCGGTTCAGCGCTCGTGCACCCGTCGACGACCACCGCGGTCGCCAGCCGCTCGGTCGGGATCTGATAGGTCACGTTCAGAGGCTGCTCGGAACTCGCCGGCATGGTGGCCTGGAGCTCACCGACGATCCCGTGGTCGGGCGCCTGCGCCTGGAGCAGGCAGGTCGCCGCCACTCCCGGCGGCCGGTCCAGCTCGATCGTCGCGGTCACGCGGCGCTCGTCCACAACGTCGAACGAGGTCACCCGTGCCGTCACGTCGGGGCGCGAGTGGTGCGCGGCTGCCCAGAGCAACCAGGCGGCGCCGATCACGGCGAGCACGACCACGCCGACGATCGTCGCCCGGCGTACCCAGGGACGAGGCGCGCCGTAGCGTTCCACCGGTCGGGCGGTGCTCATCGGCAGGACTCCTCGGGTCGGCTCACCGGTGGCTCGAGTCGCGTCACTCCAGGCCATCGGTCACCATTGTCCCTGCAGCAGTGTCGAACGACAGAGGCGAGGGCACGGTGGGTGAGCGACTGCGGTTGATGAACGTGCATGCGCATCCCGACGACGAGTCGAGCAAGGGAGCGGCGAGTACGGCGAGGTACGTCGCCGAAGGCGTCGACGTGCACGTGGTGACGTGCACGGGCGGCGAGCGTGGCTCGATTCTGAACCCCCACATGGACCGGCCGGACATCCTCGCCAACATCAGCGAGGTCCGCCGCCAGGAGATGGACCGGGCGCGCGAGATCCTCGGTGTGCGCCAGGACTGGCTCGGGTTCGTCGACTCTGGCTGGCCCGAGGGCGATCCGCCGCCGCCGCTGCCGGACGGCTGCTTCGCACTGGTGCCGATGGAGGAGGCGGCGCAGCGGCTGGTGCGGCTGATCCGCGAGTTCCGCCCTCACGTCGTCACGACGTACGACGAGAACGGTGGCTATCCGCATCCCGACCATGTCCGCTGCCACCAGGTCACGATCGCGGCGTGGGAGGCCGCCGGCGACCCCGACCGATATCCCGACGCCGGGCCACCCTGGCAGCCGGCGAAGCTGTACTACCACCACTCGTTCCATCGCGAGCGCACCCACGCGCTGCACGAGGAGATGCTGCGCCGGGGGATGGAGTCGCCGTACGCCGAGCAGTTGGCCGAGTGGAAGCCCGACCCGGAGCACGCCGCCCGGATCACCACCCGGATCCCGTGCGCGCAGTTCTTCGCCGTCCGTGACCAGGCGTTGCTGGCACACGCGACCCAGATCGACCCGGAGGGGCGGTGGTTCGCGGTGCCGCTGGAGGTGCATCAGGCGGCCTGGCCGACCGAGGACTACGAGCTGGTGCACTCGCTGGTCCCGGTCAGCACGCCGGAGGACGATCTGTTCGCCGGCCTGCGGGACCCGGATGCACCCGGTGTGGTCGCGGGCGAGACGATGCAGCCATGACCATTCTCGTCGCGCTCGGGTCAGAGCCGGTCGATCCCGACCGGGTCAGCGCCGGCGGCATCGGCTTCCTGGTCATCGCCGGCATCGCCATCCTGACCTTCCTGCTCTGGCGCAGCATGAACAAGCAGCTGAGGAAGGTCGACTTCGAGGAGCGGCCCGACGACGAGGGAGCGGAGCAGCACGAGCCACCGTCACGGCGTGAGGACGACCCGACGTAACGTGGCCGGATGAACCGGCTCGGCGCTGCCACCTCGCCCTACCTCCTGCAGCACGCCGACAACCCCGTCGACTGGTGGGAGTGGGGCCCCGAGGCCTTCGCCGAGGCGCGCCGCGGCGACGTCCCGGTGCTGCTCTCGGTCGGGTACGCCGCCTGCCACTGGTGCCACGTGATGGCACATGAGTCGTTCGAGGACGCCGAGACCGCGGCGTACATGAATGAGCACTTCGTCAACATCAAGGTGGACCGCGAGGAGCGGCCCGACGTCGACGCGGTGTACATGCAGGCCACCTCGGCGATGACCGGCCACGGTGGCTGGCCGATGACGTGCTTGTTGTCCTCCGACGGTGCGCCGTTCTTCTGCGGCACCTACTTCCCAGACCGCCCGATGCGCGGCAGCCCGTCGTTCCGGCAGGTGCTCGAGGCGCTGGTGGCTGCCTGGCGCGACCGCCGCGACGAGATCGACAAGGTCGGCGCCGACGTGGTCGCGCACCTCAACCTGAACCGTTCCCTGTCGGGAGAGCGCGCACCGACGGAGGCCGAGCTGAGCGCTGCGGTGACCCTGCTCGAGCAGGACTTCGACGCGGGTACGGCGGGGTTCGGCGGCGCACCGAAGTTCCCACCGTCGATGCTGCTGGAGTTCCTGCTGCGCCATGCCGCCCGCACCGGTTCGGCGTCGGCGCTGGCGATGGCCGACGCGACGTTCGAGGCGATGGCCCGCGGCGGGATGTATGACCAGCTCGGCGGCGGCTTCGCCCGCTACTCCGTCGACGCTGCCTGGGTGGTGCCGCACTTCGAGAAGATGCTGTACGACAACGCGCTGCTGTTGCGGGCCTACCTGCACTGGTGGCGCCAGACCGACAATCGGCTCGGAGCGCGGGTGGCTCGGGAGACCGCCGACTTCTGCCTGCGCGAGCTGCGCACGGCCGACGGTGGCTTCGCCTCTGCACTCGACGCCGATTCAGCGGACGCAGACGGGCGCAGCGTCGAGGGTGCCTTCTATGTCTGGACCCCGGCCCAGCTGTCGGAGGTGCTCGGTGCCGAGGACGCGGCCTGGGCTGCCGAGATGTTCATGGTCACCGAGGGCGGCACCTTCGAGCACGGTGCCTCGACCCTGCAGCTACGCCGGGACCCGCTCGACTCGGCGGACGAGGAGCGGCTGTCCGCCGTCCGCCGTACGCTCGAGCTGGCCCGGTCCAGGCGCTCGCGACCGACCCGTGACGACAAGGTGGTCGCGGCGTGGAACGGCCTGCTGGTGCCTGGGCTGGCGGAGGCCGCGGTGCTGCTGGAGGAGCCGCGCTACGCGACCGCGGCGGTCGAGGCGGCCCAGCTGTTGTGGCGGCTGCACGCACGCGATGGGCGGCTGCTGCGGGTGTCGCGAGACGGCGTGGCCGGTGCTCATGCGGGCGTGCTCGACGACTACGGCTGCGTGGCGGAGGCCTTCCTCGCCGTACTCGGGCTGACCGGTGACCCGGTGTGGCTGAGTCGCGCGGGGGCCCTGCTCGAGCAGGTGCTGACGCACTTCGCCGACGGCGCGGGTGGGTTCTTCGACACCGCCGACCACGCCGAGGCGCTGGTACGCCGACCTCAGGACCCGACCGACAACGCGTCGCCGTCGGGACAGTCGGCCGTGGTGACCGCGCTGCTCTCCTACGCCGCGGTGACCGGGTCGGGTCGGCACCGGGACGCGGCCGAGCGGGCCCTCGGCGCGACCCGGGCGCTGGCCGGCCAGGCACCGCGGTTCGCCGGCTGGGGTCTGGC
>JALZMX010000060.1 GCA_030857985.1 Actinomycetota bacterium | reverse complement strand
CGTGCCTGGCTCGGGCGGGACGGTCTGGTCGAGGGGGCACCGGCCGACCTCGTCGTCTACCCGGACGACCCCCGGGCCGATCTGTCCGTCCTGCGCGCGCCGGCGCACGTCATGCTGCGGGGGATCGTCCACAGCCGCCCGTAGAACCGGCGTTGTCCACAGGCCGTCAGCAGTGCCTCCCATTTTCGGCCATGCTGCCTGCCATGGCCGAGTTCGACGTCCTGCCCACGGCACTGGTCGAAGCGGCCGCCGGTGTCCGGGGGGTCGCCGGTGAGATCCGCGGGATGCCCGACAGCGGGTGGCCGACCGGATCGGAGGTCTTGGACGCCGCTGTCGAGCAGTTCTCGCGGGCGTGGCGGCAGAGTGCGCAGGCGCTTGTCGACCGGGGTGAGTCCGCTGCCACCAAGCTGGTGATCAGCGCAACCCGCTATGCCGACGCCGATGACCTGCTCCCACACCAGGCGCCCCGGTGATCCTCGCCGGCCTGTCGGCCCCGGAGAGCGTCCCGTGGAATGTGCGTAAGACCGCCCACGCGCTGTATGCCGTTGCCGACGGACACGAGGACGCGGCCGACGCACTCGCCCGGGTTGCTGTACGCCTCCAGATGCACTGGTGCGGAGGCGCCGCCGATGCGGCGTGGCTGGAGCTTCGGCTGCTGTGCGAGCACACGCGAAGGACGGCGCCTGCCCACCAGGCGGCGGCCGACGCCCTGCTGTCTTGCGCGAACAAGCTCGACAACGCCAAAGATGACTGGAACCAGGCCATGATCCTCGCTGCGGGGGAACAGGCCGCAACGGCGCTCCCCGGGCCACAGGTCCTCTCTCCGGCCCGCCTGCTCGCCGAGCGCGCCGGGCAGGACGCCCTCGACGCGATAGCGCAGGCTGCAGCAACCCTGCTCGCGCTGGCCGAGCAGGCCGATCCGTTTCGCATCGCGGCGCCGCCGGAGCTGTCGGTCGGCGACCAACTGCGCGGCGCCGTCACCGGCGCCTGGAACGCTGTGCGCGAGCCGGTCGTCCAGGCCGCAGAGATGTCGACGGTTCGACTTCTGGTGGACCCTGCCGGCTGGCTGGAGGAAATGCGGCTGATCTTCATCGGAGCCCGCTACGCCGCGTCCGATCCCGACGAGCTGGCCGACCTGCTCGGCTACGCCCCCGGCCCGGCGCCGCCCGCGGGCGAGACCGTCGGCGGGATCCTTCCCGATGCCGTGCTCGGACCACTGACGCGTGGCATCGGCCCGGCGGTCCGCAAGGGATACGAGGTCGCCGACCGGCTCGCCGACCTCGGCGAGCAGGTAGAACAGCTGGAACGGGTCGGGCAGCAGGGCCCTGCGCCCCTCCTGCCGCCGGTCGGGACGGGCGGGCCGGTCGTGCCGGCGCCAGGGGCGGTGCTGCCGGCCGGTTATCCGACGCAGGTGCGCGACTTGACGGCAGAGCGACGACGACACATCCTGGCCGGCGATCTGCCCAAGCCAACCGGAGAGCCGAACAAGGGTGGCGGGCACCGACCTGGCACCGGTAAGTCCAACAAGAGCGAGTTCCCGATCGGATGGGACGACGAGAGGATCATCAAGACCGTGATGCAGACGGCCCGGCAGCCGGAGGAGGGAAAGCTGGACCAGGGCAGGTACGTCACTTTCGCGAGAGTGGATGGGGTGCTCGTGAAGGTCATCGTCAAGCCAGATGGCAGTGTCGTGACCGGATTTCCCCTCAGTGGGCCTGGTGTCGTTCGCAACCCGGGTCAAGGCTCATGATTACTGATGAGGAATACGAGCAGTACTGCGAGCTTCGTCGACAGCAGGCCCGCGAGCGTGAGTACCGGTTGATCAAACGGTGGCATGATCTGCTCGACAGCATCCTGCCGGGCGGGCGTTCGCCGTTCGAAGTCGACAATATACGCGATTTTTGCTGCAATGAACCGATTCTCGTCTTCGAGAGACTTCTCGGCGACGATGCCGACGGATCCCGTCCGCTGCCGGACGAGACGGTGGCCCGACTGTGGGACATCGGCTACGAGATGGGGTTCGACCAACACGAGATCATGGACGACGAGACCCTGGCCGCAGCGCGGCCGGAGCGGCGGACTCGCCCGGGACCACCGTGGAATCTGTTCGGAGGCGGCCACGGGCCGGGCCGGGCGATTCCCGGCAAGCGGGAGTTCCCGTCGCGATGGAGCGACGAGACCACCCTGCAGCACACCATGGATGTCGCCCAACACCCCTCCGGTGCGGTGCAGTTGCCGAACCGGGATTTCCGCGCCTGGGGTGAGCGTGACGGAGTCCTGCTCAGCGTCCTGCTCTCGCCCACTGGCGAAGTTCTGACGTCCTACCCCGTCTCCGGTGAGGGCGTCGTGCAGCACCCGGTCCACCGGCAGGCTGAAGGGCTGATGCCACTGCTCAGGAACTTGCTCGAGAGCGTTGTCGCTCCTTCCGCCGAGGAACCACGCTGCAGCATGGACGAGCTTCTGGCGGTGGGCGAGTGGCCGCACCTCATCTTGTCCATGGAAGCCTTGGGCGCTGACGAGCCGACCATTGTGGAACTGCGCAAGCTGGCCGGGCTCTGACGCGGCCGGCTACGTCCCGGCGTCCTTCATCGCGCCCCAGCCGTGCCAGCGCTCGACCGAGATCCAACCGCTGACCCGCGCCCGATCCCGTACGCGGTAGGGCTCGCCGCGGTAGTGCAGGGACAGCCGGTCGATG
>JALZMX010000056.1 GCA_030857985.1 Actinomycetota bacterium | reverse complement strand
GGGGGTCGAGCGGGTCAGCGTCGGCGGTCCAGGACCTTCATCAGCTCGTCGTAGATCATCGGGTCACCGCTGGCGATGGCGTCGGTGACGCATCGCTCGAGGTAGTTGCGGGTGATCACCTTGGCAGCACCGTCGAGGGCCTTCTGCGCCGCGGAGATCTGGGTCAGGACGTCCACGCAGTACCGGTCGTCACTGACCATGCGGGCCACGCCCTGCACCTGCCCCGCGGCTTTGGCCAGCCGCAGCAGCACGTCAGCCCGCCGCTCCGGCTCCATCATCGGCCGGCGATCAGCGGCATCACTCTCCGACGCGACCGGCGAGGTGCCCAAGAGCGCAGTGTCTATGCGGGAGATGGTCGAGGGCAAGGCGTCTGATGCCGTCACCGACGGCACTGGCTGGGCCTGCGTCGGTTGGCTGTGTTCGCCCATTCGCATCCCTCTCGCATGTCTCTGTGTCGAACTACCCCTCTAGGGTACACCAAGATAGAGAGTATGGATAGTCGTTTCACCTGCGGTTTCATCAGGCGCTCATTGGCTACCCCACCGACGGGTGGTACTGTGCGTTCTGTAGGAAGTGCTAGGACACCCGGAGGAACCGATGCCCGATCTGTCGCTGTACGCCCTGGTCCTGCTGGCCTGCCCGATCGGGATGGGGCTGATGATGTGGATGATGATGCGCGGCAACAGGAGCCGGCCGGCCACCGACGAGACGCCTGACAAGCAGACGGAGCTGGCTCGAATGCAGGCCGAGATCGATCAGTTGCGTGCAGCCGACCGGGACCGCCAGGACACCGGCACGGCCCGGCCCACGCCGTGAGCCTGCGCCGTCGTACCGGCATCGCTGTGACTGCGGTGGCTGTGGTCGGTCTGCTCGGCGGCGCCACCTTCGCCGCCATCCAAGCCACCGACCCGGCGCCCAACCCTGCGAGCACTTCGGCGGATGCCAGCGCCAGCATGATGGACGGGCAGGCCATGAGCATGAGCATGGGAATGGGACGCTTCGATGCCGACGCCCCGTTCGACGCCCAGTTCCTCGACCAGATGACCGTCCACCACGAAGGCGCGCTGATGTCCACCCGGGCGATGATCGCCGACTCCGCCCGGCCAGAGCTTCGTGACCTGGCCAATGACATCATCGCAAGCCAGAGCGCGCAGCTGGACCAGATGCGGACCTGGCGCAAGCAGTGGTACCCCGAGGTCACGACGACCTTCAGCATGGGCGCCGGAATGATGGGCGGCGCAGAGGACGACGTCATGATGGACGGGGGCATGATGGGTGGGACGGGTACCGACCAGATGTACCTGCAGATGATGATCGTCCACCATCAGCTCGCCGTGGACATGGCCGAGCGGGCCCAAGAACAGGCGACTCATCCCGAGCTGCGAAAGCTGGCCGCCACCATCGCCGTCGAGCAGTCCGCCGAGATCACCCGGATGCGCGGTTACCTCGGCGACCTGGCCGCTTCAACCGAGGGTTGAGCCGTGCCGCGACTGCCTGGCGGTCCACCACAGGAGGCATGATGGACGGGATGGCGCTGTACATGCTTCTTCCGTTGCTGGTCGGCATGGCATTTCTGGTGCTGTTCGTCGTCGGCATCGTGTGGCTGGTGCGCAGCATCCAGGGGACGAGGTCCACCGACGGGGGTCCAGGAGACTCTGCCCTGGAGTTGCTGCGCCGGCGTTACGCAGCCGGTGAGATCGACGAGGACGAGTTTCTTCGCCGCCGGTCCGGCCTCTCGTAAGGTCCGGTGCTCACAAGGACGGCTGCCAGCCGACGATGAATCCCTGCAGCTGCGAGATCAGAGCGGTCCACAGCCCGCTGACCTGCAGCAGCCCGAGCACGATCAGCATCGCTCCCCCGGTTCGCATGATCGCGCGGGCATGCCGTCGCGCCCAACCGAAGGTAGCCATCATCCACTGGACCGACGCCGCGGCGAGGATGAACGGGATGCCAAGGCCCACGCTGTAGGCGAAGGACAACCCAGCTCCTCTACCGGCGTCGGCCGCACTGGTCGCCAAGGTCAGGACCGCCGCCAGGGTGGGGCCGATGCACGGGGTCCAGCCAAGACCGAACAACGCGCCGACCAGAGGCGCGCCCGCCAGACCGGCGCGAGGCCGGTAACTGGGTCGGAAGGTGCGACCGGCCAGCGGGATCCGCCAAAGCAGGCCGGTGAACACCAGGCCGAGCAGGATGGTCAACACCCCGAGCACGCGGACCAGCGTCTCTTGGTGGCTGATCAGCACCGCGCCGAACGCACCGAAGAGGGCGCCGTAGCTGGTGAACACCGCAGCGAACCCAAGCACGAACAAGACCGCACCCAGCACGGTGCGCCGCCGTACGCGTCCGTCGGCCGCGCGGGTGCCCTGGGCACTGTGGGCATCCCATGCGGGAAGACCCGCGCTGACGTGCGGCGAGCTGGTGATTGCGGCGACGGGCTCCCGTGCCGACGGCGTACGCTGGCCGGTCTGGTTCTCTGCTCCGCTCATGCCTGCGACATAGGACAGGTAACCGGGCACCAGCGGCAGGCAGCACGGAGAGAAGAACGACAAGGTCCCGGCCGCTACCGCGAGCGGCAGCGCGACCAGCAGCGGGCCGGACATGACGAGGTCGGAGACAGACTCCCCTTCTGCGGCGACCAGCATCCGTCCACTCCCTTCCGCGATAACCTACGGCTATGGATAGTAGCGCCGACGAGAACGAGGTGGCCGGCGATGCGTGAGCTGGGCCAGCTCGAGGCCGTGGTGATGCAGCGGATGTGGTCCTTGGACCGCCCGGTGGCCGTGCGGGAGATACTCGAGCACCTGCAGCACGACCGCGCCATCGCCTACACCACGGTCATGACCGTGATGGACAACCTGCACCGCAAGGGCCTCCTGACCCGCGAGCTGGACGGACGCGCCTACCGCTACCAGCCGGCACGCTCGCGTGAGCAGCACGACGCCGCGCTGATGGGACAGGTCCTTGCCGACAGCAACGACCGGGGCGCTACGCTCCTGCACTTCCTCGAGCAAATCTCCCCCCAAGAGGCGGCACGTCTGCGGGAGGCGTTGGAGCGGCGTGGGCCGCGTAGCCATGGCGGGCGTCGGTGACCGCCCCGATCATCCTCACCATCTTCGCCGTGCTCGTCGCAACGCTCGGGCCGCGGCTGCTGCGCAGCACCGACTGGCCAGAGCGATCCCCACGCATGGGGATCATCGCCTGGCAGGCCACGACCGCGTCCGTCGTGCTCGCCGTCGTACTGATAGGTGTCGCGCTCGCACTGCCGACGATCCCGGTGACCGCCAGCGTCGCCGAACTGATCGAGGCATGCACCCTTGCCCTGCGCGCCCAATACTCCACCCCGGCAGGGGCGGCGCTCAGCGGCGCCGGCGTCTTCCTCAGTCTCGCGGTGATGACCCGGGTCGGGTACTGCCTCGCAGCAGGTCTGGCGACCGCTGGCCTCGATCGCCGCCGACAGCTGCAAGCCCTGGCGCTGGTAGCTCGCCGGCACGGCTGCCAGGCGCTGGTCGTCGATCACCCGACCGCGGTCGCCTACTGCCTGCCCGGGCGCCGCCAGGAAATCGTTCTTACCACCGCCGCGCTGGCCGCCCTCGACGAAGGCCAGGTCGCGGCGGTGCTGGCCCACGAGCAAGCGCACCTGTCCGGGCGCCATGACCTGGTCCTTGCTGCCGCCTGTGCCTTGGATCGAGCCTTCCCGCGGGTGCCCGCCTTCCGGGCAGCCCGCGACGAGCTCGCCCGCCTGATCGAGATGCTCGCCGACGACGCCGCCGCGGCCCGCAGTGACCGGCTCACTGTCGCCACGGCCCTGGTGCAGCTCTCCGGAGGCTCAGCTCCCGCCGCGGCGCTCGGTGCGGGCGGTCGCTCGGCCTTGGCC
>JALZMX010000052.1 GCA_030857985.1 Actinomycetota bacterium | reverse complement strand
TGCCGCTTCGCATCGCCGCGCGCAAGTGCCCCGACGCGGTGTTCTTGCCGGTCGACGCGCCGGCCTACCAGGCAGTCTCGGCCCAGGTGATGGAGACGCTCCGCTCAGGTCCCGCGGTGGTCGAGGTGCTGGGCTGGGACGAGGCCTTCCTCGGCGTCGACACCGACGACCCCGAGTTGTTCGCGCGCGAGGTGCAGCAGGCAATCCTCGCGCGCGAACCCGGCTGCACAGCTCCGTCGGAATCGGCGACAACAAGTTGCGCGCGAAGATCGCCACCGGGTTCGCCAAGCCGGCCGGGATCTTCCAGCTCACCGCGGGCAGCTGGTACGCCGTGATGGCCGACCGCCCCCCGGATGCGTTGTGGGGGATCGGCCGCAAGACCGCGCAACGCCTGGCCGCGCTCGGGCTACGGACCGTCCGGGATCTCGCCGAGGCTGATCAACAGTGGCTGGCCGGCGAGCTGGGTCCCGTGATGGGCCCCTGGTACCGACGACTCGCTCGAGGGGAAGACCCGTCACCCGTCGAGGCTGCGCCTTACGTCGCTCGGGGTCACAGCCGGGAGAGCACGTTCCAGCAGGACCTGACCGGCTGGACGCAGGTGCACGCCCAGGTGCGTCGGCTGGCGAGGCAGGTCGCACACGACGTACGGGGAGAAGGACGTCCCGCCGTCCGGGTGACCGTCAAGGTGCGGTATGCGCCGTTCGAGACACATACGCGCAGCATGCGTCTTGAGACGGCAACCGACGACACCGCCTCATCGAGGCGGCTGCCGCGGAGCTTGTGGCGCGCGTCGACACCGACCGCGCGGTGAGGCTGCTGGGCGTTCGCGCCGAGATGGTTCCGGTCGTCTGTGAACGGGCTCAGGAGTCAGTCGGCGACCAGGCCACGGGTACGGTGGTCCGCTGGTTCCACGATTTGGACGCTCGACGCCTTGGACGGCACTCAGCGTAGTGAGGAGAACCGCTGGTGAGGCTTCGCATCTCCGTCATCGGGACGGGCCACCTCGGTGCCACGCATGCTGCCTGCATGGCGGAGCTAGGCCACGAGGTGCTCGGGGTGGACATCGATCCCGCTAGGGTCGAGACGCTCGCGGCCGGGCGGCCGCCGTTCTTCGAGCCGGGCGTGTCTGAGCTGCTGCGGCGCCACACGCAGTCGGGCCGGCTGCGCTTCACGACGTCGCCGGCACTGGCGGCGGAATTCGCCGACGTGCACTTCATCTGCGTGGGTACGCCGCAGCGACCCGACCGGATGGCGGCCGACACCAGCCACGTCACGGCGGTGGTGGAGGGGTTGGTCCCGCACCTGGCCAGGCCGGCCACGCTGGTCGGCAAGTCGACGGTGCCTGCGGGTACGGCGGCCGAGCTGGCGGGCCGGATCGTCGAGCTGCGTCCAGCTGGTGTCGAGGCGGAACTGGCGTGGAATCCGGAGTTCCTGCGCGAGGGTCACGCGGTGGAGGACACCCTGCGACCGGACCGGCTGGTGTTCGGGGTGTCCACGACGGGGTCGGAGAAGGTGCTGCGTGAGGTCTACCGGTCGCTGCTCGACGACGGTGTGCCGTTGGTGGTGACCGACGTGGCCACCGCGGAGCTGGTCAAGGTGTCGGCCAACGCGTTCCTGGCGACCAAGATCTCGTTCATCAACGCGATTGCCGAGCTCTGCGAAGTCACCGGCGCCGACGTGGGGGCGCTGGCCGAGGCGATCGGGTACGACCCTCGGATCGGGCACCGGTCGCTGGTGGCCGGTCTCGGCTTCGGCGGCGGATGCCTGCCCAAGGACATCCGCGCCTTCATGGCACGAGCCGAGGAGCTGGGGGTCGACCAGGCGCTGTCGCTCCTGCGTGAGGTGGACGCCATCAACATGCGACGCCGCTGCCGGATGGTCGAGCTCGCGGAGTCCGAGTGTGACGGCAGCGTCGTCGGGAAGCGGATCGCCGTGCTGGGAGCGGCGTTCAAGCCGATGACCGACGACGTACGCGACTCACCGGCGCTCACCGTCGCGGCCCAGCTGCAGCTGCGCGGGGCACAGGTCCGCGTCTACGATCCGCAGGCGATGATTGCGGCCCGGGCGGTGTTCCCGACACTCTCGTACGCCGACAGCGCCGCACATGCCGCCGGAGGAGCTCACCTGGTGCTGCACCTGACCGAGTGGGCGGAGTTTGCCGAGATCGATCCGGCCGAGTTCGCGTCGTACGTCGCTGACCGCCGGATCCTGGACGGCCGCAACGCGCTTGACGCCGATCGCTGGCGAGCAGCCGGCTGGACCTACCGGGCAATCGGCCGCCCGCGCGCCTGACCTAGCGGCAGAGGAGTCTCACGATGAGTTGGTTGCGGCCGGTCGCCAAGAACGCCCTGAAGTATGGGCCGCATGCGCAGCAGGTATGGAAGCACGCCGGAAGGCCAGCCCGCGAAGCAGCGCAGAAGGCGGTTGCCGACTGGTCTTCGCGCCGGACCGCGCTGGAGCACGCCGATACGGTCATCGACGGGTCGCTGCTGTCGGTCATGCACGAGGGTCGCCGGGTGTGGGTGGTGTTCTCGGGTGACGACCCGATCGCGTCGTACCCTGCTGTCTCCAC
>JALZMX010000048.1 GCA_030857985.1 Actinomycetota bacterium | reverse complement strand
TTCTTCTGGTGCGGCGGCGGGACGACGCGCTCATCAGGCCCTGAGCCGGAAGCGCGGCGTGCCCTTGCGTGCGCGCGGGCCGAGGCCGTCGGCCCAGTTGAGCGGAAGCGTCTCGCCGCGAAGGCAGGTCGGAAGGGCCGGAGCACAACGGTCGTGCTGGCCGAGTCATGGGTGTACGACGCTGGCAAGCGCCTGATCGTCTTCTACGAGGGTGGCCCCTACGTCCGGCCTGATAGGCCATGCCCGATCGCTTGTAGCGGCACTCATTCCTCGACGTCCTCCATTGGCGGCTGCCAGACGAGCAGCATGTCTGCGGGCAGGAAGCCTGCTCGCCTGTAGAGCGGCACCGACTGCTCGCTCGGGCTTAGGACGACGCGTACGAGGCCTTCCTCGCGACTGGCCGCAAGCAGTGACGCCACAAGCTGCGCCCCCAGGCCCTCGCCCCGGTGCGCGGGGTGCACGAACAGGTTCGCCAAGTAGCCCCAGCGACCAGAACTACGGCCAGGCGCCGGCATCCTCTCGAAGACCTTGAGATTGACCATCCCGATGGCAACGCCTGCCGGGTCCTCCGCGAGCCACCACCAGCGGTGGCTGCCCTCGCGCTCGAACCACGCCACGAACTCGCTGGTGAAAGCCTCAGTGACCGCCGTGTCGCGCCAGGATGCCCGGAGCGTCATCAATGCCAGCGCGTCCCGCGGCCCTGCGCGGCGGACCTCGACTCCTTGGCCACCGCTCGCCTGCATCAGGCGCACGATAGTGATTCACCTCGTTGAGCAACACCGGAGAGCGCCGCCTACTCGCGGACCCGGGGGTAGTGCCCGGGTGTCAACGTCGGCATATCTCTACATAGCCCCGGCTACGGCTCGGCACCGGAGAAGGCCCAGACGTTGACGAGGAAGCCGGACATCGCCGCCGCGAATGGCGGCAGGGCAGTGCCGCCTCCTGCCACCCGGGGCGGACGTGACCGTCCCCGGAGTTTGGCTCGCGCGCCCCCACAGGACCGGGTCGGGCGGAGTACCGTCGTGCCGTGCGGAAACCGCCGCAAGTCACGGTGCGCGACCCACGACGGAGCGCGGCGCCACTCGGCCAGTACGACGAGGAGGGGCGTGCCGACGAGCAGGGTGACGACGGCCAGATGCTGTCTAGGAGCCGTCGCACCGTGGTCGGCGCGCTGCTCATCGGGTGCGCCGCCGGCTTTGCGGCCGCGTACCCATTCGACGTAGGCGCGAGGCCCGCAGACTCACCACCGCAGCTCGCGGTCGTGACCGGCCGCGACGCCACCGTTCCGCAGGGAGATGGCGCGCAGCCGCGGGGCGCCGTCGAGGTCACGCTCGTGAACACCGGTACCGGGACGCTCCGAGTGCTCGGCGGTGACATCCGCGGCTCGGGGCTCTCGTGGAGCGCCGACCAGCCGCTCGAGCCCGGCGCGCAGCTCACCGCCGTGCTGGCCGATCCGTTCCCGTGCACGAGTGCCACCGAGGGGTTCGCCTCGTCGAAGGCGACGTTGGACGTCGACGTCGTCGAGAACGGCGGCCGGCGCCAACTCGCCCTGTCGCTGAGGCCGACGTTCCTGCGCGACTACGACGCCGACGTCCGCCGCATGTGCGGCATGCTGGCCGTTTCCGAAGCGCTGTGGGTCGTCCTGTTCGGAGGTCCCGGTGATGCTGGTCCGGACCTCGCTGTGCCGGTCGTGCTGCTGAACCGCACGGTGGAGCCGGTGCAGCTGCTGAGCGTGTCATCGGCGGTCGTCGGCACCTCAGCCGTGCTGCGCACGCGCACCGGGGCGGACGTGCCCATGCCACTCACGCTGCCCGGTCGCAGCCTCGCCCAGCTCAGGCAGGATGCCTTGAGTGTGGAGCCCGAGGCCAGTCCGTACGTTCTCGCGGTGACGGTAGAGCACGGCGCGTGCGCCGAACTGCGCGCTCGCGGCGGTGAGACGGTCACCGTCGGCCTCCACTATGCCTACGACAACGAGCCGCTGAACACGGCGGACACGTTCGTCGCGCTGGACCTCGGGGACTTGGTCGGTCGAGCCTGCGCCTGAGCCAGCGAGCGCCGGCCCGCTGCCCGGGACGTGCAGCATGTGCAGGGTCGGACGGGGTCCCCGTCACGTCGCCGCAGCCCGGTGCCGACCGCCGACCCTGGCCAGGGCGTCCAGTGCCGTGTCGTCGGCGTCCGGAAGAGTGTGCAGGTACCGCTCGGCTAGTCGCAGATACCCACGGTGCTTGTGCTACCGACGGCGGCGGCGTCCCGGTTTCGGCCGGTCGTACTCATCGCGCGGCTGATCTGTCCCGACGCGGCTCACGTCACTCATGCGCACGGCAAGTACCCCCGACCGCCGCCAGACGACACGGACGGTTCCGTCGTCGTTCGGATGGTCGATGACGCCGACGTCAGTCCGCCGGGGACCCAGCTCCCGGTGGGCCGCCGAACACAACGACCTCTCCAGCCGTCGGGAAGTAGCTCGTCACGATCTCGCGCATCTGGGCCCCAAG
>JALZMX010000039.1 GCA_030857985.1 Actinomycetota bacterium | reverse complement strand
GCGTGCGCGGCTTCGGCGTACACGTCGAGGCGGTCGACCGGCATCGACCGGCCCAGCGAGTCGTAGGCGTCCAGGGCGCGGGCAAGCGCTGCTCGAGAAGGGCTGCCGGCGTGCACCCGCCACCGTTGTCGGCGCACCAGTCCATCCACCTGCTGCAGGGCTCGGGTCGTCGGCGTCTCGCCCGGACGCGACGCGCCGGGTCGCGACAAGGCTGTGTGCGCCGTCCCGAGCACCTCGTGCATCCCGGAGTGGTCCTCGATCGCCGTGACCACGTCCCGAACGACGCTCAGGGGCAGTCGCGCCACCTCGACCAGCGCCCGGACCATCCGCAACCGGCGTACGTGCGACTCGTCGTAGCGGGCCCGGGTCGCGCTGACCGCAACGCCTGGCGGCAGGAGACCCTCGCGCCGGTAGAACTTGATCGTCGCCACGCTGACCCCGCTGGCCCGAGACAGTTCCGACATCCACACGGTGTCACCCTGACATGGGATAGTGCTACTGTCCAATATTAGGTAGTGATGGTATCCAGGAAGGACGTGATCCATGGAGTCGGCACTCGTACTGTCCGACGAGTCGAGGACGTTGGGGGGCATCCTGCTGATCGCGTTCGTGACGATCGAGACCGGTGGTCTCTATCTGGTGAAGCTGGTTCGAGGCCAGCAGCCCGCCACCGCGTTCCAGCTCGGTTTCGCCCGGGCCGGGCACGCCCACGCGGGTGTGCTGGTCCTGCTCGCCCTGGTGTGCCAGGTCTTCGCCGACGCCACCACGCAGACCGGCGTGTTCGACTGGTTGTCGCGCAGTGGTGTCGCCGTCGCGGCGATCCTGATGCCGGCGGGGTTCTTCTTCTCCTCCATGGGGGCCGGTCGCGAGCAGCCGAACCGGCTGATCGGGCTCGTCTATGCCGGTGCGCTCCTGCTTGCCGCTGGTGTGAGCAGCCTCGGCCTGGGGTTGCTGCTCAGCTGAGGCGCCGTCTCGGGATCAGCCGGGCAGTCTCAGGACGAAGACGCCCCACCCGAGATACCGCCGGCCAAAAGACAGGTGTGCCCGCCGCGCGTCGTCGCGGAACGCCCGCACCTGCGTCGCCCGCGCGTCGTCACGGTTGGCCTGCAGCCATTGGGTGAGAGTCCACCACTGGGCGGCGACGTAGCGATCCCAGCTGTCACCGTCGGCGAGCACCATCTCCACCAGGTCCGTTCCCGCCGCTTCGAACCGGTCGTGCAGGCCGGCCAGCGACGTGAACTCGTCGGGCGCGCACCCGAGTGCGTCGTACACCTGTGCTGGTGGCGGGTCGATCCAGAACGGCTCGCCGACGAGAAGCAGGCCATCGGGTGCCGCCGCCTTGCGCATCAGCGCGATCGTGCCGACCAGGTCGCCACCGATCCAGGTGGCACCCAGGCAGGACACGAGGTTGTAGGCAGCGGGTTCGGCGCTGTAGTCGCCGGCATCGCCCTGGTGGAATGTGACCTGGTCCACGACGCCCAGCTCCTGAGCCCTGGAGCTTGCCGCGGCCAGGAAGACTGCACTGAGGTCGACACCCAGACCACGGGCCCCGAAAGCCCGCGCCCACCGGCACAACAGCTCGCCCTTGCCACAGGCGAGGTCGAGGATGCGGGTCGACGGGCCGACACGGCTCACCGCGCCGAGCGTCATCAGCTTCTCCTGGGTGAACGGGTTCAGGATGCGGTGGTCGGCCTCGGAGATCTCATGCAGCGCGAGTGACATCCGGCCAGCATGGACGTGGCGAAGAGACGGGCCAACTGGTTTTGGAGCCGGCTCGGGCAGCCGCTGCGCGCGGTGACACCTTCGGGTACGTACGAGCGGCGAAGTCCGTACCAGAAGGTGTCACGCCGCCGGTTGTGGACGAGTTGCGGGCTCAGCTATCACCTGCTCGACCGTGGGACCGGTGATGACTGGGCGCGCCGGATTGTCACCTCGGGCCGAATTGCCTAACCTGCAAGGCGAAGTCGAGCACCGGCTCGACACTGCGTCCACGGAAGGAAACCTCGTGAACAAGAGCCAGCTCATCGATGTGCTCTCCGCTCAGTTCGACGGCAACCGGCGAGCAGCCAGGCATGCGCTCGAGTCCGTGGTCGACACCATCACCCGCGAGATGGCGAAGGGCGAGAAGGTCGCCATCACCGGTTTCGGTGCGTTCGAGAAGGCGATCCGCCCAGCCCGGATGGTGCGCAACCCGGCCACCGGTGAGCGCACCCAGGCTGAGGAGACTTCGGTGCCCAAGTTCCGCCCCGGCTCACAGCTGAAGCAGGTCATGTCCGGTGCCCGGGAGGTGCCCGAGGTCGGTGCCAGCACGGCTGCGAAGAAGCGCGCAGCAAAGAGCGGCCGCAAGAAGAGCTGACGCGGTCTCGGCCGTCAGTCCGCGAGCGTGAGGATCTGCAGCCGCGTCACCACTGCGGCTTCCTCGACGACCACGCGCACCCGTTGACCTGGGCGCAACAACCGCGAGCGCTCGTCGGCCAGCGCCGTCGCTGCGAACGGCAGCTCGACGCCATCGTCGAGCAGCACCCGTCCGCTCCGAGACTCCGCGTCGTAGAACGAGACGGTGGCCTGCACTCGGCTCACCCCCGTGGTGGACGAACGGCGGGGTGGTGGAGGGACGGCACGCCAGCCGGTGTCATCGTGGTCAGCACCGCCGCGGTGTACGCTCCGACGCCGATTCGCACCGCGTCCCACAGGTCGACCTCGGTGTCCACGTCACGGCGCAGGCCCGGTGCGCGCAACGACTCGAGCTCGACCGCACCACTGTGGTGATGCGCCGCTCGTGATGCGCTCCCGAACCGCGGATCGAGGGCGATGTCGGGCGCCGCGGTCAGCAGCGTCGTACCCGTTGCTGCAGTGTCCGCGACGAAGGCGCGGTCGAACCCGCCGGCGGCCGCCAGCGCGGCGGTCAGCTCCTCCGGCCGCAGCGCCGGTAGGTCGGCGGACAGCACCGTGACCCGGCAGCGGCCGAGTTTCGACCGGGCGAACGCGGCACCGTGCTCGAGGGCGGGGTTGAGGCCACAGTCGGGCGCATCCGCCACGACGATCACACCGAGCGCCTCGAGCACGGCACGGGCGGCGCCGTCGTCGGTGACCGCCACCACGTCTGTGACGGCAGCAGATGCGCGCGCCGCGGTCACGCAGTCTGCGGCGAAGGCTCGAGCCAGCTCCGCCCGTCGCGCACCTGCCACCGAAGCGAGCCTGGACTTGGCGACGTCGCCGTGCTTGACGGGTACGACGACAACGGAGCGGCACTCGGGCGAAGCAGGCATCGGGCATGATCCTGTCAGTCGGGTCGACACCGTGCGACGCTGCCCGGCACACTGAGCATCCGCTGCCGGCCCCCGCCGTCGGCATCCGAGGCGCCGTGCTGAAGGGAGCTGGTGTGGCCAGGCAGAAGCGCGGCTGGGCTCTGGCCACCTGCGTGGCGATCGTGCGACCACCTCTGATGCTCCTGACCAGGCGGGACTGGAAGGGCGGCCACCATCTCCCGCCCACCGGCGGGTGCATCGTCGTCGCGAACCACATCTCCCACGCCGATCCCTTCGTCTTCTCGCATTTCGTGTACGACTCCGGGCGGTTGCCCCGCTACCTCGCCAAGGCCGACGTCTTCGCCGTGCCGGTGGGAGGCAGGCTGCTGGCAAGAGCTGGACAAATCCCGGTCTACCGGCAGACCCGCGGCGCCTCGCACGCGTTCGGGGCAGCGGTCGAGGCCGTCGACAGCGGCCAGTGCGTGATCGTCTATCCCGAGGGCACGATCACCCGCGACCCCGGACTGTGGCCGATGGTGGGAAAGACAGGAGCCGCGCGGATCGCGTTGGCGACCGGGGTTCCGGTGATCCCGGTCGCTCAATGGGGAGCACAGGACATCCTCTCTCCGTACGCACACAAGCTCGACCTGCTCCCGCGCAAGACGATTCACGTACGAGCCGGCGAGCCGGTCGCCCTCGAGGACCTGCGGCGCCGACCGGTCACTTCCTCGACGTTGCACACCGCGACCGAGCGGATCATGGCCGACATCACCGGCCTGCTCGAGACGATCCGAGGCACGGCGGCTCCGCGGAGCCGCTTCAACCCGCGAGAACACAGCATGCCGCGCATCGGCAACCCCTACGAGCGCGCCACCCACCACAATCATGGCGGAGAACCATGACGAGGGTCGCCGTGCTCGGCGCTGGCACATGGGGTACGGCGTTCACGGTCGTGCTCGCCGACGCCGGCAACCAGGTCACCATCTGGGGCCGGCGCCACGACGTCTGCACGGCGATCAACGACGAGCACGAGAACCCGGACTACCTGCCCGGAGTGGTGCTCCCGTCGGTGGTGCGCGCCAGTCCGGACCCGAGTGAGGTCCTCGACGGCGCTGACGTGGTCGTGCTCGCAGTGCCTTCGCAGTCGTTGCGGGAGAACCTGGTGACGTGGGCTCCGCTGATCCCGCCGACCGTACTGCTGGTCAGCCTGATGAAGGGTGTCGAGCTGGGCACGTCATTGCGGATGAGCGAGGTGATCGGCGAGATCACCGGCGCGGGCGACGATCGGATCGCCGTCGTGAGCGGCCCGAACCTCGCCAGAGAGATCGCCGCGCGGCAACCGGCCGCGTCAGTGGTCGCCTGCCGTGACGCCGGCGTGGCGCAGCGCCTGCAGCAAATCTGCCACACCGCGGCCTTCCGGCCCTACACGCTGACCGATGTGGTGGGATGCGAGCTTGCCGGTGCCACCAAGAACGTGATCGCGCTCGCGGTCGGCATGGCTGCCGGCCTCGGCTTCGGCGACAACACCCGTGCTTCGGTGATCACTCGGGGGCTGGCAGAGACCGCTCGGCTGGGGGAGGTCCTCGGCGCGGACCCGTACACGTTCTCGGGCCTGGCTGGTCTCGGTGACCTCGTCGCGACGTGTTCGTCCCCGTTGTCCCGCAACCGCACGTTCGGCGAGAGGCTCGGGCAGGGCATCTCCGTGGACGACATCATCGCCTCGACCCGGCAGGTCGCCGAGGGTGTCAAGTCGTGCCAGTCGATCAGGGACCTCGCGGCCCGCCACGGCGTCGAGATGCCGATCGTCGAGTCGGTGACTGCGCTCATCCGCGGCGAGACGTCACCGCAGGCGATGTTGATGAGCCTGATCGCCCGGGCTGCCAAGCCGGAGCGCACCTGAGGTGCGGCTGGACGTCACAGCCCGTCCAGCGCCTGCGCCAGGTCGTGCCACAGATCCTCGACGTCTTCGATGCCGACCGCGAGACGGACCAGGCCAGGGGGGATCGTGTCCGGCTCACCCGCCCAGCGGCGACGCCGTTCGAACGTCGACTCGACGCCGCCCAGGCTGGTTGCGTGCACCCACAGGAAGGTGCTGCGGGTGAGATGGTCGGCTGGCTCCGCGCCGCCGGCGACCACGATCGCGAGGACTCCACCGAGGCCGGGGTAGCGAACCTCCGACACCTTCGGGTGTTCGGCCAGCCGGCGGGCCAGCTCGGCGGCGTTGCTCTGCGCCCGCTCCACCCGCAGCGCCAGCGTGCGCATCCCCCGCAACGCCAGCCAGACCTCGAACGGTCCGGCTACCGCCCCGACCATCCGCCGCCGGTGCTCGAGAGCCTGGTACGCCGTGTCGTCGCGCGTCACCACGGCCCCGAGGAGGACGTCGCTGTGACCGGAGAGGTACTTCGTCGCCGAGTGCACGACGATGTCGGCTCCGAGCTCGAGTGGTCGTTGCAGCAGCGGTGTCGCGAACGTGTTGTCGACGACGACGGTGGCACCCGCCTCGTGCGCATGAGCACTGATCGTGGCGACGTCCGCCAACTCCATCGCCGGGTTCGTCGGTGACTCCAGCCACACCAGCGCGGCGTCGTCACAGGCCGCGGCCACCGCCTCGGTGTCGGTGACGTCGACCAGCCGAACCCGCACACGCTCGCGCGCCTCGAGGTCGGCCAGCTGTGCCAGCGTGCCCAGGTAGCAGTGCCGAGGGGCTACCACGACTGCGCCGTTGCCGACGAGGTCGAGCACGGTCGCCGTCGCGGCCGAGCCGGTCGCGTAGACGAGCGCGCGGCCGCCCTCGAGTGCTCCGAGCACCTCCTCGAACGCGGTCCAGCCGGGGTTGGCGTACCGGCCGTACTCCAAGTCGCCGCCGGCGACGTAGTTCGCGGCCAGCGTGACCGGGTGGTTGAGCGGGTGGTCGGGCGTGTGCTCGGGTCGCCCGCCGGTGACCACGGTGGTCGCCGGCGACAGCGCCTCGGGGGCTGTGCGTGAGGTCATGCGCGCCAGTGTCTCAGTTGGGGCGGTCGCCTCCCCGAGGCACGTGGTGTCACCGGTAGGGTCGAGGCGATGTCCGAGCAGAGCAGTCCCGAGCGACTGCGGTCGGCCAAGCCGAGGGTCGCCGTCGTCTTCGGCGGGCGGTCCAGCGAGCACGGCGTTTCCTGCGTGACCGCCGGCAGCGTGCTGGCGGCGATCGACCGGGAGCGCTACGACGTGGTCGCGGTCGGCATCGCGACCGACGGCCGCTGGGTGCTCGAGGCCGACGATGCCGAGCGGCTCGCGATCTCTGGCTCCGAGCTGCCGCGGGTGGATCAGTCGGCCGCCCTGGTCGCGCTGACCAACCGCGAGCTCACCGTCTTCGACGCTGGTGACGTCCCCCGCGCACTCGGCCAGGTCGACGTGGTGTTCCCGCTGCTGCACGGACCGTGGGGCGAGGACGGCACGGTGCAAGGACTCCTCGAGACCGCCGGGGTGCGCTACGTCGGTGCCGGCGTCCTGGCCAGCGCGGTGGGCATGGACAAGCACTTCATGAAGCTGGTCTTCCAGGCCTTCGGGCTTCCGGTGACCCCGTACGCCGTCTTCTCGGCGGCCCAGTGGGCGAATGACGCCGCCCTCTGCCAGGAGACGACAGCGGCGCTGGGTTATCCGGTGTTCGTCAAGCCGGCCCGAGGCGGGTCCAGCTTCGGCATCAGCAAGGTCGCTGCGGCGGACGACCTCGCCGACGCGATCGCCGAGGCGCAGCGCTTCGACCCGAAGGTCATCGTGGAGGCCTGCGCCGCCGGCGCCCGCGAGGTCGAGTGCGGTGTGCTGCAGTCGATGCACGACGGCCGGGCCGAGGCGAGCGTGGTGGCCGAGATCAAGGTCGGCGCCGGCCATGAGTTCTATGACTTCGCGGCGAAGTACCTGCCCGAGGAGGCGACGCAGCTCGACGTCCCGGCCGACCTGCCCGGCGACGTCACCGGGCAGGTGCAGGCGCTGGCGGTCCGCGCGTTCGAGGCGATCGGTTGCGAGGGTTTCGCCCGGGTCGACTTCTTCGTGCTGCCCGACCGCTCGGTCGTGATCAACGAGATCAACACGATCCCCGGCTTCACCCCGACCTCGATGTTCCCGCTGATGTGGGCAGCCAGCGGTCTGGACTACCCCGCTCTGGTCGACCGACTGCTCGGGTTGGCGATGCAGCGACCGCTCGGGCTGCGCTGAGACGGCTGTCTTGCCGGTGCAGCCTCAGACACAGGGTCTGACCTGCGGCACCGAGGCCTTCACCTCGGCGGCCAGCTCGACCAGGACCTCAGCCGCCGGTTCGTAGTCGAAAGGCACGGTGAGCTCGACGCGCAGCTCGCGCCCGATCGTGGTGAAGCGGAATGCCGCGCGCAGTTCCTCGGTGAACCAGCCCACCTCGTCCACCAGGTCGCAGCGCGACGTGCGGTTCAGCACGGGAGGACGCCCCACCCCGCAGCGCAGCACGATCGGCGGGTCGCCCCATGCCGCCGCCGCCGCGTCGGCCGGCTCGAGGGTACGCCGCTGCGCCCCGGCGACGGTGTCGGGGAGACTCCCGAGCAGCGCCGTACACGCCTGGCTGGATGTGGTCGGCGCCTGCACCTGTACGGCTCCGGTGCAGCCGGTCGCCACCGCCGCAGCGACCGCCCAGGCCACTGCCCGGGACAGCAGCACGCCCGCCGTACCCCTGGGGAGCGGCGGGCGTCGCGACACGGATGCAGGCTGCTGCTGCTCAGATGTGGACCACCGGGCAGGTGAGCGTGCGGGAGATGCCTGGCAGCGTCTGCACGCGGGCGACGACCAGTTTGCCGAGCTCGTCCACGTTGCGGGCCTCGGCCCGAACGATCACGTCGTACGGCCCGGTGACGTCCTCGGCCAACGTGACGCCATTGAGCTCGGCGATCGCCAGGGCGACCTCGGCAGCCTTGCCGACCTCGGTCTGGATCAGGATGTAGGCCTGTACCACCACGTTTGTCCTCCAGGGTGCTCGGGTCGGGTGCTCGGTCGGGCAGCGGGTCGGGCATCGTGTCGAAGCAGTGCGTTCACGCTACCGCTTGGCAGGCTCGACGCCCTAACCCGGCCAGCGCTCCACGACCAGCACGTGAAAGGCCCGTGATGACCCCGCCGCCCGTCCCTTCGCAGCCCACCGCATCGACAGCCGGAACGGTCGCCGAGCTGGGGGAGTTCGGACTGATCGAGGTGATCGGGCCGCTGTTCGCGCAGCACCCCGATGTGCTGGTCGGTCCCGGTGACGACGCCGCGGTGGTGGCAATCGGGGCAAACCAGGTCCTGGTGTCGACCGACCTGTTGATCGAGAACCGTCACTTCCGGCGCGACTGGTCCTCGGCCGAGGACATCGGGCACAAGGCGGCCGCGGCCAATCTGTCCGACCTCAATGCGATGGGGGGGCGGACCACAGCGTTGGTGGTTGCGCTGGCAATTCCCGGTGACCTGGAGGTGGCCTGGGTCTGCGATCTTGCCTCGGGGATCGCCGCGGAGGCCGCGCTCGTCGGTGCGAGCGTGGTGGGGGGCGACGTGACCGCTTCCGACCAGGTCAGCATCGCCGTGACGGTGCTCGGGACTTGTGCCGCCCCGGTGCTCCGGTCAGGTGCCCGAGCAGGAGACGTCGTGGCGGTGTGTGGTCGGCTCGGGTGGGCAGGGGCCGGTTTCCACGTGCTGGGCCGGGGCTTCCGCTCGCCGCGGGCGGTGGTCGAGGCGCACCGCCGGCCACGACCGCCGTACTCCGCCGGGCCGGAGGCCGCGTCGGCCGGCGCGACCGCGATGATCGACCTGTCCGACGGCCTGCTCGCCGACCTCGGCCACGTCGCGGCGGCGAGCGGCTGCTCGATCGACGTACAATCCGCTGCGTTCGAGGTCGAGGAGCCGCTGCGCGCGGTGGGGGCGGCCCTCGGCCTGGACCCGCTGCAGTTCGTGCTGACCGGGGGCGACGACTATGCGCTGGCCGCGACGTTTCCCGCCGGTACGACGTTGCCCGAGGGGTGGACGGTCGTCGGCAGGGTCGCAGCCGGGGGAGCGGTGGTCACGGTGGACGGCGTTGCCTACGACGGCCCAGCCGGACATGAGCACTTCCGGTGACGGCCGCCAGGTCAGCGGCTGACCTTGCCCGCCTTGAGGCAGGAGGTGCAGACGTTGAGACGCTTCGGCGTCGAGCCCACCAGAGCATGCACCCGCTGGATGTTGGGGTTGAAACGACGGCGGGTACGCCGGTGCGAGTGGGACACGTTGTTTCCGAAGCCAGGTCCCTTGCCGCAGATGTCGCAGACGGCGGCCACCGGTGCTCCTCGAGGTCGTCGGTCAGGAAGTGTGTGCCCGGCGGCGCCAGCGCCGCATCGGGGCTCCCCGCTGTCGGGGCAACCGCCCAAGAGTATCCGATCCCGCTCGGCGGATGCCAATCCGCAGAACCGCGCGGCGCGGATACGCTGTGCCGCCGGGACAGTGCGCCAGGACGCGCGCGGAGGGAGTGGCAGTGGGACAGAGCACCACAGCGACCGCCGACGTGACGCTGCTGGACCGGTGGCTGCAGCTCGGCCTGCAGGCGCTGGGTGCGGCGCGCGAGGAGATCGACGCGCTCAACGTCTACCCGGTTCCCGACCGGGACACCGGCACCAACCTCTACCTCACGTTCGAGGCGGCGACGGCGGCCGTCGGCGACGCACCGCACGCCGATGTCGCGGCGGCGCTGCGCGCGCTCAGCCGAGGCGCGCTGCTGGGTGCCCAGGGCAGCTCGGGGGTGATCTTGGCGCAGCTGCTGCGGGCGGGAGGCGAGCAGCTGGCGGGGTACCTGCCGGGTCGCTCGTCGCCGGAGCAGACGGCTGAGCAGCTGGCGCAGGCGCTGCAGTGCGCGGCCGATGCCGCCTACGAGGCGGTCGCCGAGCCGGTCGAGGGCACGATCCTCACCGT
>JALZMX010000031.1 GCA_030857985.1 Actinomycetota bacterium | reverse complement strand
GGCGCGACCGCGTCGGCGAAGGCGAGGAAGCGGATGCCATGTCGCCGGCACCCGATCCAGGCGCCGACGGCGCCGAGGGCGACGGCGCCCCAGATCCCGAGCCCGCCGCGCCAGACGTAGAGCGCCTCGACCGGGTTCTGGCCGGGTCCGAAGTAGAGCTGGTAGTCGGTGATCACGTGGTAGAGCCGGGCGCCCACGAGGCCGAAGGGGATCGCCCAGACCGCGATGTCGCCGACGACCCCGGGCCGGCCACCACGTGCGACCCAGCGCCGGTTGCCGAGCCACAGGGCGACGACGACCCCGGCGATGATGCACAAGGCGTAGGCGCGCAGCGGGAAGGGGCCGAGGTACCACACACCCTGGTCCGGGCTGGGGATGGAGGTCGCAGTCATCGCGGCAGGAGCCTATGCCCCCTCGGCCAGGGCCTCGATGTCGGTGACCAGGTCGGCGACCGGGGTGCCCTCGGTCCACACCACCTGGGCGGTGTCGTCGGGGCCGAAGCCAAGCACCTGGCTTCCGTGGCCCACCTCGTAGCCGCCGCTGGGCAGTCTGTTCGTGCCCTCGATGAGTACGCCGAGCGGCTGCGCCGCCGCCTTGATCCGCGGCAACGGGCCGGTGAGCCCCTCGAAGTCGGGATCGAACCGGTCGAGGTAGTCGCGGATCACCGCCTCGTCGTCGCGGGCCGGATCGGTGGTGATGAACAGCATCTGCACCTCGTCGCGAGTCCCCTCGTCGAGTCGCGTCATGGCCGAGGCAACATCGGCCATCACCAGGCTGCAGACGTCGGGGCAGTGCGTGTAACCGAAGAACACCAACGTGACCGGCTGCGCGGTGTCGTCCACCAGGTCGAACGACTCACCCGAGGTGTCGGTCAGGCTCACCGACGGCATCGGGTAGGGCTCCGGCACCCCCAACCCGGCGAAGCCATCGTCATCCGGCGCCGGCTCGATGATCGCTCCCCCGGGGTTGTCGGGCACCGGCGGGTCACCGGCTGTGCACGCGACGAGCACAGAGAGGGCACCGGACAGCACCAGGGCGTGGGTCAGGCGCGAGGTCACGATCGGATCAACCCTCGGACGGCGCTCGGAGTTCCCGCGGAGAGCCCGATCCAGCCCGCCGTACGCCGCCGGCAAGGTCACCAGCCAAGGCGGCGACCGCGCTCAGCCCCGCCCCGGGGTCGTCGGCGTCGAGCAGGCACCGCACGAACGCCGAGCCGACGATGACGCCGTCGGCGAACGCGGCAACCTCTGCCGCCTGCGCACCGTTCGAGACGCCGAGCCCGACCCCCACCGGCAACGCCGACACCGCCCGGACCCGCTCGACCAGCGCTGGGGCCCGGTTGCTGGACAGCTCTCGCGCTCCGGTGACGCCCATCACCGAGGTGGCGTAGACGAAGCCGCGGCAGGCCTGGGACGTCATCGCCACCCGCTCGTCGGTCGACGAGGGCGAAACCAGGAAGATCCGGTCCAGACCGTGCTCGTCGGAGGCGGCCACCCACTCGGCGGCCTCGTCGGGGACCAGGTCGGGAGTGATCAGCCCCGAGCCGCCGGCCGCAGCGAGGTCGTGGGCGAAACGGGCCACCCGGTAGCGCTCGACCGGGTTCCAGTAGCTCATCACCACGGTAGGCACCCGGCTCGACACCGCCTCGACCGTGCGCAGCACGTCGACGGTGCGGGTGCCGCCGGCGAGCGATGCCACCGCTGCCGCCTGGATCGTCGGACCGTCCATCACCGGGTCGCTGTAGGGCAGTCCGACCTCGACCAGGTCGACCCCGGCGTCCACCATCGCATGCAGGGCGGCCACACACCCGTCGTACGAAGGAAAACCGGCCGGCAGGTAGCCGATGAGTGCGCTGCGGCCCTCGGCCCTGGCGGTACCGAACGCCTCGTCGACCTGGCTCACCGCTCAGCGCCCTCGGGCAGCACGCTGAACCACCGGGCCGCGGTGTCCATGTCCTTGTCACCGCGCCCGGACAAGCAGATGCAGATCGTCAGGTCGGACGCCGTCTCGGGGACCTGCTCGGCGATCAGTTCCGGGACGATCGCCAACGTCCCGGCGATCGCGTGGGCGGACTCGATCGCCGGGATGATGCCCTCGGTGCGGGCGAGCAGGGCGAACGCGTCCATGGCCTCGGCGTCGGTCACCGGTCGGTAGCTGGCCCGCCCGGTCTCGGCCAGGTAGGCGTGCTCGGGGCCGACGCCAGGGTAGTCGAGCCCGGCCGAGATCGAGTGCGACTCGACCGTCTGGCCGTCCTCGTCCTGCAGCAGGAACGACCGGGCGCCGTGCAGGACGCCGACCTCGCCGGCGGTGATGGTGGCGGCGTGCCGACCGGTCTCGATGCCGTCGCCACCGGCCTCGAAGCCGTAGAGCCGCACCGACGGGTCTTCGATGAAGGCAGCGAAGATGCCGATCGCGTTGGAACCGCCGCCCACGCAGGCGGTCACCGCGTCGGGCAGCCGGCCCGAGAGTGCCAGCGCCTGCTCGCGCGCCTCGTCGCCGATGCCGCGGGTGAAGTCACGCACCATGGCCGGAAAGGGATGTGCCCCGGCGGCGGTGCCCAACAGGTAGTGGGTGTCGTCGACGTTGGCGACCCAGTCGCGCAACGCCTCGTTGATCGCGTCCTTCAGGGTGCGGCTGCCGGAGGAGACCGGCACCACCTCGGCGCCCAGCAGCCGCATCCGGGCCACGTTGAGCGCCTGGCGCTGGGTGTCGACCTCGCCCATGTAGACCATGCAGTCGAGGTCGAGGTAGGCGCAGGCGGTTGCGGTGGCGACGCCGTGCTGGCCTGCCCCCGTCTCGGCGATGACCCGCCGCTTGCCCATCCGTTTGGCCAGCAGTGCCTGTCCGAGCACGTTGCGCACCTTGTGCGCGCCGGTGTGGTTGAGGTCCTCGCGCTTGAGCAGGATGCGGGCACCGGCCACCTCGGAGAGGCGGGTGGCCTCGAACAGGCGGCTCGGCGTGCCGGCGTACTCGACCAGCATCCGGACCAGCTCGCTGGTGAACGCCTCGTCCGCCATCGCCGAGCGCCACGCCGCCTCCAGCTCGTCGAGTGGGGCGATCAGCGCCTCCGGCAAGAAGCGGCCGCCGAAGCGACCGAAATGGCCGGCGCTGTCCGGGCCGGGTGCCCACGGCTGGGTCGGCGGGATCGGCGGAGTCGGCGCGGAGACGGTCATGCGGTTCTCCTCCCGGCCGCGACGAGTGCCGCCGCGCTCCGGCGAGGGTCGGCGCCGGTGACCAACGCCTCGCCGACGAGTACGACGTCGGCGCCGGCCTCCGCGTATCGCGCGACGTCGTCGGGCCCACGGATCCCCGACTCGGCGACGGTGACGACGCCGGACGGGACCGACGGTGCGACGCGGGCGAACGTGTCCTGGTCCACCTCGAGGGTCTTGAGGTCGCGGGCGTTGACCCCCACCAGCTCGGCGCCGGCATCGAGCGCCCGGCCCAGCTCCTCCTTGTCATGGACCTCGACCAGTACGGTCAGCCCCAGCTGGCGGGCCTGCGCGTGCAGCGCCGCCAACGTCGGCTGGTCGAGTGCGGCCACGATGAGCAGCGCCAGGTCCGCTCCGGCGGCGCGCGTCTCCCATAGCTGGTACGGCGTGACCACGAAGTCCTTGCGCAGGACCGGCACGGTCACGGCGGCGCGTACAGCGTGCAGGTCGTCGAGGCTGCCCGCGAAGCGGCGCTGCTCGGTGAGCACGCTGATCGCGGCCGCCCCGGCGTCGGCGTAGGCGGTGGCGAGCGCGGCCGGGTCGGTGATCGGCGCGAGCGCCCCCCGGCTGGGGCTGTGCCGCTTCACCTCCGCGATCAGCGCCACCCCGGGCGCGGCGAACGCCGGCATCGGGTCGAGCGCCGGAGGCAGCGCCGCGACGCGCCGCTCGAGCTGCTCGATCGGGGCCCGCATCTCCCGCGCGGCGAGGTCGGCGCGTACGCCTGCCACGATGTCGTCGAGCACGGTCACCGGTGAACCCCTCATGCGTCGGTCTCGCCACCCGCGCCCATCGCCGACAACAGCTTGCCGACGATCAGGGCGACAGGAACAAGTGCCACGCCGGTCCAGAACATCACCCAGTTGATCGGCTCGAAGACCAGGGCCACCCCGCCGACGCAGAACGCGAGCACCGTGATGAAGACGGTCGCCCATGCAGCTGGGGACGACCCGTGGTTGTCGGCCATGCCGGGGAGCTCCTTCGTCGTTGCCGGGCGTCGACCCCTGCATTCTGCCGGACCTGTCGCGATGCCGAGAGTTCGGCCTGCTCACAGCGTCGGGTCCTCGCCACGGTCGAGGGCCCGCCAGGGGTCGCTCTGGTGCCGGTCCTCGCTGGCGCCGGGAGCGTCGTACCGCTGACTCATCGCCGCCCAGGCCGGGCCACGCGCTGCCGCGAGGGCACCGGCGCCGAGCGCGAGCGACGCGCCGAGCAGTACGCCGGTGCGCCAGAGCGTCCACGCGCCGTCGGCGAGGACGGCGACCGCCACCACGAGCACGGCCGCGAGCGCCACGATCAGGCCGGCGACGCGGCGGCCGGTGGTGCGGGTGACCGCGACCACGAGCATGCCCAGCAGGATCACCGCGCCGAGCGTGACGACGAGCGAGCCGGCCGGCGCGACCTGGTCCCCGGCCGGTCCGGGGACCGGCGTACGCCAGGGCTCTCGTCCACCGACCGCGACCAGGCCACCGCCCAGCAGCCCGACCGCCATCGCCGTAGCGAGACCGCGCCTCACTCGGGGCCCGCGACAACTGGGTCCAGGTCGGCGCGGTCGAAGCACGAACGCGCGCCGGTGTGGCAGGCGACGCCCTCCTGGTCGACGAGCACGAGCAGCGCGTCGCCGTCGCAGTCCAGGCGCACGCCGCGAACCCACTGCCGGTGGCCGGAGGTCTCACCCTTGACCCAGTGCTGCTGGCGGCTCCGGCTCCAGTACGTCGCCCTCCCGGTGGTCAGCGTGCGGTGCAGCGCCTCGTCGTCCATCCAGCCCACCATCAGCACCTGGCCGGTGTCGTGCTGCTGGACGACGGCCACGACGAGACCGTCGGCGTTGCGCTGGAGCCGGCCCGCCACGGACGGGTCGAGCGCCGAACCGGTGTCGGGCCTGGTCACCTCGCCAGTGTGGCAGCAGCTGCGCCTACGATCGC
>JALZMX010000019.1 GCA_030857985.1 Actinomycetota bacterium | reverse complement strand
TGCGCCGCCACGGTGGTCTTGCCCGAGTTCATCGACGCGCCCACAACCGCGATCGTCACCGGTCGATCGGAGGGGACGGTCTTGGGGTCGACCGACAACGCGCCGTCGCGAAGGTTGATCGCGGTGCCGTCCGCGTCGGCGAGCAGGCCGAGGGGGTACAGCGACGTGGCCGGATCCATCTTTCCGTGGGCTTCCTGCACCCTGGCCTCCAGGCCTCCGGCGGCGACCAGCTCACATGGCCCGAGGTCGGGAGGGATGACAGCCTCGAACTGGTCCAGGTGCATAGCGGTCGCCGTAGGCCACGACTACTTCGTCACCGGGAAACATCGAGGCCCTGCGACCGTCTCGCTGCTCGATCTTCGTGTGCTGGCCGATCTCTTCGATCCGGGCCAGCACGACATCGCCACGGCGGGGCTCCCGCTCGCTGAGCAGGAACCGCGCCCCACTCAGTCGAGATGCCGGGTGGTGTAGGCGTGCTTGGCGCGCTCGAGGCGCTGACGGTCGAGTTCGAGCAGGGTGCCGCCCGAGGGTGTCGCAGGCATCTGGTCCTCCAGGAATCGCGGTGGCACGGTGCGCGATGGGTTCAATACTCAGCGTGACATCTTGCTGTGCGTTTCCTCCGTCTGGTGCCCGTGCACTACCAGTGCGCGCAGCCACCCTCGGTGATGCACCCTGCAGTTTCCGTGAGGTGGGTAGGACGATCGGGGCCGTCGGCGCGTCGGTGCGAGGTTCGCAGTGTCGCCGGAGGGTACGACGTACGAGAGAAGACCACGGAGCCTTCTCGGCGCCGTCTGCTGCCACATACCGAACCGGAGGAGCCCGCATGTCGAAGGACCAGAACATCGCTGCACAAGAGCGGTTCGGCGCCGACGTGATCAACGCCGGCTCGATCGACGTGATCGACGACGTAGTCGCGCCGGACTTCGTCGACAACGACCCGGCTCCGGACCAGGGCCCCGGAATTGACGGGTTCAAGCAGTTCTGGACCTCGTTGCGCTCCGCCTTCCCCGACTTCCGCGTCGAGGTGGACGCGATGGTGGCCGACGAGGACTCGGTCGCGATCGCCTACCGTGCCACCGGCACGCACCAGGGCGACTTCGTCGGGTTTGCCGCCACCGGGAGCCCGATCGACATCCGCGGCGTCCAGGTCACGCGCTTTCGCGACGCAATGATGGTCGAGCGTTGGGGCAGCTCCGACCAGCTGACGCTTCTGCAGCAGATCGGTGCCAAGTCGTTGCCAGGCTGAGCAGACGTGGCGCCTGGAGCAGTCAGGCCACGGCCGGCTCTCGACCCAGTGCCCGCATCACCGGAGTCGCGACCACCCCGTGCACGACCACGCTGAGCACCACGGTGAAGCCCACGGTGGCCCACAACCACGGCAGGTCTTCGGCGAAAGAGGCGCTGGCATAGGCCAGATAGTACAACGACCCGATCCCACGTACGCCGAACGCCGCGATCACCATGCGCTCGTTCGGTGGACACCCGGCGCCGGACAGCGCGAACCAGCCGCTCAGCGGCCGGATCACCGCGACCAGCAGCACACCGACCAGCGCGCCGGACCAGGTCAGCGATGCGAGCAGCCCCCCTGAGATGGCCACCCCGATCAGCAGCAGCAGGCCCCACGTCAAGATGTGCTCGAGCTGGCCGATGAATGTGTGCAGCTGCTCGTGGTAGTCGTGCCCGCGCTCGGCCGCCCGGATCGCCAGCGCCGCGACGAAAACCGCGACGAAGCCGTACACGTGCAACACCTCCGCGAGCCCGTAGACACCGAGCGTCGCGGCCAGCGACAGCATCGGCTCGCGTTGGTCGGCAAGCCGCAGGCTCGGACGAGTCGCGCCGAAGGCCATCCTTCCGAGCAGCCAGCCGGTGCCGGCACCGATCAGCGCCCCGATCACCACCTTGCCGACGAGCTCCCAGCTGAACCACTGCCCGACCCACCAGCCGGCCGCGCCCTCGGCCGCCACCAGGATGGCCAGGGAGACGAACGGAAAGGCCAGGCCGTCGTTGAGACCGGCTTCGGTGGTCAGGGCGAACCGGATCTCGTCGCTCTCCCCGACCTCGGCCTCCTCGCCGGTCGACGGCCCAGCCACCTGCACATCCGAGGCCAGCACCGGGTCAGTGGGAGCAAGGACCGCGCCCAGCAGCAACGCCGAGGCCGGAGCGAGCCCGGCCACGGCCCATCCGGTCACCGCGACGGCGGCAATGCACAACGGCATCGCGATCAGCAGCAGCCGCCAGGTGATCCGCCAGCCGCGAAAGGACAGCGGCCGGTCGATCGCGAGGCCGACACCCATCAGCGCGACGATGACGGCAAGCTCGGTCAGGCGCTCGGTGAGGTCCGCCTCGGCCACCGGGTCGACCAGCTCGCGATCCACCACCAGGCCGAGCAACAGCCCGGCGCCGACGAACGCCATCGGCGCCGAGACGGCGTAGCGTCGCAGCAGTCGCGGCAGGATGGCGCCGAGCAGCAGGGCCAGACCGGCGACCAGATAGAGCCCGTCGCCGTCGATCACCATGGCGCCCAGGTTAGGTGCCGACGCCGCCGTTCATGATGGTGCCATGCGCACGGTGCCGATCTGGGACGATGCGATCCGGCTCGGTCAGTTCCTGAAGCTGGCCGACCTCGTCGACACGGGTGCGGATGCGAAGACCCTGGTCGCCGACGGAAAGGTGTCGGTCAATGACGAGGTCGAGACCCGGCGTGGTCGGCGGTTGGTCGCCGGCGACGTCGTGGCCACGGCGACCGAACGGGTGACGGTCGGCTGAGGTCAGTCGTCGACGCGAGCGCCCCGCTCACTGTGTGCCGCTGACGTAGTTGTTCAGCTGGTCTCGCTCGAACTCGAGCTCACCGATGCGGGACTTGACCACATCACCGATGCTGATGATGCCGCTGAGCCGGTCGTCGACCACCACCGGCACGTGCCGGATCCGGTACTTGGTCATCAGCAGCATCAGGCTGGTCACGGCCTCGTCCGGCGCGCAGGTGCGCACCTCGGTGGTCATGATCTCGGAGACGGGTACGTCGAGCGCGGCTGCGCCGTCGACTAGCCGGCGCACGACGTCACGCTCGGAGGCGATCCCGTCCACGGAGGTGCCGTCGGAGCTCACCACGACCGCGCCGATGTTGTGCTCGACGAGCAACGTCACGAGATCACGGACGGTGGTCTCGGGGCGCACGGTCACGACCTGGTCGCCCTTGACCTGGAGCACGTCAGCGATGCGCATCTCGACCTCCCAGACGATGCCTGACGGCACGTTCTGCCTGGCAGGTTAGCGCCGCTGCCGGTTCGGCGGTAGGGCGGCGCGCCTTGGCTGACCTCCAAAGAGATGCTTGACGGTCTCGGGCGACAATCCTAGGCTTCTCAGCATGTCCATGACGATGGCGTCGCTGCGCGCGCTGTCACACCCGGTGCGGCTGCAGATGCTGTCGCTGCTGACCGGCGCCTCGTTCAGCGCGGCGGAGTTGGCTCGTGAGCTCGGCCTGACCCAGGCCAACGCGTCGTACCACCTGCGCACGCTGCTTGCCGCCGGCGTGATCCGCGCGGCGGGCACCCAGAAGGTGCGAGGTGGCACCGCCAAGCGCTACCGATACGAGCCGGATGCCCCGCGCGATAGCGAGCCGGGACCCGGCCGAGACCCCGGAGCCGAGATGCTGTTCGCCGAGGCCCTCGGCGCCGAGCTGGTGCGTCGCAGCGCGCACCGGCGTACCGACGGACGTGGCACCACCACCGACGCCGAGCTGTGGGTGACGCCGGAGCTCTGGCATGACCTGCGCAACCGTGTCGCCGCTGCGATGGCCGAGCTGCACCGGGCCGCCCGTCCGCCGCGCACCGCCGGAACCGTGCGCGTCTCCGCCACGGTCGCGCTCTTCGAGATGCACGCGAAACCATGACCCAGTCCGGATCGCTGCGCCCACTGCGCTCTGCCGGCTTCCGGTACTTCCTGGCGGCGCGCACCGTCAGCCTGTTCGGCAACGCGATGGCTCCGGTGGCGATCGCCTTCGCGGTGCTGCAGATCGGCGGCAGCGCCGGTGACCTGGGGCTGGTGCTGGCCGCGCGCAGCATCCCGCTGATCGTCTTCATGCTGTACGGCGGTGTGGTCGCCGACCGCTTCCCCCGGCACCGGGTGCTGGTGGTGTCGGGGCTGCTGTCGGCCCTGGTGCAGTCGGTCGCCGCCGGCCTGCTCATCGGCGGCGCTGCCACGGTCGCGCTCCTGGCCCTGATCGAGGCGGTGCACGGGGCCGTGTCGGCGTTCACCATGCCGGCCCAGCAGGGGATCGTCCCGCAGGTCGTGCCTCGAGACCAGCTCCAGCAGGCCAACGCGCTGAGCGCCGGCGGACGCAACGCCGCGTTCATCGGCGGCCCCGCGCTGGCCGGCATCGTCGTGGCCACCGCCGGTGCCGGCTGGGCAGTGGCGGTCGACGCCGCGACGTTCGCCGTGTCTGCGCTGCTGTTCACCCGGCTGCGGTTGCCAGCCGCGCCGGTGTCGACCGGGTCGATGGTCACCGAGCTGCGGGAGGGCTGGTCGGAGTTCGTCTCGCGGACCTGGGTGTGGTTGATCGTGGCCGCGTTCGGGGTGCTCAACGCGGTCTATGCGTGTGCCTGGGTCACGCTGGGTCCGGTCCTCGCCGAACGCACCTTCGGCCCGCAGGGTTGGGGCCTTGTGCTCAGCCTGCAGGCCGTTGGTTTCATGGCCGGTACGGTGCTGATGTTGTACGTGCGGACGAGGCATCCGTTGCGGTTGGGCATGGTGGGCGCGCTGGCCATCGTGCTCCCGCTGACCGCGCTGAGCCTGTCACCCGGGGCCGCGTTGCTGGCGGCGGCGGCGTTCGTGGCCGGTATCGGCTTCGACGTGTTCGGGGTGGCCTGGGAGACCGCGCTGCAGCAGCACATCCCGATCGAGCGGCTGTCGAGGGTGTCGTCCTACGACATGCTCGGCTCGTTCGTCGCGATGCCGGTCGGGCAGGTGCTCGCCGGCCCGCTGACCGCGGTGTTCGAGGTCCGCGACGTCGTGCTGGCAGCGGCCGGCGTCTATGCGGTGGTCGCGCTCGTCACGCTCGCGATGCCCGCGGTGTGGAACCTGCGCGCCGAGCAGTCAGTCCCGCGGCTCGGGGCGTCGGCGTGAGGCCAGGGTGTGCACCTGGCCGCGGTCGTCGCGGGGGTGGCCGCGCGCGCCCGCGGTCCCGCGGGCGTCCTGCTCGTCGGGCGGCAGGGCGCCGATGAATCCCAGCACCTGCTCGTGCAGGTTGGCGTTGGTGGCCAGGCCGTTGCCGCCCGAGGGGCCTGGAGTCCCGTCGAGTGAGCTGAACTGCCCGCCGGCCTCGGTGACGACCACCGCCAGCGCGGCCATGTCGTAGAGCTCCAGCTCTGGTTCCACCGCGACGTCGACCGCTCCCTCGGCGACCAGGACGTGGGACCAGAAGTCGCCGTACGCGCGGGTCCGCCAGCAGCGCCTGGACAGCGCCAGGAAGTCCTCCAGTCGGTCGCAGTGCTCCCACCCCGACAGGGAGGAGTAGGACAACGACGCATCGTCGAGCGAGCTGACGTCGGAGACTCGACACGGCTGCGCGTTCATCAGAGACCGGCCGGTCCAGGCACCGTCTCCAGCCGCCGCCCACCAGCGACGACCGAGCGCCGGCGCGGAGACGCAGCCGACCACCACCTCGTCCTCGATCATCAGCGCGATCAGCGTCGCCCACACCGGGACACCCCGCATGAAGTTCTTCGTCCCATCGATCGGGTCGATCACCCAGCGCCGCGGTCCCCAGCCGGAGGTGCCCTGCTCCTCACCCAGCACGGCATCGCGCGGACGCGCCCGCGACAGCGTGCGCCGAACAGCCTCCTCCGCCGCCTGGTCGGCATCGGTCACCGGCGAGAGGTCCGGCTTGGTCGCGACGTGCAGGTCCAGCGACTTGAAACGATCCATCGTCAGCGAGTCCGCGTCGTCGGCCAGCACGTGAGCCAGCCGGAGGTCGTCGGTGTGTACGGAGCGCATGAGCTGAGGCTACGGCCTGGGCGACCCCCGACGGCGTAGGCTGGACGGGCGGGGAGGGGTCGCCTCGGGTGAGGGGTGCTGCATGTTCGACGACTTCCTCGGCCTCCCGCTGCACGCCTTCATCGTGCATCTGACCGTGGTGCTGTTGCCGCTGGCGGCCACGGTGGCGATCGCCTTCGCGGCGGTGCGTCGATGGCGCTGGCTGCTGCGCTGGCCGTTGCTCGCCCTCGCGGCCACCGCCCCGCCGCTGACGTTCGTGACGATGCGGGCCGGTGTGGCGCTGATGGAGGAGCGCGGGCTCGCTGCCCTCGTCGGCACGCATCAGGCGCGCGCCGAGCTGCTGCTGGTGTTCGTGCTCGCCTTCTCGGTGGCGGCGCTGGCCGCGGTGCTCCTGCTCGGTGGTCCGACCGCGCTGGCCTCCGGTCGCGGCGCCCGAGACGGCGGTGCCGCCTCGGTGCAGGTGGTGCTGACGGTGCTGTTGACCGTGCTGGCCGTCGCGGTCATCGTGCAGACCGCCCTCACCGGTGACGCGGGCGCTCGCGCGGTCTGGGACATCGACCAGGGCTAGTACGCCGGAGCCTCCCGGCTGGCCAGCAGCCGGCGGAAGGACTCGACCCGGGCCGAATCGACCTGTCCGGCCGCCACCGCGACGTCGAGGCCGCACTCGGGCTCCTGCTCGCCGTGCGTGCACCCGCGTGGGCAGTCGGCGGTGGAGGCGACGAGATCCCCGAAGGTCGCGATGATCCGGTCGGGGTCGACGTGGGCAAGACCGAAGGACCTGATCCCGGGCGTGTCGATGACCCACCCTCCGAACGGCAGCCGCAACGCATAGACCGACGTCGACGTGTGGCGGCCCCGGCCGGTGACCGCGTTGACGATGCCGATCGAGCGGTCGGCGCCGGGCACCAGCGCGTTCACCAGCGTCGACTTCCCCACGCCGGAGTGACCGAGCAGCACGCTGCTCCGATCCCGCAGCTGCTCGCGGAGCCTGTCGAGGTCGCTGCCGTGGCCGGTGACCACCCAGTCGACGCCGAGCGGGCGGTACAGGCGCAGCAGCTCGTCCGGAGTGGCGAGATCGGCCTTGGTCAGGCACAGCAGCGGCTCGATGCCGGCGTCGAACGCGGCGGCGATCGCCCGGTCGATGAGCCCCGTGCGAGGCTCGGGATCGGCGAGCGCGGTGACGATCACCAACGTGTCCGCGTTGGCCACGACCACCCGCTCCACCGGGTCCACATCGTCTGCCGTGCGGCGCAGGGCCGTCGTCCGCTCGTCCACCCGGACGATCCGGGCGAGGCTCCCGTCGGCACCGGAGACGTCACCGACCAGGCGCACCTGGTCGCCGACCACGACTCCCTTGCGCCCCAGCGGTCTGGACTTCATCGCGGTCACGACGGTCTCGTCCGACGCCTCGCCGGTGAGCATGCAGGTGTAGCGGCCGCGGTCGACGGTGATGATGCGCGCCGATACCGCGTCGCGGTGGCTCGGTCGATCCTTGGTGCGGGGCCTGGTACGCCGGCGCGGCCGCTCGTAGCGCTCCTGGTCGTGCTCGTCGTAACCTCGGTGGCTCATCCGAGCAGGGACTCCCAGGCGGTCGGGAAGTCTGGATGGGTCTTCGCCGTAGTCGCGACGTCCTCGACCTGCACGCCGGCCACCACCAGGCCCAGCACCGCCGCGGCCTGGGCCATCCGGTGGTCACCGTGGCTGCGGAACCCCCCGCCGTGCAGCGGCGTCGGTCGCACCCGCAGCCCGTCGGCGGTCTCGGCGACGTCACCGCCCAGTCCGTTCAGCTCGGCCACGATCGCGGCGAGCCGGTCGGTCTCGTGCCCACGCAGGTGCGCGATCCCGCGCAGGTACGACGGAGTGTCCGCCAGCGCGCACACCGCCGCGAGCACCGGGGTCAGCTCGCCGATCTCGTGCAGATCCACGTCGATGCCGGTGATCCGGCCGGTACCGCGGACCGTCAGGTCGTCACCGGAGCGCTCGACGACCGCGCCCAACTGCGCGAGCAGGCCGCGCCACCGGTCGCCGGCCTGGTCGGTGACCCGCGGCCAGCCGCGCACGGTGACGCTGCCACCGGTGACCAGCGCCGCGGCCAGGAACGGCCCCGCGTTGGACAGGTCTGGTTCGACCTCCACATCGACGGCACCGATCGGACCGGGTGCCACCACCCACCGGTTCGGCTCGGTGGCGGCGACGCCGACTCCGCGGGCGCGCAGCATCGCCACGGTCATCTGCACATGCGGCAAGGAGGGGACCGGTGGGCCGTCGTGGCGCACGTCGACGCCGCGTGCATAACGGGCTCCGGCCAGCAACAGCGCCGAGACGAACTGACTCGATGCTGACGCGTCAATGTTCACGGCGCCGCCTTCGGCGCGACCGGTTCCCTCGACCGTGAACGGCAGCGTGGCCCGGCCGGCGTCGCCGATCACGGCACCGAGGGCGCGCATCGCCTCGATGAGCCGCGCCATCGGCCGCTCCCGAGCCCGCGGGTCGCCGTCGAACCTGATCGGGCCGGTGGCCAGCGCGGCGACCGGCGGCAGGAACCGCATGACCGTGCCGGCCAGTCCGCAGTCCACCCAGGCCGGGCCGTGCATGGCGGCGGGGATGACCAGCCAGTCGTCACCTCGGTCGGTGATCGATGTCCCGAGGGAGCGCAGTGCGCCCGCCATCAGCACGGTGTCGCGTGCGCGCAGCGGGCGGCGTACCTGGCTCGGCCCGTCGGAGAGCGCGGCAAGGACGAGCGCCCGGTTGGTCATCGACTTCGAACCCGGCAGCGCCACGCTCGCCTGCACCGGTCGGGTCGGATGCGGCGCGGGCCAGAGCGTGGCGTCGGTCAGCGGCCTCAGAGGAAAGGCACTCCGGCCCGGGCCGACTGGACGCCAAGCTTGCCCTCGCGCTTGGCCGCGCGGCGGGCGTGCTTGGCCTCACGCTTCGCGGCCGCGGCGGTGTGCTGGACGCGCCAGGCGAGGCCGGGCCTGCCCTCGGTGTCGACGCCGCCGAGCAGCAGCCCGCCGATGATCGAGACGTTCTTGAAGAAGTGCACCTTCTGGTTGGCCTTGACGTGCGGGTCACTCTCCTCCCAGAAGCGGTGCCCCGCCGCCGTCGTCGGGACCATGCTCAGCGCCAGCACGTTCGCGGACAGCCGAGGGAGCTTGCCGGTGGCCAGCAGCAGCCCCGCGACCACCTGCAGCGCGCCGTTGGCCTTGATCAGGGTCGCCGAGTCGTCCGGGATCCGGACCTGCGGTGCGACCCGCTTGGCCAACGGCACGATCTTCTCGGTCACCGGCTCGGCCTTGGAGGACATCGCGTCGGCGTTGCGGAAGGCGTTGATGCCGCCGACCACGAAGATCGAGGAAAGGGCAGGTCGGGCGAGCAGTCTCACAAGGGTCATGGTCCATTCATACCCGGATCGCCGCAGTTATGCACCCATGTGCCAGGCTCGCCGCATGTGCGGTCGCTACGCATCCAGCCGCCGGCCCGAGGACCTCGTGGAGGAGTTCGAGGTCGAGCGCGTGGACGTGCGCGAGAAGCTCGAGCCCGACTACAACGTGGCCCCGACCAAGGACGTCTACGCGGTGCTGGCCCGATCACCGCACGACGACAAGGGCGCCCCGGCGCAGCGGCGCCTGACCGTGCTCCGCTGGGGCCTGGTGCCGTCCTGGGCCAAGGGTCTGGCGATCGGCAACCGGATGATCAACGCACGGGTCGAAACGGTGGCAGACAAGCCTGCCTTCCGACGGGCCTTCGCCGCCCGCCGGTGCCTGCTGCCGGCCGACGGCTACTTCGAGTGGTACACCACAGAGCAGACGTCGCCGAAGGGGAAGCCGGTGAAACAGCCCTTCTTCATCCGGCCGGTCGACGGTGGGGTGCTCGCGATGGCCGGTCTGTACGAGATCTGGCGCGACCCCGACCATGGCCGCGACGACCCCCAGGGCTTCCGCTGGACCTGCGCCGTCATCACCACCTCCGCGCAGGACTCCCTCGGTCACGTGCACGACCGGATGCCTCTCCTGGTCGAGCCGGGCGACTATGCCGACTGGCTGGACCCCGCGGTCTCCGACGCCGACCGGCTGCGCGAACTGCTCGTTCCGGCTGCGCCCGGTCGGCTGGACGCCCATCCGGTGTCCACCGAGGTCAACAACGTGCGCAACAACGGCGTCGCGCTGGTCGAGCCGGTCGCGGCCGAGCCGCCCTCTCCTGCATGATCGACCCGTGACCGAGACGCGCCGCCTCCCGACGCCGCACGGTGACGCACACCTGCTGATCGATCGGAGCAAGCACCCGTTCGCGACCCTGGTCCTCGGTCACGGGGCCGGTGCGGGTCCGCAGACACCCGATCTGGTGCAGCTGGCCAAGACACTGTCGCGTCAAGGCGTGTCTGTCTTCCGGGTCGAGCAGCCCTGGCGGGTGGCGGGGCGTCGGGTGGCTGCGCCGGCGCACGTTCTCGACGAGTCGTGGATCGCGGTCCTCGACCAGCTGCGCCCACGCACGCCGCTGGTCGTCGGTGGCCGCAGCGCGGGCGCCCGGGTGGCCTGCCGCACCGCGCGCCATCTCGGAGCTTCGGGCTGCCTGGCGTTGAGCTTCCCGCTGCACGCACCGGGCGCACCCGAGCGCACCCGGGTGGGTGAGCTGCTGGCCGCCAGCGTACCCACCCTCGTCGTACAGGGTGAGCGTGACCCGTTCGGGGCACCCGATCTCTTCCCCGAGGGCGTCGACCTGACCGTCGTGCCCGGAGCCGACCACAGCTTCGCGGTGCGCAAGCAGGATCTGCTCGGTCGGGAGGAAGTGCTCGCCGTGGTCGTCGAGGCGGTGCTGGAGTGGATCACCCGCGAGATCGCCTGAGCGAACCTGCCGGGAATGGTCCCGCTCCCGCCGCTGTTGCCCTGCAGTGACGGTTCGGTCAGCTGGCCGGGCCTGGATCGGTCCGGTGGGCGAGGAGGGACGAGCGTGGCGTGCACCAGTACCGCCTGTGACGGCGACGTCCTGGCCGTCCTGGACTTCCCGGTAGGATCGGACGCGATGAGCGACGATCCGACAGGCAAGGGCACCGACCAGCGGTCCACCGGCGACGACCACCTGCTGGCGGAGGAGACGGCCGAGGAGCGCTCGCAGCGCTTCGAGCGCGACGCCCTGCCGTTCCTCGACCAGCTGTACGGCGCGGCGATGCGGATGACCCGCAACCCGCAGGACGCCGAGGACCTGGTGCAGGAGTCGTTCGCCAAGGCGTTCGCCTCGTTCCACCAGTTCCGGCCCGGCACCAACCTCAAAGCGTGGCTCTACCGCATCCTGACCAACACGTTCATCAACTCCTACCGCAAGAAGCAGCGTCAGCCGCAGCAGATGACCGAGGAGATCGAGGACTGGCAGCTCGCCCGGGCCGAGTCCCACACGTCGAGTGGCCTGAAGTCGGCCGAGGCACAGGCGTTGGAGCATCTGCCTGACAGCGATGTGAAGGATGCCCTGCAGCGGATCCCCGAAGACTTCCGGATGGCGGTCTACCTCGCCGATGTGGAGGGGTTCGCCTACAAGGAGATCGCCGAGATCATGGGCACTCCAGTCGGCACGGTGATGTCACGGTTGCATCGCGGCCGCCGCATGCTGCGTGACCTGCTCACCGACTACGCCGAGGAGCGCGGCCTGGCCCGAGCCGGCGCGGACAGCGCAGGGGAGGCGACATGAGCTGCGGTCAGCCGCACGACCAGGACTGCGCCGAGATCCTGGAGCGTGCCTTCTTGTTCATCGACAACGAGCTCGCCGAGGCCGACTACGCCGAGATCCGTCGCCACCTCGACGAGTGCGGGCCATGCCTGGCGAAGTACAACCTCGAGCAGGTGGTGAAGTCGCTGGTGGCACGCTCGTGCCGCGAGCAGGCGCCGCCGGGTCTTCGAGACCGGGTGCTGCTGCAGATCCGGCACGTTCACGTCGAGATCACCGAGACGCGACCCGACCCCGGCTTCCCCCGCTTTCCCGGCTGAACCGCCTCGCCCGCCGGCACGAAACGACCCCGGCGATGCTCGGCATCGACCGGGGTCGCGCGCTGGGTCAGGTCGTCCTCAGGCGTTGGGGCGCTTGCCGTGGTTGGCTGCCTTCTTGCGACGGGCGCGGCGCTTGCGTCCGGTCTTGCCCATGGGTTCCTCCTCGTCCGGCGTTGTTGCTCCCCCCAGTGTGCAGGCCAGTGTCGTCGACTATGCGTCGAGCCGACACGAAAAACCCCACCGGCCTGCGACGGTGGGGTGACGTGGGGCGTGCGCTCGGGTCAGGCGGTGCGCACCCGGGCACGGGCAGTGCGACGCTTCAGGGCGCGACGCTCGTCCTCGGACAGGCCACCCCACACTCCGTGGTCCTGACCCGACTCCAGCGCCCACGCGAGACATTGCTCGCGCACCGGACAGCGTCGACACACGGCCTTGGCCTCCTCGATCTGCAGGAGGGCAGGGCCGGTGTTGCCGATCGGGAAGAACAGCTCCGGGTCCTCGTCGAGGCACGCGGAGCGGTGGCGCCAATCCACGGCGGGTCTGCTCCTTGTCTGTCTACGAAAGGGATCCGGTCTGGATCCCCTGCGCTCGGGTCGGTCGAGTCAGGTGGCGCCGAAACCGATGCTCGTGAAGGGTTTCACGACCTGTCCCGCCCCGAAGGCACCGATGCTCGGGGAACCGGCTCTGCTGTGCGTGGGCTGCGCTGGGCAAAACTGGGCACGACGAGGCACGGTGCCGGCGGCGCATCTCGATCGTTGCAACAGATGCTGCCGCGCACAAGCCCTGAGTGCATGTCGGATCGCTCACACTGGGAGCCGCGTACGCTGCCGCGGGTGGACGACGACCCTGGTCCTGCGAGCACAACGCTGCGCGTCGCTGCTCTGCTGGTCGGGCTCGAGGTGCTCGCGCTCCTGGCCGTCGGTGCCTCTGTCCTCGGGGCCGGGTCCCGCGCACGCCTGGTCATGGACGTCACCACGGTTGCGTTCTTCCTCATCTACGCCGGGGGGCTGCTGACGTGCGTCTGGGGGCTCGCGCGCATGCGGCGCTGGGCGCGCGGGCCCGTCGTACTGGCACAGCTCATCCAGCTCGGGGTGGCCTGGGACTTCCGCGGCGGCGCGACGCAGGTCTTCGGTGGAAGCGTTTCCTCGACCACGGTGTCCTGGACGCTGGCGGGCGTGGCCGTTCTCGTGCTCGCGCTCGTACTGACCCCTGGCGCGACCCAGGCCCTGGTCGACGACGACGTACCGTGACGTCGATCCGCTGATCGCCGACCGGGTGGCTCCTACTGCTCGACCAGGCCCTGACGCAGTTGTGCCAGCGTGCGGGTGAGGATGCGCGAGACGTGCATCTGTGAGATGCCGACGTCGGCGGCGATCTGTGACTGGGTCATGTTCCGGAAGAACCGGAGCAGCAGGATGCGCTTCTCCCGCGGCGCGAGCTCGGCGAGCAGCGGCTTGAGGGACTCGCGGTACTCGACCCCCTCCAGCGCTTCGTCGTCGCTGCCGAGCGCGTCGATCATCGTGGGCCCGTCGGACTCCCCGGCGTCGGGTGCGTCCAGCGAGAGAGTGCTGTAGGCATTGGCCGACTCCAAGCCCTCGAGAACGTCGTCCTCGTTGACCTGCAGCCTGGTGGCCAGCTCCGACACCGTCGGCGAGCGGCCGAGCTCGTGGGTCAGGTCGGCCATCGCGGTCACCAGGGACGGGCGCAGCTCTTGCAGCCGCCGGGGGACGCGGATGGCCCAGCCCTTGTCCCGGAAATGGCGCTTGATCTCGCCGACGACGGTCGGCGTCGCAAAGGTGGAGAACTCCACGCCGCGCTCCAGGTCGAAGCGGTCGACCGCCTTGATCAGGCCGATGGTGCCGACCTGTACGAGGTCGTCGAGTGGTTGTCCACGGTTGCGGAAGCGCCGGGCCAGGTGGTCGACGAGCGGCAGGTGCAGCTGAACCAGCTCGTTGCGGACGATCTCCTGCTCGGCCTCGTCGTCCCCGAACTGCCCCATCCGGGTGAAGAGGAACCTGGTGCGTTCGCGCATCACCGCACGAGGGTCACGGTCGGCGTCGCCCGGGCTGCCACTGATGTCCTCGACCCGGGTCCGGTCGGGCGCGATCACCGGGCGGCGCGGCTTTCGCGCTGCCGGGTCAGGGTGAGGGAGGTCCCGGTCTCGGTCGTGACGGCGTCGACCGACGACACCAGCGCGGTCAGCACGGTCCAGGCAAAGCCGTCGCGGGGCGGGATCACCGGCTCGACCGCCTCGGTGGTCACCCGGACCGAGAGCACATCCTCACCCACGGCGAACTCGCAGAGCAGCTCGGACGCTGGAATGGCCTGCGGCAGCAGCAGCGCGCACGCCTCGTCGACGGCGATGCGCAGATCCTCGATCTCGTCCAGGGTGAAGTCGAGCCTTGCCGCCAGCCCCGCGGTCGTCGTACGCAGGATGGACAGGTAGGCACCGTCAGCGGGGATCCGCAGGACCACCCGATGCTGCTCGGTCACGGACGAGTCGCCGGAGCTCACGCGGCCTTCTTGGTCTCCCAGAAGATGTCGGCGATCTCATCGATCTTGGCGAGCAGCGCCTCAGCCTGCGCAAGGTCGGAGCTGTCCTTGGTCCCCGCAGCGCCGGCCAGCTTGGTGGCCTCGTTGAACAGGGTGTGCAGTTGAGGGTACTTCTCGAAGTGCGGCGGCTTGAAGTAGTCGGTCCACAGGACCCACAGGTGGTGCTTGACCAGCTCCGAGCGCTCCTCCTTGATGATGATCGCGCGAGTGCGGTAGTCGTGGTCGTCGTTGTCGGCCATCTTGGTCACGATGCCCTTGATCGACTCTGCCTCGATCCTGGCCTGGGCGGGGTCGTAGACACCGCAGGGAAGATCGCAGTGTGCGTGTACGTCGATCGTGGGTGCGAACAGTCGCGCCAGCATCGGCGGATCCTTTCTGTCGAGAGCGGTTCCTCAGCCAAACTTGCTCCACCGGCGACACTACCCACAGCGGCCGGGTAGCACACGGGAAGCAGTCGCAGTCCTGAAGGGGACGTGGATCGGTGAGGCGCTGGGGCATCGCGGTCGTCCGGGGACGGTCGATGGAGCCGACCTTGTGCGCTGGCGACCGCGTGCTCGTGCGGTACGGCGCGGCCGCCCGGGTGGGCCGGCTGGCCGTCGTACGCCTGCCCGACCGGCCACTCGCGATCAAGCGGGTGACCCGGCACGAGCCCGACGGATGGTGGGTGGAGCGGGACAACCCACTGGAGGGCGTCGACTCGTGGGTCGTCGGCGCGATCCCGGACGAGGACGTCGTCGCTGTCGTGCTGTGCCGGGTCTGGAGGGCGGGTCGTTAGGCTCGAGCCATGTTCGCTGTGTTCGCCGAACGTTTCAGTACCGACGACCCACTGTCCGGGCTGGTGGTGGGGGAGCGGCCTGACCCCGACGTACCGGACGGTTGGACGACGGTCGCCGTCCGTGCCGCCGCGCTGAACCATCACGACCTGTGGTCGCTGCGCGGTGTTGGCCTGCGCGAGGACCGGTTGCCGATGATCCTCGGCTGCGACGCGGCGGGTGTCGACGAGGACGGCCACGAGGTGGTCGTTCACGCGGTGATCAACGATCCCGGGTGGAGCGGTGACGAGACCCTCGACCCGAAGCGGTCGCTGCTGTCCGAGCGGTTCCAGGGAACGTTCGCCGAGCGGGTCGCGGTGCCGCGCCGCAACGTCGTACCGAAACCGGCCGGGTTGTCCTTCGAGGAGGCGGCCTGCCTGCCGACGGCCTGGCTGACCGCCTACCGGATGCTGTTCACCCAGGCCGGACTCCGTCCCGGGGACAGCGTGCTGGTGCAGGGGTCCGGTGGGGGCGTGGCCACCGCGCTGATCATCCTGGCGCGGGCGGCCGGGCTGCGTGTCCTCGCCACCAGCCGTGACGACGCCAAACGCGAGCGGGCGATCGAGTTGGGCGCACACGAGGCGGTGGCACCCGGTCAGCGCCTGCCGCAGCAGGTGGATGCGGTGATGGAGACCGTCGGCGCAGCGACGTGGTCGCACTCGGTCAGGTCATTGCGACCCGGCGGCACGCTGGTCGTCAGTGGGACCACCTCCGGACCGAATCCCGAGAACGCCGAGCTGACCCGGATCTTCTTCCTGCAGCTGCGGGTGCAGGGATCGACGATGGGTACGCGTGGGGAGTTGGGTGAGCTGGTGAGCTTCCTCGAGCTCGCCGATGTACGGCCGCTGATCGACCGCACCCTGCCGCTTGCCGATGCCCGGGACGGATTCTCGGCAATGGCGGACGGCGACGTCTTCGGCAAGGTCGTCTTCACGCTCTGACCTCGCGACTCGTCTGCGCCGGCTCGGGGGATCTGCGCCGTCGGATCGCAGACGAATCGGGGTCAGTCAGTCGGTCAGTCGGTCTCGTCGAGCCGGGCCAGCCAGGTGGCGAACCGCTCGGCGGCGACCTCGAACTCAGGGTTGAGGTCGACGAACTCGCGCAGCCGGTCGGCGACCCAGGAGAGTGCCACCTCCTCGTCGCCGCGTCTGCCTTCGAGCTCCTCGATGCCGCGGTCGGTGAAGTACACGTCTCGTAACCCCCAAGCGATCAGGCGGAGAAGGCCTGCTGCATCAGCGCCTTGGCCTCGTCGCCGTGCACGGACGACGAACCGACCGAAGGGGCCGCGGACTCCGGCCGGGAGACACGGGAGAAGGGGACGTCCAGCTCACTGGGCAGGTGCAGCGCCATGTGCGGCCACGGACCCATGTTCGCCGGCTCGTCCTGCACCCAACGAACCTCCTTCAGGTTCGGGTACTTCGCCAGCTCGGCCCGAAGCTCCTCGTGTGGGCGGGGATAGAGCTGCTCGAGGCGCAGCACCGCGGTGCGCGGCGAATCACCCTCGCGGCGCTTGCGCTCGGCCAGCAGGTCCCAGGTGATCCGACCCGAGCAGAGCAGTGCCCGCTCGACCGCACCCGCCTCGACGTCGTCGTCGCCTACGACGGGCCGGAACGCGCCCTCGGTGAAGTCGGACGGCTGTGAGCCGGCGTCCTTGCGCTTGAGCATCGACTTCGGCGTGAAGACGATCATCGGCCGGTGGTCGTCACCGAGTGAGTGGCGCCGCAGCAGGTGGAAGAAGCTGGCCGGACTCGACGGCTGCGCGATCGTGAACGCGTCGTCGGCGGCGATCGTGAGGAACCGCTCGATCCGCGCCGACGAATGGTCGGGGCCCTGTCCCTCGTAGCCGTGCGGGAGCAGGAGCACGATGCCGCAGCGTTGGCCCCACTTCGCCTCACCGGCCGAGATGAACTCGTCGATGACGATCTGCGCTCCGTTGACGAAGTCGCCGAACTGCGCCTCCCAGAGCACCAGCACGTCGGGGCGGGCCACCGAGTAGCCGTACTCGAAGCCCATCGCGGCGTACTCCGACAGCAGCGAGTCGTAGACGTAGAACTGCGCCTGGTCCTCGCTCAGGTGGCCGAGCGGGTTCCACTCGTCGGCGGTGTTGCGGTCGATGATCGTGGCGAACCGCTGCACGAAGGTGCCTCGCCGCGAGTCCTGCCCGGACAACCGCACCGGGCGGCCCTGCAGCAGCAGCGAGCCGAACGCGACGATCTCTGCGGTGCCCCAGTCGATCGGTCCCTCGAGGATCGCGGCGGCCCGGCGCTGCAGCTGCGGCAGCACCTTCGGGTGCACGGTGAATCCCTCTGGCGCGTTGAGGTGGGCGTCCGAGACGCGTTTGAGCACCTCCATCGGCACCGCGGTCTGCGTGTCCTGCTTGTGGCTCTTCTCCGGGTACGTCGGCTTGGTGACGTAGTCGTCGGAGGTCTCGTTCTTGGCCTCGCGTACCTCGACGAAGACCCGCTCCAGCTGCTGCTGGTAGTCGCGCAGCGCCTGCTCGGCCTCCTCGACCGAGATGTCGCCACGACCGATCAGGGCCTCGGTGTAGAGCTTGCGCACCGAGCGCTTGTGCTCGATCAGGTCGTACATCAGCGGCTGGGTGTACGACGGGTCGTCACCCTCGTTGTGCCCGCGCCGTCGGTAGCAGACGAGGTCGATGACGACGTCCTTCTTGAACGCCTGACGGTACTGGAAGGCCAGCTGCGCGACCCGGATGCAAGCCTCCGGGTCGTCACCGTTCACGTGGAAGATCGGCGCCTGCACCATCCGCGCGACGTCGGTGGAGTACAACGACGAGCGGGACGCGGCCGGCGAGGTGGTGAAACCCACCTGGTTGTTGACCACCAGGTGGATGGTCCCACCGGTGCGGTAGCCGCGCAGCTGGGAGATGTTCAGCGTCTCCGCCACCACGCCCTGGCCGGCGAACGCCGCGTCGCCGTGCAGGAGCAGCGGCAACACCGGGAACGCCTCGCCGCGGTTGAGCAGATCCTGCTTGGCGCGGGCGATGCCCTCGAGCACGGGGTCGACCGCCTCGAGGTGCGAGGGGTTGGCGGCCACGGAGACCTTGATCTTGTCACCGCTGCCCGCGACGAACTCACCCTCGGCGCCGAGATGGTACTTCACGTCTCCCGAGCCCTGCACCGTGCGCGGATCGATGTTGCCCTCGAACTCGCGGAAGATCTGCGCATAGCTCTTGCCGACGATGTTGGCCAACACGTTGAGCCGGCCGCGGTGGGCCATCCCGATGCACACCTCGTCGAGCCCGCTCTCGGCCGAGGCCTCACAGATCTCATCGATCAGCGGGATCGTGGTCTCGCCACCCTCGAGGCTGAATCGCTTCTGGCCGACGAACTTGGTCTGCAGGAACGTCTCGAAGGCCTCGGCCTGGTTCAGCTTGTGCAGGATGCGCAGCTGTTCCTCGCGTGGCGGCTTCTGGTGCGGGCGCTCCACCCGCTCCTGGATCCAGCGGCGCTGCTCGGGGTCCTGGATGTGCATGTACTCGATGCCCACGGTGCGGCAGTAGGAGTCGCGCAGGATGCCGAGGATGTTGCGCAGCTTCATGATCGCGCGGTCGTTGCCGAACGACCCGGTGGCGAACTCCCGGTCCAGGTCCCACAGGGTCAGGCTGTGGCTGCCGACGTCGAGGTCGGGATGGCTGCGCTGCTTGTACTCCAACGGGTCGGTGTCAGCCATGATGTGGCCACGCACCCGGTAGGCGTGGATCAGTTCCAGCACCCGCGCCTGCTTGCTGACCTCGTCCTCGTGGTTGGTCGAGATGTCCGCGGCCCAGCGGATCGGCTCGTAGGGGATCCGCAGGGCATGGAAGATCTCGTCGTAGAACCCGTCCTCACCGAGCAGCAGCGCATGCAGGCGCCGCAGGAAGTCGCCGGACTGGGCACCTTGGATCACCCGGTGGTCGTAGGTCGAGGTCAGCGTCATGATCTTGCTGACCGCCAGCTTGTGCAGCGTCTCCTCCGAAGCACCTTGGTACTCCGGCGGGTACTGCATGGCGCCCACTCCGATGATGGCACCCTGCCCCTTCACCAGGCGGGGCACCGAGTGGTTGGTGCCGATGGTTCCGGGGTTGGTGAGGCTGATCGTCGTACCCTGGAAGTCCTCGATCGAGAGCTTGTTGTCGCGAGCGCGTCGCACCACGTCCTCGTACGCCGTCCAGAACGTCGCGAAGTCCATGGACTCTGCGGACTTGATCGACGGTACGACGAGCTGGCGGCTGCCGTCGGGCTTCTGCAGGTCGATCGCGAGCCCCAGGTTGACGTGCGCCGGTTTCACCAGGGTCGGTTTGCCGTCGACGACGTCGAAACCGACGTTGATCTCCGGCATCGCCGCGACCGCCCTCACCAGGGCGAAACCGATGATGTGGGTGAATGAGACCTTGCCGCCACGGGCGCGGGCGAGGTGGTTGTTGATCACGATGCGGTTGTCCCACAACAGCTTGACCGGGACCGCGCGGACGCTGGTGGCAGTGGGCACCTCGAGGCTGGCGTCCATGTTGGAGACCGTGCGGGCCGCGGCCCCTCGAAGGACCACGTGCTCGGCGGCGTCGGCGGCGTCGGACCGTCCGCCGGTCGGGTGCTGCTCCTTGGGGGTCGGCCTGGCGCCGCCGGGGGTCATCCCGGAGGCGGACGGCGCCTCGGGCGCGCGCAACGCCGAGCCACGCGCGTTGGCCGGCTCGCTGGCCGCCGACGCCGGCGCGGCGCGCTTTGCCTGCTTGGGTGCTGCCTGCTTGGGTGCTGCCTGCTTGGGTGCTGTCTGCTTGGGTGCTGCCTGCTTCTGGGCGCCGTTGCCGCTGACGCTGGCTTCCTCACTCGCGGGGGTGAAGTCCTTGAACAGGTCGGCCCAGGTCTGATCGACGGAGCCGGGGTCCTGCTGGTAGCGCTCGTACATCTCCTCGACGAGCCAGTCGTTGGCTCCGAACGCTGAGGGGGGTTTGTCTCGCGAGGACTCGGCCACGGCCTCGATCGCCTCTTCCGCTACATCACTGTGTTGCCGGGGGTACCGACCCTCAGGCTAGCCCAATCGTCGACCCACGCCAGAGGCCGCCCGTGGATGCGGACGGCCTCTGGCCTGATGGTGCGAGCGAGTGCGGGCGTCAGCCGCGCCGGACCCGCAGCTGGACGTTGCCCAGGTCGAGCGTGCTGCCTGCGCCGCTGCCGCTCAACAGCTGCACCTGCACCGCGGTCACCCGGATACCGTTGGGGATCAGGTCGACCACGCGGGTCGTGACCTTGGCGAAGTTTCCCACCTGCACGGTCTCCCCGGGGGCGATGACCACCGGGTTTCCCTGGAAGGTGATGCTGAGCGTCGACGTGCCCTTGGCGTTGCGGACATAGCTGCCGTCGCTGCGGCGCTTGACGTAGCCCCTGGCCTCGATGCCCTTGATCACCAGGTCGCGCTCGAGGAATCCGGCCCGGGCAATCGTGGAGATGCCCTGTGCGTAGGCTCCCGAACTGTCCTGGTCGCCCCTGACCGAGCTCTCGACCGCGCCGAGGTCGGTGATGTCACCGATCCCTACCCCGGCCACATTCCTCCTCAGGAACTGCCCGTCGGTGCCGACGCACGGCAGCGGCTGCAGAGCGGTTCGTCCGGAGTTGGCGATGCCGCCGAGTCCTCGGAGCTGGCTGCCCCAGACCGCGCCACTCATGATGCCGCTGACGGCCCCGCCGTCGATGCGGGCGGTGGCCCGACCGATGAGCACGGTGCTCCCGCTGGCATTCAGCTCGATCCTGACCGCGGTCACCTGTGCCTGGGCGGAACGGTCCGTCACCTTCCCGCTGTTGGTCGCGAGCTTGACCGTCGCGACGCCGGGAACCACGATCACTTCCCGTTGGGCAGCGACGGAGACCGGCACCCCGTCGAGGGTGACGCTGGTGAAGGTGACGACCCCTTCCTTGCCGTAGCCGCCGCCGTTGTGGAAGGCCTTGGCGCGGGTCTTGATGCCTTCGAGCACCAGCCCGTCCGCACCGCCGATGGTCGCCTTGGTCACCCGGTTCACGGAGTTGGCGCTGACCTCGCCGCCCTTCTTGTCCGTGAAGGTGCGGGTGGTGGTGGCGCCCACCTGTACCAGCGGGTTGCTGTCGTCCGGGATGTTGGTCTGGAGTGTGTTGTTCTCGCGGTGCTTGTTCGCGAAGCGGGTACAGGCGACGTACGAGAAGCCGGTGGGTCCCGAGGCGACATCGAGATCACCGCCGCTGACCTGCGTGCTGTAGCCGGTGGCGCCCAGCGCGAAGTTGGTGAGGACGAGAGGTTCGGAGTGCGTGGCCGACGCGGTCGGGGTGGAGACGGCCACCATCGCCGTTGCCGACACCGCCCCCGCGGCGAGAATCGCAAGCGCCCGTCGAAGTTGGGTCATGGTCATGGGTTGTCCCTTTTGACACAGTTGGCACTACAGAATGCGACGACACGGTTGCTTGACGTCGAGTTGTCGACCCATCGTGACACGCTGCGTAGCCAGACGTAGGCAGAACGCAAACATTGGCGGGCGCGCCCTGCATCCGCGGGGACGTGCTACGCGGAGTCGAGGCCCTGCGCCGTCTCCGCCGGTGAGCACCGGAAGTCACGACGAACTCGTCCTGGCCCCGAGTCGAGCATCGGTTCAACGCACCCGCATGCCGACAAGGGTGGCGAGCGACGGCGACAACCGGATTTCGGTGGCCTGGAGCACAGGGTGTTGAAGCCAGTACTGGCGAGCTATGTCGTGCAGCTGCTCGCCCGCCGCTCCAGTCGGAGTGAAGTCATCGAGCACGACCGCCCCGTCGATCGCAAGCCAGTCTGAGTTTCGGTTCCAGCGGCGGATCCTCGTCAGGCTCCTTACCCTTTCCACCGCCGTCCAGCACCAGCAGGTCGAACGGACCGTGATCCCGTAACTCTGTCCAGTTGCCGCACAGGACACGGACGTTGGGGTGGTCGGCGAAGAGGGCAGCCGCCGCCGCGGCCCGTGTGGCGTCGAGTTCGACGCTGACGCACGACGTGGACGCATCAGCGGCGTCCACCATCCACGCCAGTCCGACGCCACATCCAGTGCCGGTCTCCCCACCTCGCTCGCCTCGGCGACCCTTGGCCAGCACGGCCAGCAAAACGGCCGTGTTCCGGAGCGCAGGACTGGTCGAAGCCCTGATCGGTTGCGAGGTCCACAGCGGCGCGCACCAGCGGTGGGAGATCACGAATTCTGGCGTACGTCGAGTTGCCGCCAATGGCCACGGGCTGCCTTTTCCATGATCAAAGGTCCGGAAGCCGGTTAGATCGCACCCCCGGCAGCATCGCGCCCCCGGCAGGATTCGAACCTGCGCCCCCGGCTCCGGAGGCCGGTGCTCTATCCCCTGAGCTACGGGGGCTCGGGGCGCCGGTCAGGCTACCAGCCGAGCAGCCCACGTCCGGCTCGTGCCGACTGCGCGCCGCGCCCGGCAGGTTAAGACTTGCCGGACCGGCAGCGGAGGAGATCCCGGGCCGGGTACCTTGCCGGAATGACCAACGCCGCCCCCCGGATCCTCGTCGTCGACGATTCCCCGGTCATCCGCAGCCTGATCAGCGTCAACCTCGAGCTCGAAGGGTTCGAGGTGGAGACCGCCAGCGATGGCCAGGACTGCCTGGACCGGGTCGGCGATCTCAGTCCCGACCTCGTGACGCTCGACGTGGTGATGCCGCGGCTCGACGGCTTCGAGACCGCGCGGCGGCTGCGTGCCGATCCGCAGACGGCACACCTGCCCGTCGTGATGGTCACCGCCAGCGCCCAGGCCGCAGATCTGCGTCGTGGTGAGGAGATCGGCGTCGATGCCTACATCACCAAGCCGTTCGAGCCGGCAAACCTGGTGAGCGTCATCCGCGGTCTCGCCTCCGGAAGCGCCCGCGGAGGGTGTACGTCGATAGAGTTGGCGGGTGACCCCTGAGCAGCTCTCGCGCACCATCTCCGACGTACTCGTCGGACTGGTTGAGTCTGGGCGGATCTCGCTGGACGGCGGTGCGCCGAGCGAGGTGCGGGTGGAACGCCCAGGCAAGAAGGAGCACGGCGACTACGCCACGAACATCGCCCTCCAGCTGGGCAAGCGTGCGGGCATGGCACCGCGCGAGCTGGCCGGGCTGCTCGCCGAGGACCTCACCGGCACCGTTGGCATCGCGGGTGTGGAGATCGCCGGACCGGGGTTCATCAACGTCCGCGTCGAGTCAGCTGCGCAGGGCGAGGTTGCCGGTCAGATCGTCGAGGCCGGCCAGGCCTACGGTCGCTCCACCGCGATGTCGGGCGAGACCGTCGACCTCGAGTTCATCTCGGCGAACCCGACCGGGCCGCTGCATCTGGGCCACACCAGGTGGGCGGCCGTGGGCGATGCGCTCGCGCGCGTGCTCGAGGCGGCCGGGGCCCGGGTGGCACGTGAGTTCTACAGCAACGACCGCGGCAGCCAGATGGACAAGTTCGCGGCATCGATCATGGCCGTTGCCCACGGCAGGCCAGTGCCCGACGACGGCTATCAAGGGGCGTACGTCCACGACCTGGCCGAGCAGATCGTCGCCGACCGGCCCGACATCGTGCGGCTGCCCGAGAGCGAGCAGCTGACCGACTTCCGCGAGGAGGGCTACCGGCGACAGCTGCGCGAGCAGAAGCAGCAGCTGGAGGCATTCCGCACGTCCTTCGACGTGTGGTGCTCCGAGCGCAGCCTGTACGAGACAGGCAAGGTCGAGCGCAGTATCGCCAAGCTGCGCGACGCCGGGCACCTGTTCGAGCAGGACGGTGCGTTGTGGATGCGCACCACCGACTTCGGCGACGACCGCGACCGCGTGCTGGTGCGCACCAACGGTGAGTTCACCTACTTCGCTGCCGACACGGCGTACTACGTCGACAAGCGTGAGCGCGGATTCGAACGATGCATCTACCTGCTCGGCGCCGACCACCACGGTTACGTACGCCGGCTGGAGGCGATGGTAGCGTGCGCCGGTGACGACCCCGAGCGCAACATCGAGGTGCTGATCGGGCAGCTGGTCAAGGTTCTGCGCGGCGGCCAGGAGGTGCGGCTGTCCAAGCGAGCGGGCACCCTCGTGACGCTGCAGGAGCTCGTCGACCTGATCGGCGTGGACGCGCTGCGCTACACGCTGTGCCGCTTCCCGGTCGACTCGCCGCTGACCGTGGACGTGGATGCGGTCACCCGCCAGAGCGCGGACAACCCGGTCTTCTACGTGCAGTACGCGCACGCACGGCTGGCATCGATCCTGCGCAACGCCACCGATCTCGGCGTGGCACCGGCTGGCGGTGACTTCGACCCCGCCCTGCTCGACCATGAGCGCGAGGGTGACCTGCTGCGGGCGCTGGCAGAGTTTCCGCGCGTCGTCGCCCAGGCGGCGCAGCTGCGCGAGCCACACCGCGTCGCCCGTTACCTCGAGTCGGCCGCGGCGACGTTCCACAGGTTCTACGACGAGTGCCGGGTGCTTCCCCGTGGCGACGAGCAGGCGACCCCGCTGCACGCGGCCCGCTTGCGGCTGGTCGATGCGACCCGGGTGGTGGTGGCGAACGGGCTCGGGCTGCTCGGCGTGAGCGCCCCGGACCGGATGTGACGTCCGCGGTGCAGCTCGGCCAGGAGGCTCGGCACCAGTGGCTGGGGGTCATCGCCGAGTACGGTGCGTGGCTGCCGGTCGATTCCGGTACGCCGATCATCACGCTGGGCGAGGGCGGCACCCCCCTCGTCGCCTCCGGGTGGTTGTCGGAGCTCACCGGCTGCGACGTGTGGCTGAAGGTCGAGGGAAGCAACCCGACCGGATCGTTCAAGGACCGCGGCATGACGGTGGCGATCTCGGTCGCGGTCGGCGAGGGTGCCGAGGCGGTTGTCTGCGCATCCACCGGCAACACCTCGGCCTCGATGACCGCGTATGCCGCGCGCGCCGGCCTGACGCCGGTCGTGCTGGTGCCGCAGGGACGCATCACCGCCGGGAAGATGGCCCAGGCCGTGCTCCACGGCGCACAGGTGATCCAGGTCGAGGGCGGCTTCGACGACTGTCTCACGGTGGCTCGCGGGCTCTCGCAGAGCTATCCGGTCGCGCTGGTCAACTCGGTCAACCCCGCGCGGATCGAGGGCCAGAAGACCGCCGCCTTCGAGGTGGTCGACTTCCTCGGTACGGCGCCGGACGTGCACGTGCTCCCGGTCGGCAACGCCGGCAACATCGCGGCGTACTGGCGGGGTTACCGCGAATACCACGCTGCCGCAGCCAGTCCGTCGACACCGCGGATGTGGGGCTTCCAGGCCTCAGGAGCGGCCCCGCTCGTCGACGGCGAGGTCGTCGCCGAACCCGAGACGGTCGCGACAGCGATCCGGATCGGCAACCCCGCCTCATGGCAGCTCGCGGTCGCGGCCCGAGACGAGTCCGCGGGCGCCATCTGCGCGGTGCCGGATACCGCCATCCTCTCGGCACAGAAGAACCTCGCCGCCCGCGACGGGGTCTTCGTCGAGCCGGCATCAGCGGCAGGAGCAGCCGGCCTGCTCGCCAGCCGCGACCGGGGCCTCGTCGACAGCGGACAGACGATCGTGGTCACGCTGACCGGTCACGGGCTCAAGGACATCGACACCGCCCTGTCCAGCTTCGACGACCTCGTGGACACCGTGATCCGGCCGGACGTCGGCGAGGCCGCCCGCGCCGCCGGGTTGAGCTGACATGGGCAGAGTGGGCACCAAGGAGATCCGGGTGCTGGTGCCGGCGACCAGCGCCAACCTGGGACCCGGCTTCGACAGTTTCGCCCTGGCCCTGGACTGGCACGACCAGATCACTGTCCGCGCCACTGGCGACGGGGTGCGGATCGACATCGACGGGCAGGGAGCGGGCTCGCTCCCGCAGGACGAGCGGAACCAGGTCGTCAGCGCGATGCGCGAGGCTTTCTCGAGGTGGGGTGCGGGCGTCGTTGGTCTGCGCGTGTCGTGCCACAACGCGGTGCCGCAGGGCCGAGGTCTCGGGTCGTCGGCGGCCGCAATCGTCGCCGGTGTGTCGGCCGCACGGGCCATGCTTGTCGACGGTCATGACATCAGCGACCACGAGGTGCTGCAGCTCGCTGCCCGCATCGAGGGCCATCCCGACAACGTGGCAGCGTGCCTCTTCGGCGGGCTCACGATCGCTTGGATGGACCGGGGGACGGCGCGCTGCACCCGTCTCGTCCCGCATGCCGGGCTGCACCCCGTCGTTTTCGTCCCTGACTGGTCAATGCCGACGCGGGAGGCTCGCGAGCTGTTGCCGGCGTCGGTGCCACATGCCGACGCGGTCCACAACAGCGCGCGGGCGGCGTTGCTGGTGGCGGCGATGACCGAGCGTCCCGACCTGCTGCTGGCCGCCACCGAGGACCGTCTGCACCAGCCCTTCAGAGCGCCGGCGATGCCGCAGACTGCGCGGCTGGTGCACGCGTTGCGCCAACGACACGTGCCGGCGGCAGTCTCCGGTTCCGGCCCTGCGGTGCTGGCGTTCTGCGACCGCGACGACCTGGCCGAGATCGCTGGTCCGGAGTGGGGATTGCGCCCGGTGGCCGTTGACTTGATCGGGGCGCGGGTCGCAGGCCCTCGAGGCCTCCGACGGGAGCCGGAAGCGGGTTCTCGTCGGCGCGGCTGAGGCCCTGGTCACCCGATCCGGTCGCAAGGTGCTAGTCTCGTGTCAGCACCGCAGCCCGTTCCGGGCAGGTGTTTCTCGCATCCTGTTCGTCAGACCACACGGTCTGATCCGGTCGAGTGGCAAGTCTCGTGACGGTGTGTTCCCCGTCGGCGAGACAGAACCATCCGGCCATCGGGACGAGGCAAACCCGGAGTCACACCACATCCTGGAGTGCTCTATATCCCTGCGACCTCTGCTGCAGAGGCGCCGATCCTCAGGCGCCGAGCATCGAGTTCGTCGCGCCGACGTGGGAAGGACCTCACGTGACTGAAACCATCACCCCAACCTCCGCGCCCACTGACGCGACCGCGGCCTCCGCCGCCGAGTCCGCACCGCGGCGCAAGGGCAACGGGCTCACCTCCATGGTGCTGCCCGAGCTCAAGCAGCTGGCCGGGAGCCTCGGCATCAAGGGCACCGGCGCGATGCGCAAGGGTCAGCTGATCGAGGCCATCCAGTCCGCGCAGGGCAGCCGGCCCACCCAGACCAAGAGCCCCGCCCCCGAGCCGCAGGAGTCCGCGCCACGGCAGCAGGACGCTGCGCCGCCGCAGAGCCAGCGCGACCAGCCTCAGCAGCAGTCCCGCGGTCAGAATCGCGACCAGAACCGCGAGCAGGGCTCCGATGGGCGCTCCGACCAGCGTCCGGACCAGCGCGGCAACCAGAGCCAGGGCAACCAGAGCCAGGGCAACCAGAGCCAGGGCAACAGTCGTCGCGACGACGACGGCGACCGTGGCAGCAGCCGTAGCCGCCGCCGCCGTGGCCGTGACCGCTTCCGCGACCGCGACAACCGCCAGCGCGGTGGCAACGAACCCGACTCCACCGTCACCGACGACGACGTGCTGCTCCCGGTGGCCGGCATCCTCGACTTGCTCGACAGCTACGCTTTCGTGCGCACGAGCGGCTACCTGCCCGGGCCGAACGACGTCTATGTCTCGCTCTCCATGGTGCGCAAGTTCGGTCTGCGCAAGGGTGACGCGATCACCGGCCAGGTACGCCAGGCCCGCGACGGCGAGCGGCGCGAGAAGTTCAACCCGCTCGTGCACCTGGAGACCGTCAACGGTGCCGATCCCGAAGCGGCCCGCGGTCGGGTCGAGTTCTCCAAGCTGACGCCGCTGTACGCCTCGGAGCGGCTGCGGCTGGAGACCGAGTCCCAGCTGCTCACGACCCGGGTCATCGACATCGTGGCGCCGATTGGCAAGGGCCAGCGCGGTCTCATCGTCGCGCCGTCCAAGGCCGGCAAGACCATGGTGATGCAGTCGATCGCGAACGCGGTCACGAGCAACAATCCCGAGTGCCATCTCATGGTCGTGCTCGTCGATGAGCGGCCGGAGGAGGTGACCGAGATGCAGCGCGCGGTCAAGGGGGAGGTCATCTCCTCGACGTTCGACCGCCCGGCAGACGACCACACCACGATCGCGGAGCTGGCGATCGAGCGGGCGAAGCGGCTGGTCGAGCTGGGCCACGACGTCTTCCTGTTGCTGGATTCGATCACGAAGCTCGGCCGGGCCTACAACCTCGCCGCACCGGCAAGCGGGCGCATCCTGTCCGGCGGTGTGGACTCCTCCGCGCTGTACCCGCCGAAGCGGTTCTTCGGCGCCGCCCGCAACATCGAGGACGGCGGTTCGCTGACCATCCTGGCCACCGCGCTGATCGAGACGGGCTCGAGGATGGACGAGGTGATCTTCGAGGAGTTCAAGGGCACCGGCAACATGGAGCTGCGGCTGCGGCGCGAGTTCGCCAACAAGCGGATCTTCCCGGCCATCGACGTCGACGCCTCCGGCACCCGGCGCGAGGAGCTGCTGATGAGCAAGGACGAGCTGGCGATCGTGTGGACGCTCCGCCGAGTCCTGTCCGCGCTCGAGGGCCAGCAGGCACTCGAGCTGCTGCTGGACAAGCTCAAGCGCACCAAGAGCAACATCGAGTTCCTCATGCAGGTCAACAAGACCAGCCCCCTTGCCGGCAACGGTCGTCGCGACGGCACCGACGACTGAGCCGCGTCGACGACCCAGGAGGATCTGTGACTGACGCTTACGACTTCAAGGCGCCCAGCATCGACGGGCAGGCACGCTCACTCGGTGAGTTCCGCGGCCAGGCCATGCTCATCGTCAACGTCGCCTCCCAGTGCGGGTCGACGCCGCAGTACGCCGGGCTCGAGGCCCTCTACCGCAGGTACCGAGACCAGGGCCTGGTGGTGCTGGGATTCCCCTGCGACCAGTTCGGCCACCAGGAACCCGGCAACGAGGAGGAGATCAAGGCGTTCTGCTCAACGACGTACGACGTGACCTTTCCCATGTTCGCAAAGGTCCACGTCAACGGCGACGACGCGCACCCGCTGTACGCCTGGCTGACGTCGCACCAGGCCGACACCGTCGGGGGCCGCATCGAGTGGAACTTCACCAAGTTCCTGCTCGATCGCGACGGCTCCCTCGTCGACCGCTTCCCGTCCTCCCAGACGCCGGAGCAGATCGAGCGGGACGTCGCGGCCGTCCTGACCTGACCCCAGCTGACCTGACCCGGGCTCCCGCCTGCCGCGGTCGGAATGCGGGGGCGGCACCGGGAGTTGTGACGAGGGCAGCCTGGGATTGGCTCAGCCGGCCGGTCGCTGGCACACTGGTTCGTTGGTTCCGGTTCGCGTCGTACGCCGATTCGGCGCGCACGACGACCCGGCGACTCGAGAGCAGAGGACCCATGAAGCGCGACATCCACCCGACGTACGTGGACACCTCAGTCACGTGCACCTGCGGCAACTCGTTCACGACGCGCAGCACCGCTGCCACCGGTGCGATCCGCGCCGACGTGTGCTCGAACTGTCACCCGTTCTACACCGGCAAGCAGAAGATCCTCGACACCGGCGGTCGGGTGGCCCGCTTCGTGGTCCCGGAACAGCAGCTGCGCGACGGGCGGGTAAGAGGAGGGGTGACAGGTGTTCGAGGCCGTCCTGACCTTGATCGAGGAGCATGCCGCGCTGGAGCGCCGGCTCGCCGATCCCTCGATCCACGCCGACCAGGCTCTTGCCCGCCGGCTCACGCGGCGCTACGCGGAGCTGAGCGCGGTCACCCGCACCTACCGCGAGTGGCAGGAGGTCGGCGGTGACGCCGACGCGGCTCGTGACCTGGCCGGGGAGGACCCGTCCTTTACGCAGGAGGCGGCGCGGCTGGCTGCCCGGCGGGCCACGCTCGAGGAGCGTCTGCGCCGGCTGCTGGTGCCGCGCGACCCCGCCGACGGCAAGGACGCGCTGCTCGAGATCAGGGCGGGGGAGGGCGGCGAGGAGTCGGCGCTGTTTGCCGCGGACCTGCTGCGGATGTACCTCCGCTTCGCCGAAGCGCGGGGGTGGCGGAGCGAGGTCCTCGACGCGACCGAGTCCGACCTGGGCGGCTACAAGAACGTCACGGTCGCGGTGAAGGCCAGGGGCACGCCGGAGCCGGGTGAGGCGCCCTACGCCCTGCTGAAGTTCGAAGGCGGCGTGCACCGGGTGCAGCGGGTGCCGGTCACCGAGTCCCAGGGACGGATCCACACCTCCGCCGCCGGAGTGCTGGTCCTGCCGGAGGCCGAACCGGTCGACGTGACCCTGGACGAGAACGACCTGCGGATCGACGTGTTCCGGTCGTCCGGACCGGGTGGCCAGAGCGTCAACACGACAGACTCCGCCGTACGCATCACGCACCTGCCGACGGGGCTCGTGGCCAGCTGCCAGAACGAGAAGAGCCAGCTGCAGAACCGTGAGCAGGCGCTGCGGATCCTGCGTGCCCGGCTGCTCGCGATGGCCCAGGAGGCAGCCGCCTCTGCCGCCTCCGACGCCCGGCGGTCGCAGATCCGCACTGTGGACCGCTCCGAACGCATCCGCACCTACAACTTCGCCGAGAACCGCATCTCCGACCACCGGGTGGGTTTCAAGGCGTACAACCTCGACCAGGTGCTGGAAGGGGCCCTCGACGACATCCTGCGTGCCTGCGTGGAGGCCGACGTCGCCGCCGCGCTCGCCGAGGTCGAGGCCGGCAGCCGAGACGGTGCAGACTGAGATGCGGGTCGGCGACGCGATCAGGCGCGGTGTCACGCGGTTGGACCTGGCCGGTGTGGCGTCGCCCCAGCACGACGCCGAGGCGCTGCTCGGCCATGTCCTGGGAGTGCCTCGCTTCCGACTCCGGCTGGCCGACGCGCTGTCGGAGCAGCAGGAGGCCCGGCTCGAGGCGCTGCTGGTACGCCGGTGTCGCCGCGAACCACTGCAGCACCTCACCGGACGGGCGGCGTTCCGCTACGTCGACGTCGAGGTCGGCCCCGGTGTCTTCGTCCCGCGGCCCGAGACCGAGCTGCTGGCCGGCTGGGCGATCGACCGGGCCGCCGGGCTCGAGCGACCGGTGGTGGCCGACCTGTGCACCGGATCGGGTGCGATGGCGCTGGCCGTGGCGACCGAGGTCCCGGCGAGTCAGGTGTATGCCGTGGAGCTGTCCGAGTCGGCGCACGCCTATGCGGGACGCAACCTGGCCGGCAGTGGTGTAGACCTGCGACTCGGTGACATCGCCGACGCGCTCGCCGACCTCGACGGCCGCGTGGACGTCGTCGTCGCCAACCCTCCTTACATCCCGCTGGATGCGTTCGAGTCGGTGTCGGTGGAGGGCCGCGACTACGACCCGCCGCAGGCCCTGTGGGCAGGGCGGGACGGTCTCGAGCTGATCAGGCAGGTGGAGCAGACCGCGGCCCGGCTGCTGCGCCCCGATGGATGGGTGGGTTGTGAGCACGCCGACGTCCAGGGGGAGAGCGCGTCGGTGGTGTTCGCGGGCCGGGGTCGCTGGAGCGACGTACGTGACCACCTCGACCTGGCCGGCCGGCCACGCTTCGTCACCGCCCGCCGGGTCTGTCACGATGGGTCGTCGTGAGCCAGTGGTACGACTGTGACGACGTCGACGAGCGCGACGCCGGGCTCGAGGCCGCCGTCACCGCCATCCGGGCCGGTTCTCTGGTGGTCTTGCCGACCGACACGGTCTACGGAGTCGGCGCCGACGCGTTCGACCCGGCGGCGGTGGGCCGGGTGCTGGCGGCCAAGGGCCGCGGTCGCGACATGCCGGTGCCGGTGCTCGTGTCGGCGCGCGCCACGTTGGACGCGCTCGCCCTGGGCGTCTCGGCAGCTGCGCGCGAGCTGGTCGAGCAGCATTGGCCCGGTCCGCTGACCCTCGTCTGCAAAGCCCAACCCTCGCTGCAGTGGGACCTCGGCGACAGCCGCGGCACGGTGGCCCTTCGGATGCCCGACTGCGAGCTGGCGCTGGCGTTGCTCGCACGCACCGGGCCGCTCGCGGTCAGCAGCGCCAACCGGTCCGGCTCGCGTGCTGCGTCGACCGCACGCGAGGCCATGGCGGTGCTCGGGGACGCGATCGAGGTCTACCTCGACGGCGGTCCGCTCGCCGTGGACGTGCCGTCGACGATCGTCGACGTGACCAGCCGGCTGCCCAAGGTGCTGCGCAGCGGCGCACTCGGAGTGGACCGGCTGCGCGAGCTCGTGCCCGACCTCATGGACGCGAGCTGAGGCATGCGCGAGTACGTCCTGGTCCTGCTCGTCGCCGCCGCTGTCACCTTCCTGCTGGGCTCGCTGGCGCGCGAGCTGGCGACGCGGATCGGCGCGGTTGCCGGGGTCCGGGACCGCGACGTGCACGCCATCCCGATCCCTTATCTCGGTGGCATCGCGATGATGGGTGGCCTGGGTGCCGCGTTCCTGGTGGCGTTGCGCCTGCCGTTCCTCAGCCGGGGCGAGTCGCCGCTGTTGCACGACGCTGGTTTCGTGTTGCTGGGCGGGCTGGTGATCTGCCTGGTCGGTGTCGTCGACGACGTGATCGAGCTCGACGCCGTGACGAAGCTCGCCGGTGAGGTGGTGGCTGCCAGCGTCGTCGTCGTGGGCAACGTGCAGTTCCTGTGGTTGCCGATGCCGGGCGCATCGACGTTCGACATCGAGCCCTCTCAGTCGGCGCTGCTGACCGTGCTGGTGATCGTCACCACGGTCAACGCGGTCAACTTCGTCGACGGTCTCGACGGTCTGGCGGCCGGCGTGATCGGGATCGGGGCGATCGCGTTCTTCAGCTTCGCCTATGTGGTGGCTTCGGTGAACCGTCTCGACCTCGGCACCCCGGCGGCGTTCCTCACCATCGCCCTGGTCGGCGTCTGCCTGGGGATCCTGCCGCACAACTTCTATCCGGCGCGGCTGTTCATGGGAGACTCCGGCGCGCTGCTGATCGGTTTCATCCTCGCCTGCTCGACGGTGACGCTCACCGGTCAGTACAACCCCGGCGCGATCAGCCAGGGTCTGGGCGGTGCGACCGCGAACCTGCTGCCCGCGCTGCTGCCGCTGGTGCTGCCCTTCGCGATCCTCGTCGTGCCGTTCCTCGACATGGTGCTGGCAGTCGTCCGCCGTACCCGCGCCGGCCGCTCACCCTTTGCGCCGGACAAGCAACACCTGCACCACCGGCTGCTCGAGATCGGGCACTCGCACCGGCGGGCGGTGCTGCTGATGTATCTGTGGGCCGGTCTGGTCGCGTTCGGCATGGTCGCGGTCGCGCTGTTCACCGGGTGGCGCTCGTTGGCCGCGCTGCTCGTGCTGGTCGCGTTCACCGCGGCGCTGACATTCGGCCACCCGCGCCGGCTGCGGAGGCGGGCGCAGGGCGCCGCCGGCAGCGTTGGTGCGTGAGGCTGGGCCGCCCGCGACTGCTTGATTTCTGTCCTCACCGGACCTTGTGCTACTTTTCACAAGCGCAGCCTGCAGGAGGGGGCTGCGCTGACCCGCTCAGGTGCGACGTACCTTGTCGCCAAGCTCCAGGACGGCCGCCGAGATGACGACCGACACCGCCGCCGCGATGCTACGCGGAGCGCTCGTCCCGACCCTCGTGGTCGGGATCGTCGCCGTGGCCGCTGCCGGCTTCACCGCCGGTCCGACCGGGATCCGGGGAGCCGTGGCGGGAGCGGTGCTGGTGATCGTCTTCTTCGCGCTGGGGCTGGTGGTCCTGGGCAGGACGACCGGGCTCGACCCGGCGGTCACGCTGCTCGTCGCGCTGAGTCTCTACGTCGTCAAGGTCGCCGTGATCGGCGCGGCGTTCTTCGGCATCGACGCGTCCGGTGCGCTCGACGGGGTCGTCGATCGGATGGCGCTGGCGCTCACCGCCATCGCCTGCACGCTCACCTGGACCACCGCAGAGATCGTCGCCGCGGTGCGGGTCCGAGAGCCTCTGTACCGACTCGATCAGGTCGGAGGGCGATGATGCGCCTCGACGTCCGGGGCACGGTGACCGGCTGCTACGCTCCGGAGCGCGATGAGTCCGCCCGATCCGGCCGCCGAGCCGCCGCACCCTGCGAGTTCCGGCGATCCCTGGCACGCCTTCGGCTACCTGGTCTCGGGAGTCGGGGTCTATGGGTTGGTCGGCTGGCTCCTCGACCGGTGGCTCGACACGTCCTTCCTGCTCCCTCTGGGCATCGTCTTGGGCGCGGTCCTGGGGCTCTACCTGACGTTCGTGCGGTTCATCAGGCAGCACTGACAGACGCGACCTCGGTCGCACACCCTTCGCCACGTCTGGAACAGGAGACTCCGTGAGCTTCGTGAGTCTGCGCGCCGGGGGCTTCACTCCGCCGGGTCCTGCTGACTTCGAGCTCCCCCCGATCTTCGGCGACAGCATCCTCTTCAGCAAGCCGTCGCTGCTGCTGGTGCTTGCCGCGATCCTCGTCGCCGGTTTCTTCGTGCTGGCTTCGCGGCGGGCGGCGATGGTGCCGTCGAAGCTGCAGTTCGCCGGTGAGCAGGCCTACTCCTTCGTCCGCAACACGATGGCGCGCGACATCATCGGCTCTCGCGACTTCATGAAGTTCGTGCCCTACCTGGTCGCCTTGTTCTTCTTCCTGCTGGTGAGCAACGTTTTCGGCATCGTGCCACTCGTGCAGTTCCCGACGTTCTCCCACGCCAGCTTCGCGTACGCGCTCGCGGCGATCACCTGGGTGGTCTACAACGCGGTCGGGATCGGGCGGCACGGCTTGTCCGGCTACCTCAAGCACCAGTCGGTGCCGGGCGGGGTCAAGGGTCCGATCCTGGGACTGATCGTCCCGCTGGAGTTCATCTCCAACATCATCGTCCGGCCGATCACGCTGTCCCTGCGTCTGTTCGCCAACATGTTCGCGGGCCACCTGCTGCTCATCCTGTTCGCGCTGGGCGGTGAGTACCTCCTGCTCGAGGCCGAGCAGGTCCTCTACAAGCCGGTCGGCGTGCTGGCCTTCCTGCTCGCGATCGCGATCAGCTTCCTCGAGCTGCTGGTGCAGGTCCTGCAGGCGTACGTCTTCACCTTGCTCACTGCCATGTACATCTCAGGTGCCCTCGTCGAGGAACACTGAGTCGGAGAACAACCGAAAGGAACCGCCGTGGATGGCAACCTGAACATGATCGGCTACGGACTGGCCGCGATCGGCCCCGGTGTAGGCATCGGCCTGATCTTCGCCGCCTACATCAACGGCGTCGCCCGCCAGCCGGAGGCGCAGGGCCGTCTGCAGGCGATCGCCATCCTGGGCTTCGCGCTCGCCGAGGCGCTCGCGATCATCGGTATCGCCCTCGCCTTCGTCCTCTGACCCGAACGAGGTCTGCCTCATGAATCTGTTCCTGGCTGCCGCGGAAGGTGACGAGCCCGCGGTCAATCCCCTGGTGCCGCATCTCGCCGAGATCATCCTGGCGCTGATCGTGTTCGCGATCCTGTTCTGGATCGTGCGCACCTACGTGACGCCGAAGTTCGAGCAGGCGTTCGCTCAACGGACCGCGGCGATCGAGGGCGGGCTGCAGCAGGCCGAGAAGGCACAGGCCGAGGCCGCGGCGGCTCTGGAGACCTACCAGAAGCAGCTCGCCGACGCGCGGCACGAAGCGGCGCGCATCCGCGAGGACGCACGCGAACAAGGCGCCACGATCATCGTCGAGCTGCGTGAGCAGGCACAGTCGGAGGCGCAGCGGATCGTCGCTACCGCGCATGCGCAGATCGAGGCCGAGCGCCAGCAGGTCACCCACCAGCTGCGAGCCGAGCTCGGTGCGCTGGCGACCACGCTCGCCGGCCGGATCGTCGGCGAGTCGTTGGAGGACGAGGCCCGCCAGGGTCGCGTGGTCGAGCGGTTCATCGCCGAGCTCGAGGAGCAGCCGCCGGTGGACACGGCGGACGCGCAGCACCAGACCTCGGGGCAGGCGCGCTGATGCGTGGAGTCTCTGCCGCTTCCCAGACTGCGGTCGTCGACCGGCTCGACGACCTGCTCGGCCAGGAGGGCACCGACCCGGAGCAGGTCGGGAGCGACCTGTTCGGGGTCACGGCACTGCTGGAGGCCGAGCCCCGGCTGCGACGTGCGGTGACCGACCCGGCCACCCCGGCAGATGCCAAGTCGGGTCTGCTGCACGGCATCGTCGGCGGCCAGGTCAGTGACGCTGCCGCGCAGGTCGCGGTCGAGGCCTCGCGCCACCGCTGGGCGGCCAGCACGGACCTGCTCGACGCGCTCGAGTACGCCGGTGTCTCGGCGCAGGTCCAGGCCGCGGTATCAGCCGGGCAGGCCGATGAGCTCGAGGACGAGCTGTTCCGTTTCGGTCGGCTCGTCGTCGCCGACCCGGCCCTGCGCGATGCGCTCGCCGACCGGTCCGCTCCGGTGGACGGCAAACGCGAGCTGGTCAGGTCGCTGCTGCAGGGAAAGGCCACCTCGCCCACGGTCCGGCTGGTCGAGCAGGCGGTTGCCGGCCGGTATCGCTCGTTCACCGTCGCGTTGGAGCAGATCCAGTCGATGGCCGCCCAGCGTCAACAGCGCCTGGTGGCCACCGTCCGCGCGGCGCGGCCGCTGCAGGACGACGAGCGCCGTCGCCTGGCCGGTGCGCTGACCCGACAGTACGGTCGTGACGTCCACCTCAACCTGGTCTCCGAGCCCGCCCTGCTGGGGGGCCTGCGGATCGAGGTCGGCGACGATGTCATCGACGGCACGGTCCGCAACCGCCTGGACAACGCCCGCCGCCTGTTGGCCGGGTGACCGCACGAGCAAGAGCGCACACCATTCCGAACCGACACCAGGGAGTCAGACCATGGCGGAGCTCACGATCCGTCCGGAGGAGATCCGGGACGCACTGCAGCGCTTCGTTTCCGACTATCAGCCGGAGGCGGCCAGCCGCGAGGAGGTCGGGACCGTTGCGGAGGCCGGGGACGGCATCGCCCGGGTGTCGGGTCTGCCGTCGGCAATGGCGAACGAGCTGCTGGAGTTCGAGGACGGGACGCTCGGCATCGCGCTGAACCTCGACATCCGCGAGATCGGTGTCGTCGTGCTGGGAGACTTCTCCGGCATCGAGGAAGGACAGCCGGTCAAGCGGACCGGCGACATCCTGTCGGTCCCGATCGGCGACGGCTACCTCGGGCGCGTGGTCGACCCGCTGGGCACCCCGATCGACGGTCTCGGTGACCTGGAGACCAGCGGCCGGCGCGCGCTGGAGCTGCAGGCGGCCAGCGTCGTCGAGCGCAGGAGCGTGCACGAACCGCTGCAGACCGGGATCAAGGCCATCGACTCCCTCACGCCGATCGGCCGTGGCCAACGCCAGCTGATCATCGGAGACCGGCAGACCGGCAAGACCGCGATCGTGATCGACACGATCATCAACCAGAAGGCGTACTGGGAGACCGGTGACCCGGCGCAGCAGGTGCGCTGCATCTACGTCGCGATCGGCCAGAAAGGTTCCACGATCGCCGCGGTGCGCGGTGCGCTCGAGGAGGCCGGCGCGCTGGAATACACCACGATCGTCGCCGCCCCCGCCTCGGACGCCGCGGGCTTCAAGTATCTAGCGCCGTACACCGGCTCGGCGATCGGCCAGCACTGGATGTACGACGGCAAGCACGTGCTGATCATCTTCGACGACCTGACCAAGCAGGCGGAGGCCTACCGCTCGGTCTCGCTGCTGCTGCGTCGCCCGCCTGGCCGCGAGGCCTACCCCGGCGACGTCTTCTACCTGCACTCACGACTGCTCGAACGCTGCGCCAAGCTCAACGACGAGATGGGCGCCGGGTCGATGACCGGCCTGCCGATCATCGAGACCAAGGCCAACGACGTGTCGGCCTACATCCCGACCAACGTTATCTCGATCACCGACGGTCAGATCTTCTTGCAGTCCGACCTGTTCAACGCCAACCAGCGACCGGCCATCGACGTCGGCATCTCGGTCTCCCGCGTGGGTGGCGCCGCGCAGATCAAGGCGATGAAGAAGGTCACCGGCTCGCTCAAGGTCGACCTGGCGCAGTACCGCGCGATGGAGGCGTTCGCGATGTTCGCCTCCGACCTCGACGCGGCGTCGCGCCAGCAGCTCGATCGCGGTCAACGCCTGATGGAGCTGCTCAAGCAGCCGCAGTACTCCCCGTTCCCGGTGGAGGCTCAGACGGTGTCGATCTGGGCCGGCACCACCGGCAAGCTCGACAATGTGCCGGTGAGCGAGGTACGCCGGTTCGAGGGCGAGTTCCTCGACTTCCTGCGCCGCGAGCACGGCGGGACCCTCGACGGCATCCGGGAGTCGCGCAACTTTGACGACGACACCGAGGCCGCGCTCGAGCAGGCCTACGACGGCTTCCTCGACCAGTTCGAGACCAGCGACGGACAGTCGCTGCGGGCCGGCAAGGAGGAGTTCGAGGCTCTCGAGGACGAGGACGTCGAGCAGGAGAAGATCGTCCGGCAGAAGCGGGGCTGAGCGATGGCCGCATCGTCGCTTCGCGAGCTTCGTGCCCGGATCAAATCGGTCCAGACGACGAAGAAGATCACCCGCGCCATGGAGCTGATCGCCGCTTCTCGCATCATCAAGGCGCAGCAGCGCAGCCGGGCCGCGGCGCCGTACGCGCGTGAGCTGACCCGGGCGGTCTCGGCGGTGGCGACCTACTCCAACGTCGACCACCCGTTGACCACGGAGAAGGACGACCCGACGACGGCTGCGGTCCTCGTCGTCACCAGCGATCGGGGCCTGGCCGGCGCCTACTCGGCCAGCGTGCTCAAGGAGGCCGAGCGGCTCGGCGAGAAGTTGCGCGCCGAGGGCAAGGAGGTCCGTTCCTTCGTCAGCGGTCGCAAGGGCATCACCTACTTCGCCTTCCGCCGCCGGGACATCGTGCAGTCGTGGAGCGGATTCTCCGACACCCCGACGTACGACGACGCCAGTGACATCGCCAACGCCCTGCTCGACGCTTTCCTCGCCGAGGAGGATGGACCGGAACAAACCGGCATCGACGAGGTCCATGTCGTCTACACCCGATTCGTCAGCATGCTCAACCAGGCGCCGACCGCGATCCGGCTGCTGCCGCTCGAGGTGGTCGAGGGGGAGGAGGCGCCCGCCGACGAGGAGGTGCTGCCGCTGTACGAGTTCGAGCCGTCGGCCGCCGATGTGCTCGACGGCCTGTTGCCGAAGTACGTTCAGAGCCGGATCTTCTTCTGCCTCCTGCAGGCCTCGGCCTCCGAGCTCGCCGCGCGCCAGCGCGCGATGAAGTCGGCGACCGACAATGCCGAGGACCTCATCCAGAAGTACACCCGGATCGCCAACCAGGCCCGCCAGGCGGGGATAACCCAGGAAATCAGCGAGATCGTCGGTGGCGTCAATGCGCTGGCCGACGCGACCGCGGGGAGTGAGTGAGAAGCCAATGACTGCCACGCTCAACGAGGACACCGCGAACACATCGGAGCAGGCGCCGGCCGGTGTCGGACGCATCGCCCGGGTGATCGGGCCGGTGGTCGACATCGAGTTCCCCAGCGACGCGATGCCCGAGATCTACAACGCGCTCGAGGTCGGGCTGGAGCTGGGGGGCGAGCAACGCACCCTGACCCTCGAAGTCGCCCAGCACATCGGCGACAACGTCATCCGGGCCATCTCGATGCAGCCGACGGACGGTCTCGTGCGAGGCGCTGCGGTGCGCGACACCGGCGAGGCCATCTCGGTTCCGGTCGGTGACGTCACCAAGGGCCACGTCTTCAACACGATCGGGGACTGCCTCAACCTGAAGGAGGGTGAGCGGCTCGAGGTCACCGAGCGTTGGCCGATCCATCGCAACGCTCCGGCCTTCGACCAGCTCGAGTCACGGACCGAAATGTTCCACACCGGGATCAAAGTCATCGACCTGCTGACCCCCTACGTCCAAGGGGGCAAGATCGGCCTGTTCGGTGGCGCCGGGGTCGGCAAGACCGTGCTGATCCAGGAGATGATCGCCCGGGTCGCCCGCGACCACGAGGGCGTGTCGGTGTTCGCCGGGGTCGGTGAGCGCACGCGCGAGGGCAACGACCTGATCGAGGAGATGACCGAGTCCGAGGTGATCGGCCAGACCGCGCTCGTGTTCGGCCAGATGGACGAGCCGCCGGGAACCCGGCTGCGGGTGGCGCTGTCGGCCCTGACCATGGCGGAGTACTTCCGCGACGTACAGAACCAGGACGTCCTGCTCTTCATCGACAACATCTTCCGCTTCACCCAGGCCGGCTCGGAGGTGTCGACGTTGCTGGGCCGGATGCCGTCAGCGGTTGGTTACCAGCCCAACCTGGCCGACGAGATGGGCACCCTGCAGGAGCGGATCACCTCCACCCGGGGTCACTCGATCACGTCGATGCAGGCGATCTATGTGCCCGCTGACGACTACACCGACCCGGCGCCGGCCACGACGTTCGCGCACCTGGACGCGACCACCGAGCTCTCGCGCGACATCGCCTCGGTGGGCATCTATCCGGCGGTCGACCCACTCACCTCGACGTCGCGGATCCTCGACCCGCGCTATATCTCCCAGGAGCACTACGACACCGCGGTGCGGGTGAAGCAGATCCTGCAGCGGAACAAGGAGCTGCAGGACATCATCGCGATCCTCGGTGTCGACGAGCTGTCGGAGGAGGACAAGGTCCTCGTCAACCGGGCCCGGCGCATCCAGCGCTTCCTGTCACAGAACACCTACGTCGCCAAGCAGTTCACCGGCATCGAGGGTTCGACGGTGTCGCTGGAGGACACCATCGAGGCGTTCCAGAAGATCTCCGGCGGTGACTACGACCACGTGGCCGAGCAGGCGTTCTTCATGTGCGGTGGGCTCGACGACGTCGACCGCAAGTGGTCCGAGATCCAGAAGAGTCTCTGACAGAAACCGGAGGTGACGTCGTGGCTGACCTGCTGCACGTGGAGCTGGTAGCCGCCGACCGCCTGGTCTGGTCGGGTGAGGCCACCATGGTCCTCGCCCGCACGACCGAGGGCGACGTCGGTGTGCTGCCCAACCACGCGCCCATGCTGTCGCTGATGGTCGACGGCGTCGTCGAGGTGACCACCGACAGCAACGAGAGCTGGGTCGCCGCGGTCGACGCCGGCTTCCTGTCCGTTGCCGCCAACCGGGTGTCGATCCTGTCCGAGCACGCGGAGATGTCACACGAGATCGACCTCGACAAGGCCAGGCACGAGCTGGATCGGGCGCAGGCCGCAGGTGAGCAGGACGAGGAGGCCCAGGACGCCTTGCGACGCGCCCAGGCTCGCATCCGCGCCGCGGAGAAAGCGAAGTAGGCAGCTTGTTGCCAGCCTGGGCCATCGCCCTCGATGTGATCGTTGCGTGCCTGCTGGCCCTGCTCCTGATCGCGCTCTGGCTGATCGTGCGCCGCCGCTGGCTGACCCGCCACGGCGGTACGTTCGAGCTCAGCGTGCGGCTGCGCCCGGCCAAGGTCGGCCGCAGCTGGGTGCTGGGCCTCGGGCGCTACTCCGGCGGCGACCTGGAGTGGTTCCGGATCTTCTCCCTGTCCCCGCGGCCGCTGAAGGTACTGCGGCGCTCGGAGCTGTCCGTGGTGTCCCGACGGCCCGCCCAGGGCAGCGAGGAGTTCGCCCTGTACGACGACGCCGTCGTGGTGGAGTGCAGATATGCCGGCGAACCGCTCGACCTCGCGCTGACCACGAGCGCCCTGACCGGGCTGATGGCCTGGCTGGAGGCCGCGCCCCCCGGTCGCGACCTGCTGACCAGCTGACCCCCCCTTCGCACCGAGGTTGCGCGACAGTACCGTCCGCGCCAAGGTTGCGCAACAGCCCCGCCCTGCGCGCCGAGGTTGCGCGACAGTACCGTCCGCTCCAGCCGACGTTCGCGGACCTGTGGACAGTCGAAACAAGCAGGGTGGCTCTTCGGTCATCCTCCTGCGATGGACATCTTCACGCTGGCGCAGTGGCGTGCCCGCGGCCTCAGCCGTGGCGCCCTCAATCGTGCGCTTGCCGCAGACGCAGTGCGCCGTGTGGTCAAGGGGGCGTATGCCTACGCCGATGTGCCCGACACGCTCGAGAGCCGCGCTATGGCGGTCCGCCTGGTGCGGCCCCACGACACAGTGCTCTGTCGTCAGACCGCGGCCTGGCTCGGCGAGATCGATGTGCTGGCTCCGGGGCAGGACATCGCGCGGGAGCCGATCCACGCCATCGTGTCCCCGGACGTCACGCCGACCCGGGTACTCGGTGTCAAGCCGTACCAGGCCGAACTCGTGGAAGCCGACGTCATCGAGCAGCACGGGCTGCGCCGTACCCGGGATCTGCGCACCGCCCTTGATCTCGGACGCTTCTCACCACGACCGCGAGCTGTGGCGGCCCTCGACGCGTTCCTCCATCACGAGCGCGTCTCGGTGCACGATCTGTGGCGCCGCACGGCTCTGCTCGTGGCGTGCCGGAACTGTCGCAGGCTGCGGGCGAACCTGGCCGTAGCCGACGGTGGGGCGGAGTCGATCCCGGAGAGCGAGCAACGGGTGCTGTTCATCGATGCGGGGCTTCCACGCCCAACGACCCAGATCCCGGTTCACGACTCGTGGGGGGAGCTCATCGGGCGCCTGGACCTGGGTTGGCGTGCCTACCGTGTCGGGTCGGAGTTCGACGGCGAGGCCGATCACAGCAGTCGGGAGCAGCGGGCGCACGACGCGGTGCGCCGGGAGCGGATGCGCAATGAGGCTGGCTGGGCGATCGACGTGGCCGGCAAGGGCGAGCTCTGGCGACGTCCGGCCGAGCTCGTCGCCGTCACGTCGGAGCGGTTACTGCAGCGCGGATGGAAGCCGGCCTGCGGCGAGGTGCTCGAGCAGATCAGCCGGGCTCGCGAGTTCGAGGCGCGCACCGGCCAGCAGTGGCGTTGGATGCCGCTCGAGCGACTGCTGCGGTGCTGATGCGGTGCTGATGCGCAACCTCGGCACGAGGGGACGGGACTGATGCGCAACCTCGATGCGAGGGGACGGGTCTGATGTGCAACCTCGGCGCGAGGGAGAGGGGTCAGTGGGCGTGCTCGCCGCCGGGTCGCCACAGCACGTCGCCGTTCTCGCGGTTGGCGTGTCGGGCCAGGATGAAGAGCAGGTCGCTGAGCCGGTTGAGGTACTTCGCGGTCAGCACGTTCATCGAGCCGCCGTGCTCGCCGTACGCCGCCCAGCTCGCCCGCTCGGCCCGGCGTACGACGCTGCGGGCGACGTGCAGCAACGCCGCACCTACTGTGCCCCCGGGCAGGATGAACGACCGCAGCTTCTCCAGCGGCTCGTTGTAGTGGTCGCACCAGCCCTCGAGCCGGTCGACGTAGTCCTGGGTGACCCGCAGCGGGGGATACTCGGGATTCTCGACCACCGGGCAGGACAGGTCGGCTCCGACGTCGAACAGGTCGTTCTGCACCCGGGTGAGAGCCTCGGCCACGTCGGCGTCGAGACCACCCAGGGCCAGCGCGTAGCCGATCTGTGAGTTCGCCTCGTCGACGTCGGCGTACGCCGCCAGCCGCAGGTCGGTCTTCTGGGTGAGGCTCATGTCGCCGAGGCGGGTGGTGCCGTCGTCACCGGTCCGGGTGTAGATGCGGGTGAGGTTGACCATGCGGAGCAGCCTACGGACCGGGGCGGCGGCCGCACCCGCCAGGTGCGGCTAGGCTGCCCTGTCGGCCGCGACCGCAAAGGGCATCCACGACAGAGGAGCAGCAGATGGCGCAGAGGCTGGCGGTTGTCGGAGCCGGGCTGATGGGGGCAGGGATCGCGCAGGTGGCGTCCACCGCCGGGTGGGACGTGACGCTGCGCGACCTGACCCAGTCGGCCCTGGATCGAGGCGTCGACGGGATCGAGAAGTCGCTGGCCCGCTTCGTCGACAAGGGGCGGTTGTCCCCCGACGACCGCGACGCCGCGAGGTCCCGCATCACCACGACGACCGATCTCGAGGCCGCCGGGCACGCCGAGATCGTCGTGGAAGCGGTGTTCGAGGACCTCGACGTCAAGCGCGAGGTGTTCGAGGTGCTGGATCGGGTCTGCGGCGAGGGCACGCTGCTGGCCACGAACACCTCGGCGATCCCGATCACCAAGATCGCCTCCGCCACGCAGAGACCGGAGTCGGTGGTGGGCACCCACTTCTTCTCGCCGGTTCCGATGATGGCGCTGTGTGAGCTGGTGCGAGGGCTGCAGACCAGCGACGCCGCACTGCAACGGGCGCGGGACTTCGCCGAAGGGCTCGGCAAGGCCTGCATCGTGGTCAACCGTGACGTGGCCGGCTTCGTGACGACACGGTTGGTCAGCGCCTTGGCGATGGAGGCGGTCGCGTTGTACGAGAACGGCGTGGCGAGTGCGGAGGACATCGACACCGCCTGCAAGCTCGGCTTCGGGCACGCGATGGGACCGCTGGCCACGATCGACCTCACCGGCGTCGACATCCTTCGGGACGCGACGCTGAACATCTACCGCGAGTGCGCGGACGAGAAGTTCTACCCGCCGGAGCTGCTCTCGCGGATGGTCGATGCCGGGAAACTGGGCCGCAAGAGCGGTTCGGGCTTCTTCGACTACTCCTGACATGCGCGACGAGCCGTGGTTGATGCGGACGTACGCCGGGCACAGCTCGGCGATCGATTCCAACGCTCTGTACAGGCGCAACCTGGCCAAGGGCCAGACCGGGTTGTCGGTGGCGTTCGACCTGCCGACGCAGACCGGATACGACCCCGACTCCGTGCTCGCCCGCGGCGAAGTGGGCAAGGTCGGCGTGCCGGTCCCGCACCTGGGCGAGATGCGGAGGTTGTTCGCCGGCATCCCGCTGGCGCAGATGAACACCTCGATGACGATCAACGCCACCGCGATGTGGCTGCTCGCGCTGTACGAGGTGGTGGCCGAGGAACAGGCCGAGGCGCAGGGCGCCGATCCGTCCCAGGCGCGGCGCGAGCTGACCGGGACGACGCAGAACGACATCGTCAAGGAGTACCTCTCGCGGGGAACCTACGTGTTCCCTCCCGAGCACTCCCTGCGGCTCACCACCGACCTGATCGCCTACACGGTCAACCACATCCCGAGGTGGAACCCGATCAACATCTGCAGCTACCACCTGCAGGAGGCCGGCGCGACACCGACCCAGGAGCTCGCCTACGCGCTGTGCACCGCCACCGCGGTCCTGGATGCGGTCCGTGACGCCGGGCAGGTGGCCGCGGAGGACTTCCCAACGGTCGTGGGCCGCATTTCCTTCTTCGTCAACGCCGGTGTGCGTTTCGTCGAGGAGATGTGCAAGATGCGTGCGTTCGCGCAGCTCTGGGACGAGATCACCCGAGAGCGGTACGGCGTCGAGGATCCCGTGCTGCGCCGGTTCCGTTACGGCGTACAGGTCAACTCGCTCGGCCTCACCGAAGCGCAGCCGGAGAACAACGTGCAACGCGTCGTGCTCGAGATGCTGGGGGTCACCCTGTCCAAGGACGCCCGCGCCCGCGCCGTCCAGCTCCCGGCGTGGAACGAGGCGTTCGGGCTGCCGCGGCCCTGGGACCAGCAGTGGTCGTTGCGGTTGCAGCAGGTGCTGGCCTTCGAGTCGGATCTCCTGGAGTACGACGACCTGTTCGCCGGCTCGGCCGTGATCGAGGCGCTGGTGGCCGAGCTGCTGGAGCAGGGCCGCGCCGAGATGGACCGGGTCCAGGCGCTGGGAGGGGTGATTCCGGCGGTCGAGTCGGGCTACATGAAGCAGGCTCTGGTGACCTCGCTCGCCGCTCGCCGGGCACGGATCGAGTCGGGAGAGGACCGGGTCGTCGGAGTCAACTCCTTCGTCGAGACCGAGGATTCCCCGCTGACCGCCGATCTCGACACGGTGATCCAGGCGCCCGATCCCCAGGCGGAGTCGGCGGCGGTCAGCGGTGTGCGGGAGTGGCGGGAGGCGCGCGACGCCGACGCCGTCGATGCGGCACTCGACCGGCTGCGGGCTGACGCGGAGTCCGGTCGCAACTTGATGGAGGCCACCCTCGTGGCCGCACGGGCCGGTGTCACGACGGGGGAGTGGGCGAACGCCCTGCGCGCGGTGTTCGGGGAGTACCGCGCGCCCACCGGCGTGACCGCAGCAGTCGGGGTGGCGGTGCAAGCGGGCGTCGAGCTGAGGGCGGTCCGCGACGCGGTCCGGCGTACCGCTGACCAGCTGGGCGGGCGGCTGCGGCTGCTGGTTGCCAAGCCCGGCCTGGACGGGCACTCCAACGGCGCCGAGCAGGTGGCGGTGCGGGCCCGCGACGCCGGGTTCGAGGTGATCTACCAGGGCATCCGGCTCACGCCGGCGCAGATTGTCGCTGCCGCGGTCGATGAGGACGTGCACTGCGTCGGCATCTCCATCCTGTCGGGCTCGCACATGGAGCTGGTTCCCGAGGTGCTGGCCGGGCTGCGCGCGGCAGGACTGGGAGGGCTGCCGGTGGTGGTGGGTGGCATCGTCCCGTCCACGGACGCCGCCGCGCTGCAGGCCCAAGGGGTGGCGGCGGTCTTCACCTCCAAGGACTTCGGCCTGAACGAGATCATGGCGCGGGTCGTCGAGGAGATCCGGCGGGCACACGACCTGGAGCCACTGCGCCGGTGAGCGGTCTGCCGCGTGCGGCAAGGCAGGCAACTGTGCTCGTGGCTCGGAGCCGGTGGTCTAGGCAACCTGGCGCCAGCTGGCCTTCTTGGCGGCCTTGGCTGCCTTCTTGTCGGCCACGAGCTTGCGCTTCTTCACCGTGTAGCCGGCCGGCAGCCTGCCCTCGGAGAGCAGCCGGATCGGGCAGCGCTTGCAGCGTGGCTTGGAGACGCAGCACTTCTTCTTGGGCATCGGCGGCACGGTGCCGACCCTAGCAGGCAATGCTTAGGCTTGCCTTACTCAGAGCAGCCGATGCTGTCGGTCTGAGAAGATACGGCATCGCATCGCCGTACCCGCTTCCGTCTCGCCTTGGAGGAGTCCGGATGCCCGCGCCTCGATTCATCGACCAGCTCAACGCGCAGCTCGGCAACGAGTTCGCCGCGCACCAGCAGTACCTCTCCTGTGCGATCTACTACGACGCCCGGACGATGCCGCAGATGGCGACGTTCTTCTACACCCAGGCGCTCGAGGAACGCCAGCACGCGATGATGATGGTGCGCTACCTGCTCGACCAGGATGCCGAGGTGCAAATCCCTGGCGTTCCGGCTCCGACCACGCAGTTCGCCGACATCGTGGCGCCGGTGCGGTTGGCCCTGGACCAGGAGAAGCGGGTCACCGAGCAGGTTAACCAGCTGACCAGGATCGCCCGCGAGGAAGCCGACTTCGCCTCCGACCAGTTCATGCAGTGGTTCATCAAGGAGCAGGTCGAGGAGGTCTCCACGATGAGCGACCTGCTCGCGGTGGTGACCCGGGCCCAGGGCGATGTCGAGGCGATCGAGGAGTACGTCGCCCGTGAGCAGCGGGCCGCCGATGCCGACCCGACGGCTCCTCGCGTGGCCGGCGCCTGACCGCTCGGCTCGGGCGCCCGACCGGTGGTTTCCCCGCGGTATCCCACCTGCCCGAGACCTCGGGCAGGTGGGATACCGCGGGAAACCACCGGTCGGGCGCCCGAGCCGAGCGGTCAGGCGCCGGCCACGCGAGGAGCCGTCGGGTCGGCATCGGCGGCCCGCTGCTCACGGGCGACGTACTCCTCG
>JALZMX010000002.1 GCA_030857985.1 Actinomycetota bacterium | reverse complement strand
GTGCGCAGCTCGCCGGCGTGATCCGTTCCTGTGCCGAACACCGGCTCCCCTTCGTCGCCCGCGGGTCGGGCACCGGCCTGTCCGGTGGTGCGCTCCCGCGCGCCGACGGCGTACTCGTCGTGACCTCTCGGCTGCGCTCGATTCGAGAGGTACGCCGTGAGGACCAGCGCGCCGTCGTCGAGCCCGGAGTGATCAATCTCGACGTGACCAAGGTGGCCACCCCGCAGGGCTACTACTACGCCCCGGACCCGTCGAGCCAGCAGATCTGCTCTATCGGGGGCAACGTCGCGGAGAACTCCGGGGGAGCGCACTGCCTGAAATACGGCTTCACCACCAACCACGTCGTCGGTGCGGAGCTGGTCGCCCCCGACGGCGAGGTCGTACAGCTCGGCGGGGTGGCCCCGGATGCGCCCGGCTACGACCTGCTCGGTGCGGTAATCGGCTCCGAGGGAACCCTCGGCATCGTCACCGCCGTGACCGTGAAGCTCGTCAGGCTTCCAGAGGAGGTGCGCACCCTCCTGGTGGGCTTCGAGACGACCGACCAGGCCGGAGCCGCGACGTCAGCCATCATCGCGGCGGGCATCGTTCCCGCCGCGATCGAGATGATGGACGCCCTCGCCATCGAGGCTGCCGAGGCGGCGGTGCACTGCAACTACCCTGCCGGTGCCGGTGCGGTGCTGGTGATCGAGCTGGACGGCGCCGCCGTCGAGGTCGCGGGCGAGTTCACCGAGGTCGAGCGCCTCTGCAACGAGCACGGCGCATTCGAGCTGCGTGTGGCGCGCGACCCCGTGGACCGCGCCCTCATCTGGAAGGGTCGCAAGTCCGCGTTCGCGGCCGTCGGCCGGATCAGCCCCGACTACATCGTCCAGGACGGCGTCATCCCGCGGACCGCGCTGCCCGAGGTGCTCAAGGCGATCGCCGACCTGTCGACCGAGTCAGGCGTACGGGTCGCGAACGTGTTCCACGCCGGAGACGGCAACCTGCACCCGCTGGTGCTCTTCGACGACGCGATCGAGGGTGCCGGCGAGGCCGCCGAAAAGGTCAGCGGCGCGATTCTCGACCTGTGCATCGGCCACGGCGGGTCGATCACCGGTGAGCACGGCGTCGGTATCGACAAGGCGGCGTACATGCCGCGGATGTACACCGACGACGACCTCGACACCATGCAGCTCGTCCGGTGCGCCTTCGATCCCGCCGGCATCTCCAACCCCGGCAAGGTGTTCCCGACACCGCGGTTGTGCGGTGAGGTGCCCGGCCGGCACAAGGGCGCCCATCGGTTGCAGGAAGCCGGACTGGCGGAGGTCTTCTGATGTCGACCACCACCATCGTCGACGGTACGGCGCACGCGGCGATCGCCTCGGCATGCCAGGACGTGCGCGACGCGGTCGAGGGCGACCACGTCGACGGCGTACCCGCGGCGGTCGTCGCCCGACCTACCTCGACCGAACAGGTGTCGGAGGTGCTGCGGGCTACCGACGCGCACGGTCTCACCGTCGTCGCGACCGGACGCCGGACCAAGCTGACCTGGGGTCGCCCGCCGACGAGCGCCGACGTGCTGCTCGACCTCAGCGGTCTCGACCAGGTGCTCGAGCACGCGGCCGGAGACCTCATCGTGGTCACGCAGGCCGGCGCCCGGCTGTCGGACGTACAGGAAACGGTCTCGACGTCACGGCAGCTGCTCGCCGTCGACGAGACCGTGCCTGGTTCGAGCATCGGCGGCACCCTGGCCGCCGCGACCAGCGGACCTGGCCGGGTTGCGGCAGGCACGATGCGCGACCTGCTGATCGGGCTGACCGTGGTCCGCGCCGACGGGGTGATCGCCAAGTCCGGCGGACGGGTTGTGAAGAATGTCGCCGGCTACGACGTCGGCAAGCTCGTGGCCGGGTCGTTCGGCACCCTCGCCGTTATCACCGAGGCACTGTTCCGGCTGCATCCGCTGCCTGCGACGCGCCGTTGGGTCACCCTGCCGTTCGACGACGCGGCCGAGGCTCACCGCCTGACCCAGTCCGTGCTGCACGCACAGTGCGTGGCCGGGGCCGTCGAGGTCGACTGGCCGGCCGATAACCCCGGCACCCTCGGCATCCTGCTGGCCGGCAATGACGACGGCGTCGCCGGGCGTACGTCGACGGTGATGAGCCTGCTCGGGTCCGACGCTCACGAGGACGACGTGGCACCAGCCGGCTGGTCGACCTACCCGTGGGACCCGACCGCCACTGGAGACGACCGGTCCATCGCGCTGAAGCTCACGTTCGCCCTATCCGGGCTG
>JALZMX010000324.1 GCA_030857985.1 Actinomycetota bacterium | reverse complement strand
GGACTGACAACGACACCCGTACCGTCGCGACGTCCCCGGCAACGGTGACGTCGGCCTTGACGCGCCCGTCGAGGTCGGCGCTGCCGAGGGCCTGCCCGAGCACCCGTGACACGGGCGCGGCGACCTCGTGGACCTCGCTGGCGGCAGCCACCACCAGTCGGACGACCGCGCGGTCGCGCAACTCCAGCGCGCCGCGCATCCCCGGGTCGTCCTTGCTCGCCGGCACGCCCGGAGCGTCCTGCACGACTGTCACGGGCGTTGCCGGTCCTTGCCACCGACGTACGTCGTGAGGTCGACCGCACCGTCGAGCACCCGGCCGACAAACAGGCCGATCGCGCCGAGCACGAGCACGGTGAGGAACTCGGCCGTACCGCCGAAGGCTGCAGCAGTCCCGAGGAACAGGCCGTACAGCAGGCCCAACGCGGTCCAGGTCATCGTCTCGCTCTCTTCTCGCTCGCCCGATCGCCCGCGCCGGGCTTTCGAAGCAGGGTGCGCAACTGCTCGAGGAGTTGCGCAAGGACGGTTCGCTTGCGGTAGAAGACGACTGGCGAGGCCGGTCGGGAGCCATGCTGGCGAAAGGCGGCGACGCCGGCGGCGAAGGTCTCCGGGTTCCCGCCCCGGTCCGGGTGGTGGACGAAGACGAAACGGCGAAACTCTTCGCGGGTGCGGGGGCCCTCGCCGGCGCTCATTGCGCGCCCGGAGGCAGCGGAAGGGCTGGCCCACCTACCACCACATCGGCGACGAGGACATCGACGGCGCGGCCATCGGCGACCGGCTCCACCGCCCGGCGCACCTCTTCCGCGAGTTCGGGCAGTGGGCGCCCGTCGAGCCGGAGCACGACTGCCACCTCACAGACGTCGTCCCGCCACGAGACCCCGGCGACCCGTCGTCCGGGAAGGTACGTGGCTGCCTGCCCGGCCAACCCACCTGCCAGCGCGGCGACGGACGAACAGGCCAGCACTCGCTCGGCGACGAGGTCGGCCGGATGCCGTTCGCCTTCGACAGCGGCGCCTGGTTCGCTCATCGGACGCGCGGTGCGGGCTCCTCGCTGTCGCTCTCGTCCCGCTCGTTGGGCAGGTGCACGTCGTCAACAGAGATGTTGACCTCGGTGACCTCGAGCCCGGTCATCCGCTCGATGCTGCCGATCACGTTGCGCCGGACGCCCTGCGACAGCTCGAGGATGCTCACGCCGTACTCGACGATCAAGGCGATGTCGACGGCCGCCTGCGTCTCCCCTACCTCGACCGCAACCCCGTAGGTCACGCTCGGGCCGCTGCTTCCGGGAAAGCGCTCCTTCAACGAGCCGAACGCTCGGGACGCTCCACCGCCCATCCGGTAGACGCCGTTGACCTCCTTGGCCGCCATGCCGGCGATCTTGGCCACAACCGAGTCGGCGATCGCCGTCTTGCCCTGCGGCGTGGAGAGTTGGCTCGTTCCCTGCCGCTGCAACCCCTTCTCGCCGCTGGCGCTGGTCCGCTGGTCCTTCTCGGTGCTCGTAGCCGTCGTCATTGAGGCCTCCTGGTTGGATGGGACGTTCACTGCGTCGCGCTCACGATTCGCCTACCCGGCGTCCGCGCGCAGCGAACCCTCTCACGAGCCGTGATCGCATCTTGACGTCCGGAGGCCATGCAATCGTCACCCGATCAACACATCAGCCCCGGCCTCGCGGGGACCGGGGCTGACATGCGGTACGGCTACCCGGCCGGCTGGAAGGCGGCCGGTCCCACGGCGAGCAGCGAGTCGGGACCCTGCTCGCTCAGGCTTCCGGCGTAGAGCACCCCGCGGGCGAAGTCCAGCCCCGCCGGGCCCGGCACCTCGGCGAGGGACACCGCCCCGTTCGGCGCGACCGCCCTGCAGAGCTTGTTCATGGTGTCTTCCTCCCCGGCACACCCCCCGGTGCGCTCCGAGCGAATAGTGGCGGATCGTGGCTGCCATGGGAAGAGGGTTCGCGACAATCGCGGCGTTCAGTCACGGACTGTGACGACACCGACTAGGCGTCAGGCGACCAGCCGCTTGGTGGGCCGCACCCCGAGGCCATCGCCTCCCCGGTCCACGACCACCTCGTCACCGTCGCGGATCTCGCCCGACAGCAGGGCCCGCGCCAGGGCGTCGCCGATCGCCTTCTGCACCAGCCGGCGCAGCGGCCGCGCGCCGTACACCGGATCGAATCCGGTCAGCGTCAGCCACTCCCGCGCCGCGTCGGTCACGGTCAGCGTGAGCCGCCGGTCGAGCAGGCGCTTTGCGAGCAGGGCGACCTGCAGGTCGACGATCCGCGCCAGCTCCTTCGTGTCGAGCGCGTCGAACAGCACGACGTCGTCCAGCCGGTTGAGAAACTCCGGCTTGAACGCGTGCTGGACCACGTCCATGACCTTGTCGCAGCGCTGGTCGGCGGTGAGCAAGGGGTCGCTGACGTAGGCCGAGCCGAGGTTGCTCGTCATCACCAGGATGGTGTTGCGGAAGTCGACGGTGCGGCCCTGCCCGTCGGTGAGCCGGCCGTCGTCGAGCACCTGCAGCAGCACGTCGAAGACGTCCGGGTGCGCCTTCTCGACCTCGTCGAGAAGGACCACGGCGTACGGCCGGCGGCGCACCGACTC
>JALZMX010000073.1 GCA_030857985.1 Actinomycetota bacterium | reverse complement strand
GCTGTACGCGGCAGCGGCGTGCGCGACGGCGACGTCGCCGCCGCAGCGGCGTTCTACGCCTCGCCGACCGCGCCCCAGACGACGCAGGACGAGGCGCAACTCGCGGTGGTCCTGCTCCCCCGCAACGGCAGCACCCCGTGGATCTTCCCGTTCGACAGACCGGGCGCGCCCGGCCCTGGCGACAACCAGGCCTTCGCCCTCAACACCACCGACGGCACGACCTTGTACGACGTCGCCTTCGCCTTTGTCTGGGCCGACGACGGGACGGTGCTCAACAAGAACGAGGCCTACGCCTTCGCCAGCTGTCAGGACTGCACGACGGTCGCGATCGCCTTCCAGATCGTCCTGGTGATCGGGCAGGCCGACGTCGCCATCCCGCAGAACCTCGCCGGCTCGCTCAACTACGCCTGCGTCCAGTGCGTCACGCAGGCGCTCGCCCAGCAGCTGGTCCTGACCCTGCCGGGGGTTCCGAGCGACGCCACCCTCGCCGAGCTCGAAGCCCTGTGGGCGGAGATCATGGAGTTCGGCGGAAACCTCGAGGGGTTGAGCATCGAGGAGGTCCGGGCGCGTCTGACGGAGTACGAGGCGCAACTGCTCGAGGTGGTAAAGGACGAGATCACCCTCCAGCAGGTGGCACCGTCCGGCTCGCCGCGCGCGTCGGCCGGGACGTCGTCGTCTCCCGATCCGCAGCGTTCTGCCTCGCCCAGCCCGTCCGCGCGCTCCGGTGGTTCGCCGAGCCCGACCCCACGGGTGAGCGCGAGCAGCGACTCCAGCCCAAGTACGCGCCCGACCCAGAGCGCGTCGCCCGCGTCCAGCCCCTCCCCGTAGGTGTCCGGCGCACTTACCAGGCGTTCATCGTCAAACTACCGTCGCGGGATTCCCCGTACGAGTGGGGCATTTCGCCTTGCCTGCGGCCGCGCCGAAGGAGACCCGTCTGTGACCACCCGCCCCACCCCCCGCGCCGCGATCCGACGCGCCCGCACCGTCTCGTCGCTGCTGCTGCTGAGCCTGGTGGCCACGGCCTGCGGCGGCACCAACGACACCTCGCAGGGCGAATCCTCCGCTTCGGCCGAGCCGGCAGCCGTTCAGGAGCTGGTGGTCGGCGTGTCCGCGGATCCCTGGGTCGACAGCGAGGGCGACCGCAAGCGCCGACCGTCCTACCCGCTCAACGCCGATGTCTGCGAGACGCTGGTGCACCTCGGCACGGACTACTCACTCGAGCCCATGCTCGCCGACTCGTGGGAGCTGGTCGGTGACAACACCTACCGCTTCAAGCTCGCCACGGGAAAGACGTTCAGCGACGGCTCACCGGTGACCGCCGAGGCGGTCAAGGCCTCGATCGACTACACCGTGGCCGAGCCGTCGATCGGCTTCAGCTTCCTGGGCGCCGACTCGGCGATGGTCGTCGATGAGCAGACCGTCGACATCACTCCAACCAAGCCCAACCTGCGGCTGATCGATCAGATCAACCATCCGACCTACGTCGTGCTGCCGCCGGGCGAGGACCCGCTCAACGACCCGATGCCGATCTGTAGCGGGCCGTTCAAGGTGACGGAGTACTCCCCCCAGGAGCAGCTGGTCGTCGAGCGCAACGAGGAGTACCACGGGAAGGCCCCGAAGCTGGACAAGATCACCTTCCGGTTCTTCCCGGACGACACCACTCGCCTGCTGGCGCTGCAGGCCGGGAAGGTGGACCTGGTCACCGACGTGCCGCAGGGCGTCCTGTCGACCATCGAGGGCCGGCCGGGAACCACGATCGAGCAGTCTCCGGTCGGCAACGTGACGTTGATGTACGTCGCCCGTCGGGACGCCGCCGGGACGCCGAAGCTGCTGGACGACGTGCGGCTGCGACGGGCGGTCGCGGCGTCGATGGACACGAAGAGCTTCGTGGAGGGACTGCTCGACGGCAACGCCGAGCAGGTCACCACGGTGGCGCCACCGGCGATCCTCGGCGACTTCGCCGACATGGTGAAGGGTGTGCCCTTCGATCGGGCCGAAGCCGGCCGGCTGCTCGACGAGGCCGGCTGGACGCGGCAGGGCGACGGCATCCGTACCAAGGACGGCCAGCCGCTCGAGCTCGCGATCATCTTCGCCCGGATTGACCTGAACGTGGCGGAGTTCGTGCAAGCCCAGCTGCGTGAAGTCGGCATCGACGGGAGGATCAAGCAGCTCGACGCCGGTGCCTACCGGACGGCCCTGAACAGCGGCGACTACGACCTCGACATCTCCCAGCCGAGCCAGAACGACGCCAACCCGGCCTTCCTCACCGCGCTGCGGTGGTACTCCCAGGCAACCGGCATGAACGCCAAGATCATCTCGCCAGGGCCCGGTACGAAGTTCGACGAGCTGATCGCGCAGACGCTGTCGGCCAAGGACGACACGATGCTGCGCCGCACGGCGGCAGAGGCGATGCGCGAGCTGGTGGACGTCGAGGTCGGTGGCATCCCGCTGTCCGGCAACTACCGCACCTACGCGATGAGCGACAAGGTCGCCGGCATCGAGATCCACCCGTCGGGGACGAACCAGCGATGGGCGACGGCCTTCAAGGTCAAGTGAGCGAGGCTCCGTTCGGTCCCGCTGCCCGATCGTGACGACGTACGCCCTGCGACGTCTGGTCGCCGTGATCCCGACGTGGCTGGGCATCTCGCTTCTGGCGTTCCTGCTCGCCGGGCTCGCGCCGGGCGACCCCGCCCAGTTGATCCTGGATGGGCGGGGAGACGAGCCGCCGACTCCCGAGCAGTTGGAGGCGTTCCGGGAGTCGAACGGGCTCAACGACCCCGCCGTCGTGCAGTACGCCCGCTTCGTGTTCGGCCTGTTCCAGGGCGATCTCGGCACGTCCTTCCGCAGCGGTGAGCCGGTGCTCGGTGAGCTCGCGGACCGGGCCCCGGCGACCCTGGCGGTCACCCTGCCGGCCTTCGTCCTTGCGCTGGGGTTGGCGCTGACGATCGGTGTGCTGTCCGCCGTGCGGCGCAACTCGAAGGTCGATCACTGCTCCCGGCTCGCCGCGCTGATGAGCGATTCGGTGCCGGCCTTCGTCCTGGCGTACGCGCTCATCATCGTGGTGGCCGTGCAGGCGGGCCTGCTGCCGGTCGCCGGGCGGGGGACCTGGCAGCACCTGGTCCTGCCGGTGCTCACGCTCGCGCTGGGCGCGACTGCCGGGCTGATGCGGCTGACCCGCTCGAGCATGCTGGAGGTGCTGGGGGAGGACTACGTCCGGACCGCGCGGGCGATGGGCTTTCCCCAGCGGTCGGTCGTCGTACGCCACGCCCTGCGCAACGCCCTGCTGCCGGTGGTGACCGTCGCCGGTCTCGTCCTGGCCGGGTTCGTCACCGGGACGGTCATCGTGGAGACGATCTTCGCGCTGCCCGGGATCGGCGCGTTCGTCGTCGATGCGATCTTCGCCCGGGACTACCCGGTCATCCAGGGGTTCGTCGTCTTCACCGGCACGGTGTTCCTGCTGGTCAACCTCGGGGTCGACCTGCTGCAAGCGGTGCTCGACCCGCGGATCCGGCTGGTCCACCAGTGACCATCTTGCCGACTGCCGAGGCACGTCTGCTCGAGGAGGCAGCGCCGGACACCGTTCGCGACGACGTGGTCATTCCCGCGACTAAGCCGCTCCGTACGCTGCTCCGCGACCCGCTGGCCGCTTTCGGGCTGGTCCTGATCGTGGCCCTGTCTCTGGCTGCGGTGTTCGCCCCGTTCCTGGCTCCGCACGACCCGGCCGCGGTGGATGCGACCGCCCGACTGGCCGGGTCCAGTGCGGACCACCCGCTCGGGACCGACGAGCTGGGTCGTGACGTGTTGAGCCGGTTGCTGTTCGGTGCCCGCTGGTCGCTGGGCATCGCCGCCCTGGCGACCGCCGTCGTGACGGTGGTGGGGATCGCGATCGGGCTGGTGGCCGGCTTCTACGGCGGGCTGGTGGACAGCCTGATCATGCGGGTGGTCGATGTGCTGCTCGCGTTCCCGAACCTCCTGCTCTACCTCGCCATCGTCGGCACGCTGGGGCCGGGGATCCGCAACGTCTTCCTCGCCCTGATCGCCATCTCGTGGGCCGGCTACGCCCGCATCGTGCGCGGCCTCGTCGCCAGCGCCCGACAACGGGACTACGTGGCTGCCGCGGTCGCCCTGGGCGCCACCGACCGCCGGGTGATGGTGCGCCACATCCTGCCCAACGTCATCTCGCCGGTGGTGGTGCTGGCCAGCCTGCAGGTCGGTGGCGTGATCCTGGCGCTGGCAGCACTGGGATTCTTCGGCCTGGGGGCGCAGCCACCGACGCCGGAGTGGGGCACGATGATCAACCAGAGCCGGCTGTACTTGCAGAGCGAGCCCCAGCTGATGGCCTATCCGGGGCTGGCCATCAGTCTGGCGGTCCTGGGCTTCAACCTGCTGGGTGACGGACTTCGTGACGCCCTGGACCCGCGGACCCGCCGCGTGCGCGGCTGACCGCTCGGCTTCTCC
>JALZMX010000280.1 GCA_030857985.1 Actinomycetota bacterium | reverse complement strand
TCGATGATCAGCGGCATCGCCTCCACCGCACCGACGAACGAGGACGGTGCGACCATGCGCAGAGCCGCCATGTCGGCCCGGAACAGCTCGGTCTCGCGTTCGGCGAGCTGCTCGTAGTCCTGCCCGGTCTCTCGGGCACGTTCGAGCAACGGGTCGTCGACGTCGGTGACGTTCTGCACGTAGTCGACAGCGTGCCCGGCGTCGCGCCAGGCGCGGACGAGCAGGTCGAAGGCGAGGTACGTCGCCGCATGGCCCAGGTGGGTGGCATCGTACGGCGTGATGCCGCAGACGTAGAGCCGGGCCGCGTCGCCCGACCCCGTGACGACGTGGCCGTGACTCTGCGTGTCGTGTATGACGACTGCCGGCGCAGAGCCGAAACGCTGTGTGAGCACGGGTACGTCGGGACCGGACCAGGCTCGCATGCCGGAAGCCTAATAGGGGGCGCACCGGGCAGTTGCCACGTACTCAGAACGCCGGCCACGGGATCGCTGGCCAGTCGCGCGGCGGCGACGGGAATCGGTCCCGCCGCAGCAGTCGCTGGACGCGGCGACTCAGTGCCGCGACCTCCGGTCCCGTCAGCAGCTCTGCCAGCTGCCTGCCCAAGCAGCCGTCCGGGCCGTCGCCCAGACTGTCGCCCAGCCCGGCCAGGACGTCGGCGTACTCGGGCGGCAGCGGTGCCCCGGCCCACCCCCACAGCACCGTGCGCAGCTTGGGATCGGTGTGGAAGCAGACGCCGTGGTCGACGCCGAACACCGCGCCCGCCTCGTCGACGAGCACGTGACCGCCCTTGCGGTCGGCGTTGTTGATCACCGCGTCGAGCACGCTCATCTGCTGCAGCTGCGGTGCGTCGGCGTGCACGAGGGAGACCGGCCGGCGGTGCTGGTCCTCGGCATCGAGGATGTGCATCCAGCCGGCCGGCACGTCCCCCAGCGAGACGATGTCGACGAGCTCCACCTCGGGGTCCGTGTCGATCCAGAGCTGACACATGCCGACCCCGAACGGGCCGTCGCGCAGCACGGTCGGTGGCACCAGCGACCATCCGGTCGCCTCCGACACCAGGAAGGCAGCCCGCTCACGGGCGGCCAGGGTGCCGTCCGGGAAGTCCCACAGGGGACGCTCACCGCGCACCGGCTTGTAGACGCAGCCGACGCTGACCTCGTCGAGCGTGCAGGTGCCGACGAAGCTGGCGTTCGAAGCGGTGATGAGCCGCCCCTCCAGCTCCAGTACGCCGGACGAGAGGACCTCCAGCGTCACTGTGGCACGTCAATGCGACACGTCACTGCGACAGGCGCTTGAAGCCGTTGGCCCGCGGACAGACATGGCCTTCGGGATCCAGTGGGGACCCGCAGAACGGGCAGGGCGGGCGACCTGCGGAGATCACCGCGAGCGCACGCTTGACGAAGGCACGCGCCACAGCCGGCTCCAGGTGCACCTCGAGGACCTCGTCGGCCGACACCTCGGCGACAGCGCCCTCCTCGCCACCCTCAGCGGTCACGGTTGGATCGAGCGCGGGATCCTCCTCCTCCGCGTCGTCGGTCTCCAGCTCGACGGCGATGACGGAGTCAACCGGGAACACCTCGACGACCACGCGGGTGGCGACCGGATCCCAGGCGAGCGTCATCGTGCCGGCCCGGAACTCCTCCTCGATCGGCTGGTCCAGCGGCCGGTCGTCCTCGAGCTCGAGGGGCGCGACCGCCGGCACGCTGCTGTCGCCGCCGCTGCTGCGCAGCACCTCGTCGAGCAGCTCGTCGATGCGTTCGGCCAGCACGCTGACCTGCTCCTTCTCCAGCGCCACGCTGGTGACCCGGGCACCGGCCCGGGCTTGGAGGAAGAAGGTGCGCTGACCGGGTTCCCCGACGGTGCCGGCAACGAAACGCTCCGGTGGGTTGAATCGATGGACGAGAGGCATGACGACGACCCTAGGACGTCGTTTGGCTTCGGCGGCCAGTGGACCGGGTGCCGCCGTCGCCCGCTCCCCCGCCGACCGGGGCGTCGCTGCTGACCCGCCGGCGGCGTCGCTTCGGGGGCCGCAGCGGGCCCAGGTCGCTGCCTGAGTCGTTGAGGTGTACGACGAAGGGGCGCAGCGGCGTGAACCGGATGACCGACACCGAGGCCGGGTCGACGACCACCCGCTGGAACAGGTCGAAGTGCATGCCCAGCGCCTCCGCCAGCACCGACTTGATCACGTCGCCGTGGCTGACCGCGACCCACAGCCCGTCGGGCCCGGCCTCGGCCTCGACCTCGGCGTCGATCTCGCGGACCGCGGCAACCGCCCGCGCCTGCATCGCCGGCATCGACTCCCCCTCGGGGAACCGCACGCCGGAAGGGTGCGCCTGCACCACCTTCCACAGCGGCTGCTTGGACAGCGCCTTGAGCAACTCCCCCGTCCAGGCGCCGTAGTCGCACTCGTTCAGCCGCTTGTCGCTGCGGACCCGGGGCGTGGTCGGCTGCTGCGCGGCGATCGCTGCCGCGGTTTCCCGGCAGCGCTCGAGCGGGCTGCTGATGATCCGCTGCAGCGGCAGCGCGGCGATTCTCCGGCCGATGGACTCCACCTGCCGCCTTCCCTCGTCGTCGAGCCGGGTGCCGGGGGTGCGGCCAGCGAGCACGGCACCGGTGTTCGCCGCCGTACGCCCGTGCCGGACGAGCAGGACCGTAGCCACCCGGCCACCCTAGCCAGGCACAATGACCGGGTGATTGTGGACAGCGCGGTCTATCGCGACGGCACCAGGTTGGCGACCGGGTGCGCCCGAGACGACGTCGAGGCAGCGGTCGCCGCGGCGACGCAGGACCACGACTTCGTCTGGGTGGGGCTGCACGACCCGGGCGCCGACGAGCTTGCGCACGTGGCCAAGACGTTCGACCTGCACCCTCTTGCGGTCGAGGACGCCGTGCACGCGCACCAGCGCCCCAAGCTCGAGCGTTACGACGACGGGCTGTTCCTCGTGCTCAAGACGTTGTGGTATGTCGACGAGCGCGACGCGGTCGAGACCGGCGAGATCAACCTGTTCCTCGGCCACCACTACGTCGTGACCGTGCGCCACGGTGCCGGGGTCGATCTGGCTCAGGCGCGTCACGACCTCGAGCAGCGCGCCGCGGTCCTCGGCCAGGGACCGGCGGCGGTCGTCTACGCGGTGTGCGACCGGGTGGTCGACGAGTACGAAGCGGTCGGGTCGGCGCTGGAGATCGACGTGGACGAGATCGAACGGTCGGTCTTCAGCGGAGACCGCACCAACGACGCCGCGCGCATCTACACCCTCAAGCGCGAGGTGCTGGAGTTCCGGCGGGCGGCGGCTCCGCTGCGCGAGCCGATGTCGCGGCTGTCCGGTGGGTCGCTGACCGGGGTCCCGGCCGACGCGGCACCGTTCTTTCGCGACGTGCATGACCACGTCGTACGCGTGGTCGAACAGGTGGAGGCACTCGACGACCTGCTGTCGTCGGCGTTGAGCGCGCACCTGGCCCGGATCAGCGTCCAGCAGAACGACGACATGCGCCGGATCTCCGCCTGGGTGGCGATCATCGCGCTGCCGACGATGATCGCCGGGATCTACGGGATGAACTTCGCCTACATGCCCGAGCTGACCTGGAGGTACGGCTACCCGGTCGTGGTCGCCGGGATGGTGATTGCCTGCACGGTGCTGTTCCGACTCTTCAAGCGGGCCGGCTGGCTGTGAACGACTAGGCGGTGATGACCCCCGCCCCGAGCAGCGCGAGCGTCAGACCGCCCAGCAGGATCCGATAGATGACGAACGGCGTGTACGAACGGGTGCTGACGTAGTGCAGCAGCCAGGCGATCACGGCGTACCCGACGACGAAGGCGATCACCGTCGCGAGCAGGGTAGGGACCGGGCCGTAGGCGTTCTCGCCGCCGGGGATATCGGGCAGCTCGAACAGGCCCGCGCCGACCACGGCCGGGATCGCCAGCAGGAACGCGTAGCGGGTGGCGGCCTCGCGGTCGTAGCCCAGGAACAAGCCCATGCTGATGGTGGCACCCGAACGGGAAACCCCGGGGACGAGCGCGGCCGCCTGAGCCAGGCCGAACAGGACCGCATCGCGCAGGGTCAGGTGCCCGATCGGGTGCTCGTGCCGACCGACCCGTTCGGCGAGGCCGAGCACGATCCCGAGCACGATCAGCGTCGTGCCGATGATCCACAGGTTGCGGAAGTCCCGCTCGATCACATCCTTGAGCGCGACCCCGAGGAGCACGATCGGAAGCGAGCCGATGATGATGAACCACCCCATTCGCGCGTCCGCGCTGCCGCGCCGGCCGGCGTCGAACAACGCCCGTGACCAGGCCGCCCCGATCCGCCAGATGTCGCGCCGGAAGAAGAGCAGGACCGCGGCCTCGGTGCCGATCTGGACCACCGCGGTGAAGGCGGCACCGGGATCTCCCCACCCGAACAGCTCGGGGAAGATCCGCAGGTGCGCGCTGCTCGAGATCGGCACGAACTCGGTCAGGCCCTGCAGCAGACCGAGCGTGATCGCCTTGAAGAAGTCCACCGCGCGCTCAGCTGCCCAGGCCGGAGGAGAGCAGCGGCGGGCGCTGGCGCGGGTCCATTCCGGCGAGCCTAACCGGGACGGCTGTGCGCGCCTCCACTAACCTCGGCGCCATGCAGCAACGCATCCTCGGCGCCACCGGGCTGAGCGTGTCGCGACTGGGCCTGGGCACGATGACCTGGGGTCGGGACACCGACGAGTACGAGGCTCGTGACCAGCTGACCGCCTTCCTGGAGGCCGGTGGGACGCTGCTCGACACGGCCCCGTCGTACGGCGACGGGACCAGCGAGAGCCTGATCGGTGAGCTGCTGCGCGAGACGCCGCGCGACGACGTGGTGATCGCCAGCAAGGCCGGTGTCAGCGGTTCGGGTCCCCAACGGCGCCGGAACACGTCCCGGGGGGCGTTGCTGCGCTCGCTCGACGTCAGCCTGGCGCGGCTCGGCGTGGACCACCTCGACCTGTGGCAGGTGCACCTGTGGGTCGACGACGTGCCGGTCGAGGAGACGATGGCTGCGCTGGACACGGCGGTGACCAGTGGGCGGGTGCGTTACGTCGGTATCTCCAACTACTGCGGATGGCAGACCGCGCAGGCGGCGACCTGGCAGCGGGCCTGGCCGGGCCGGACTCCGCTGGCGTCGACCCAGGTCGAGTACTCGCTGCTGAACCGTGGGGTCGAGCGCGAGGTGCTGCCTGCGTGCGCCGCACTCGGCCTGGGGGTGCTGGCCTGGTCCCCGCTGGGACGCGGTGTGCTCAGTGGGAAGTACCGCAGCGGCACGCCGGCGGACTCCCGGGCGGCCTCGCCGCACTTCTCGGCGTACGTCGACCCCTATCTCTCACCCGAGTCGCTGCAGGTCGTCGACGCCGTCTGCAAGGCCGCCGACGGGCTCGGGTGGTCACCGGTTGAGGTGGCGCTGGCCTGGGTGCGCGACCGGCCGGGGGTGGCGGCGCCGATCGTCGGGGCACGCACGGCTGCCCAGCTTCGTGGATCATTGAGTGTGGAGCAGCTCGAGCTGCCGGCCGAGATCGTCGAGGCGCTCGACGACGTCTCCGCGCCCGACCTGGGTTATCCCGAACGGTAGGGAGAAGGCGGCGATGGACTTCGAGTTCCAGCGGCTCTCGATCCCACGCACGGTGGGACGCTCGGCGGTGCGTCGACTGTTGACCGACCACGCGGAGTACGGCGGGTGGGAGCTGGACCGGCTCCGGCTCTTCTCCGACGGCACCCGGCGTGTGGTGCTGCGCCGCCGGATCATCCGGATGCGCCGGACCCTCTGAGCTGGGCTGCGCACGCGTCGTCACGGGGTGGCCCTGTGACGCTAGGTTCGTCATGGAGCCACCCCGTGACGAACGAAAGTGCCGGGATCAGGCCAGGTCGAGGAACCGGTCGAAGACCCGGGCGCCGAACTGCAGTGCGTCGACCGGGACCCGCTCGTCGACACCGTGGAACAGTGCGGTGAAGTCCAGGTCAGCGGGCAGGCGCAACGGCGTGAACCCGAAGTTGCGGATCCCGAGCTTCTTCCACGCCTTGGCGTCGGTGCCGCCGCTCATCAGGTACGGCGCGACGATCGCCTCCGGGTCCTCGGCCTGCAGTGAGGCGCTCATCGCGTCCACGAGCGCGCCGTCGAAGGTCGTCTCCAGCGCGATGTCGGAGTGCACCATCTCCCGGGTGACACGGTCCCCGAGCAGCTCGTCGATGGTGGTGAAGAACTCCTCCTCGAAGCCGGGCAGCGGCCGGCCGTCGACGTGAGCAGTGGCTTCCCTCGGTACGACGTTCACCTTGTAACCCGCGTCCAGCATGGTCGGGTTGGCGGTGTTGCGGACCACCGCGTCCATCATCCGGGCGGCGTGACCGAAGTGGCGGATCAGCGGCGTCGGGTCGCGCTCGTCGTACGTCTCCCCCACCACCTCGGCCACAGTCTGCAGCAGCTGTGCCATCGCCGGGCGCACCCGGGTCGGCCACTCGTGGCCGCCGATGCGGGCCACCGCCTCACTCAGTGCGGTGACCGCGTTGTCGAGGTGGCGCATCGACCCGTGCCCGGCGTTGCCGGTTGCGGTCAGCCGCATCCAGGCGATGCCCTTCTCCGCGGTCTCGATCAGGTAGATGCGGCGATCCGCGATGGTGGCGGTGAACCCGCCGACCTCACCGACCGACTCGGCACAGTCCGCCACCTGGTCGGGGTGGTGCTCGACCAGCCAGTGGGCGCCGCAGCCGCTACCGGCCTCCTCGTCGGCGGTGAGGCACACCACGATCGGCCGGGCCGGCGCGGCCTGGGCCCGAGTGCGGGCGCGGATGACGGAGAGGACCATCGCGTCGAAGTCCTTCATGTCGACCGCGCCACGCCCCCAGACATAGCCGTCACGCACGTCGCCGGAGAAGGGGTGGACCTGCCAGTCAGCCGCCTGGGCGGGTACGACGTCGAGGTGGCCGTGCACCAGCAGCGGCTCGCGGTGCCGGTTGGCCTCGGTCTCGCCCCAGCGCGCGACGAGGTTGGTGCGGCCGGGATCCGACTCGAACAGCTGCGACGCGATCCCGACCTCGTCGAGCAGCGCCGCGGCGTGTTCGGCGGCCTTGCGCTCCCCCGGCCCGTCCCGGTCGCCGAAGTTGGTGGTGTCGATCTGGATCAGGTCGCTGCAGATGTCCACGACCTCGTTAGCGGGGTCGTAACCGGCGCGGTTCGGCGTGTCGCTCATGACGCCATCCTGCCCTGCCGGTGATGCCGGGCGACAGCGGTGCGTTTGCTAGAGTTCCATGCGCACTCGGCGGCCAGGCGGGTGTCCCACGTCCGGGTGGCGGAACAGGCAGACGCGCTAGCTTGAGGTGCTAGTCCCCGTAAAGGGGGTGGGGGTTCAAGTCCCCCCTCGGACACTCAGCTGTGATGTGGTTGACCTGCCCTGATACGGTTTCTGCCCCCTCCCTGAAGTAGAATGGGTGCACTACGGGTGCACGACAGGTGCCCCGACGGGACCATTGAGGAAGGGTTCGGGCGTCCGAATGGCATCCATCGAGCGACGGCGTCGTAGTGACGGCGGCATGTCGTATCGGGTCAAGTGGCGCCTGGGCGGGTCCCGCGCTGGCCGCACGCAGTCGGAGACCTTCACGACGCTGGCTCGGGCTGAGCGATTTCGGGCCATGGTTGAAGAAGCCGGTCACTTTTGGCCCGAGGGCTGGACCCCAGGATGGGCTTTCACCGCACCGCCGGATGAAGATCCGGTGGTTTCCTTCGCCGATGTGATGCGTCGCTACATCGACCAGCTCACCGGAATTCAGCCGGACACCCGGGAGCGCTACCGTCGACAGGTCGGTGTGTTGCAGCGTTGGGAGTGTTGCCGGCCAGGTGCGCGAGGCCAGACCTACCGACCTTTTGACCGGCCTTTGGCAGAGATCGAGGAGGAGGACATCAGGCACTGGGTCAATATGTGGCCAGCGGCGGCGAAGACCAAAAAGAACTACCTGCATGCGCTGTTGTCCCCTGGCTTCGAGTGGGCGGTTCGAAAGAAATGGGTCGCTGCCAACCCCTGCAGGGGTGTCCGGTTGGAGAAGAAGGCGATCCACTCCGAGGTGAGGTACCTGACCCCTGAGCAGTTCCGCCTGCTGACCGCGGGAGCCGACCCGGACACCAAGGACCTTCTGGTGGTGGCCGTCGGGACTGGTCTGCGATGGGGCGAGATTAGCGCGCTGTGGGCGTCTGATGTAAACCTGTCGACCGGGTCCGTGACGATCGACAAGGCGTGGAAGGAGAAGGCGCCAGGATGGGAGCAGGACTCGACGTATCGGACACTGACTAGACGAGGAACGCTGCGCCAAAAACATGCGCACCGGTCCCACTATCTAGGCGCACCGAAGAGTCGCAGGGCCCGACGGACCGTGCCGTTTACCCCTCAGGTGAGGGCGGTCTTGGAGCGTCGGCTCAGCGGCAAGGCGCCCGATGACTTCGTATTCACATCGCCCACCGGAAGACCACTGCAGTACACCGACTTCCTAACAGGAAGGTGGCAACCGCTTGTGGAGAAGGCGGCTGCCGCTGGTCTGCCTGTTCGGCCGCGCTTCCATGACCTCCGACACACGCACGCGGTGTGGCTGATCACGGCTGGCA
>JALZMX010000277.1 GCA_030857985.1 Actinomycetota bacterium | reverse complement strand
TCAGTGTCAGGGTGAGGTCGCCGCTGTTGCGGTGGTTGGATCCTGATCACCCGGTGTCTGGCTCGTAGCCTGATTGTCGCTCCCGGTCGTTGGGGTTGGCGTGCATCCGTTTTGTCGGCACCGGGTGTGATGGACCGGCCGGCGTGACTTGATAGGAGCGTGGCGTCGCCCCCACTGAGATGTGTCCGCCGACCGGCCCGACCTGTCCCTCAGATGAGTGAAGGAGGCGATCACCATGATCGTCATCGGTGCTGATGTGCACAAGCGGACCCACACCTTCGTCGCGGTCGATGAGGTAGGCAAGAAACTCGGCCAGCTCACCGTCAAGGCCGACGGCAAGGGCCACGACAAGGCGATCTGCTGGGCCCGCCGCGAGTTCGGTGAGGAGCTGACCTGGGGCATCGAGGACTGCCGTCACCTCTCGGCCCGACTCGAGATCGACCTGCTCGACGCCGGGCAGGCGGTGGTCCGGGTGCCGGCCAAGCTGATGGCGTGCGCTGCCTCAAGAGACGCCTCGCCCGCGTCGTGTTCAACGCCCTCAAGACCGACCAGCAGGCCAACCCGTCGACCGCAACCGCGACATGCATCCCGGCCGCGGCTTGACATAGGAGAAACGGATGCACAGCAGCACGTTCTCCGTGACCACCGGGTCGCGAGACTCCGTCGTCGACATCACCGGCCACTGCGCCGACTTCGCGCGGGGACAGGACGACGGCCTGCTGCATGTCTTCGTCCCGCACGCCACCGCGGGCATCGCGATCCTGGAGACCGGCGCTGGCAGCGACGATGACCTGGTGACCGCGCTCGCCGACCTGCTCCCGGCCGACGACCGTTGGCGGCACCGACACGGCTCGCCCGGGCATGGCCGCTCGCACGTGCTCCCCGCGCTCATCCCGCCGTACGCGAGCATCCCGGTCATCGGCGGCGAGCTCGCGCTGGGCACCTGGCAGAGTGTCTGCCTCGTCGACGTCAACGTCGACAACCCCGAGCGCACCGTGCGGCTGTCTTTCCTGCCCGGCTGAGGACCGTGGAGCGTTGTGCGCGTCGGCGCCCCGGCATACGGTCGCACTGACTGTCCACCCACTGGTCGGAGGCCCATGCACGAGCTCTCGATCACGCAGAGCGTCGTCGACACCGTCACCGAACGCACCGACGGCGCGCAGGTGGCGGCCGTCCACCTGCGGATCGGCAAGCTGTCCGGGGTGGTGCCCGACGCCGTGCGGTTCGCCTTCGAGCTGATCGTCGACGGTACGCCGCTGCAGGGCGCCCGGCTCGAGATCGACGAGCCCGCAGGTCGGGCGAGCTGCCGCGGCTGCGGACAGGACTTCGGGTTGAGCGACCTGATCCTGCTCTGTCCCTGCGGCAGCGCGGACGTCAGCATCAGCGACGGGCAGCAGCTCGCCGTCACGTCGGTGGAGGTGGCCTGAGCGATGTGCACCACATGTGGCTGCGGTGATCCCGCGGGAGTGCGCGTGCAGAACCTCGACAGGCCTGCGCACGAGCATCCGCACGAGCACGGGCACGAGCACCCGCACGAGCTCGCAGCGCGCACGATCTCCATCGAGCAGGACATTCTCGCCAAGAACGCCGACCTGGCACAGCGCAACCGTCGCTGGCTGGACGAGCAACGGATCGTCTCGGTGAACCTGATGAGCTCGCCCGGCTCGGGCAAGACGACGCTGCTCGAGCGCACGATCCGCGACCTCGGCGAGCGGCTGCCGGTCTCGGTGATCGAGGGCGACCAGGAGACCACGCTGGATGCCGAGCGCATCCGCGCGACCGGCTGCCGGGTGGTGCAGATCAACACCGGCGCCGGCTGCCATCTCGATGCCGACATGCTTGCCCGCGGCCTGCGCGAGCTGTCCCCGCCCAGCGGCTCGCTGCTGTTCGTGGAGAACGTCGGCAACCTGGTCTGCCCGGCGCTGTTCGACCTCGGTGAACGGGCACGGGTGGTCGTGATCTCGGTGACCGAGGGCGACGACAAGCCGCTGAAATACCCGCACATGTTCGCGGCCGCCGACGTCGTCGTGGTGAACAAGACAGATCTGCTGCCCTACGTGGATTTCGACGTCGAGCGGTGCACCGAACACGCCCGCTCGGTCAATCCCAGCGTCACGATGATCGCGGTGTCGGCGACACAGGGGGACGGTCTCGACGCCTGGTACTCCTGGCTCCTGCGGCCGAGCTGATTCGGCGGGCGAGCGGCGACGAATCGTTGACCGGCCGACAGACGCTGGTGTAAACCTAGGTGTACGCCGCACAGGCTGGCGAAGTCGGCTCCGACGGCGTACCAGCGGCTTGGATGGTCCAGGCCCCAGAAGGTGGGTAAGCATGCCGACCGAAGCCGCCGTCAAGGCCGAAGAGACCCTCATCCACGTGCTGTGGATCAATGCCGGACTCAGTTGCGACGGTGACTCGGTCGCCCTCACCGCCGCCACCCAGCCCAGCATCGAGGAGATTGCCCTCGGGGCGCTGCCCGGCCTCCCACAGATCGCGGTGCACTGGCCGCTGATCGACTTCGAGTGTGGTCCCAACGGTGGGGCCGACGACTTCCTCGAGTGGTTCTGGAAGGCCGACCGTGGAGAGCTCGAACCGTTCGTGCTCGTGGTCGAGGGGTCGATCCCCAACGAGCAGATCAAGGACGAGGGCTACTGGTGCGGCTTCGGCAACAACCCCGAGACCGGGCAGCCGGTGACCACGAGCGAGTGGCTCGATCGGCTCGCGCCCAAGGCGACCGCGATCGTGGCGGCCGGCACGTGCGCGACCTACGGCGGCATCCACGCGATGGCCGGCAACCCGACCGGCGCGATGGGCGTGCCGGACTACCTCGGCTGGGACTGGAAGTCCAAGGCCGGCATCCCGATCGTGTGCGTGCCGGGGTGCCCGATCCAGCCCGACAACCTGTCGGAGACGCTGACCTACCTGCTCTACATGGCCACCGACCAGGCGCCGATGATCCCGCTGGACGATGCCCTGCGACCCACCTGGCTCTTCGGCGCGACCGTGCACGAGGGCTGCGACCGCGCCGGTTACTACGAGCAGGGTGATTTCGCCACCGAGTACGGCTCGCCGAAGTGCATCGTCAAGCTCGGCTGCTGGGGTCCGGTCGTGAAGTGCAACGTGCCCAAGCGCGGCTGGATGAACGGCATGGGGGGTTGTCCCAACGTCGGTGGCATCTGTATCGGCTGCACGATGCCGGGCTTCCCGGACAAGTTCATGCCGTTCATGGACGAACCCCCCGGCGGCAAGCTCTCCACCACTGCGGTGGGCGTCTACGGCGGCGCCATCCGCAACCTGCGCAGGATCACCACGAAGACCGTCGACAAGGAGCCCAAGTGGCGCTCCCGCGGCCGCGAACTCACCACCGGAGCACGGAGAACCTGGTAACCACACCCCCACCGGTGTCCGCCGCCGCATCCGTGCGGTCGCGACATCGACCCCAACCTCTCGGAAAGAGGCGGCGATGACGTCGACCATCCCTTCACCCAGCAAGGCCGCCAAGGGCCGCGACGGCCTCGTCGAGATGGCCTGGGACCCGATCACCAGGATCGTGGGCAGCCTGGGCATCTACACCAAGATCGACTTCAAGCAGAAAGAGGTCGTCGAGTGCCACAGCACCTCGTCGATCTTCCGCGGCTACTCGATCTTCATGAAGGGCAAGGACCCCCGCGACGCGCACTTCATCACCAGCCGCATCTGCGGCATCTGCGGTGACAACCACGCGACTTGTTCCTGTTATGCCCAGAACATGGCGTACGGCGTGCGTCCACCGCACATCGCCGAGTGGATCGTCAACCTCGGCGAGGCCGCCGAGTACATGTTCGACCACAACATCTTCCAGGAGAACCTGGTCGGCGTCGACTACTGCGAGAAGATGGTCGCCGAGACCAATCCCGGTGTCCTCGAGCAGGCGAACCGGACCGAGTCACCGCACGCCGGCGAGCACGGCTACCGGACCATCGGCGACATCATGCGCTCACTCAACCCGTTCACCGGCGAGTTCTACCGCGAGGCGCTGCAGGTCAGCCGGCTGACCCGCGAGATGTTCTGTCTGATGGAGGGTCGCCACGTGCACCCCTCCACGTTGTACCCCGGCGGCGTCGGCACGGTGGCCACCATCCAGCTGATGACCGACTACATGACCCGGCTGTCGCGTTACGTCGAGTTCATGAAGAAGGTCGTCCCCATGCACGACGACCTCTTCGACTTCTTCTACGAGGCGCTGCCCGGCTACGAGAAGGTCGGCCTTCGCCGCACGCTGCTCGGCTGCTGGGGCTCCTTCCAGGACCCCGAGTTCTGCAACTTCGAGTACAAGGACATGACCGACTGGGGTCGCAAGATGTTCGTGACCCCAGGCGTCGTGGTCGACGGCAAGCTGGTGACCACCGACCTCGTCGACATCAACCTGGGCATCCGCATCATGCTCGGCTCGTCGTACTACGACGACTGGGACGGCCAGGAGATGTTCGTGACCCACGACCCCCTGGGCAACCCGGTCGACCGCCGGCACCCCTGGAACCAGCACACCAACCCACGCCCGCAGAAGCGCGACATGGACGACAAGTACAGCTGGGTGATGTCGCCGCGCTGGTACGACGGCAAGGACAACCTCGCGCTCGACACCGGCGGCGGCCCGCTCGCCCGGCTGTGGTCCACGGCCCTGGCCGGCCTGGTCGACATCGGTTACGTGAAGTCGACCGGCTCCAGCGTGCAGATCAACCTGCCGAAGACGGCGCTCAAGGGCCCGGTGAGCTTCGAGTGGAAGATCCCCGAGCACGGCAGCAACACGATCGAGCGCAACCGCGCCCGCACCTACTTCCAGGCTTACGCCGCTGCCTGCGCCCTGCACTTCGCCGAGAAGGCGCTGGTCGAGATCCGGGCCGGCAGGACCAAGACCTGGGAGACGTTCGAGGTGCCCGAGGAGGGCATCGGCTGCGGCTTCACCGAGGCCGTGCGTGGCGTGCTCTCGCACCACCTGGTGATCCGTGACGGCAAGATCGCCAACTACCACCCCTACCCGCCGACCCCGTGGAACGCGAGCCCACGCGACAGCTCCGGCACGCCCGGCCCCTACGAAGACGCCGTGCAGGGGCAGCCGATCTTCGAGGAGAACGACCGGGAGCACTTCAAGGGCATCGACATCATGCGCACCGTCCGCAGCTTCGACCCGTGCCTGCCCTGCGGTGTGCACATGTATCTCGGGGACGGCAAGACCCTGGAGAAGATGCACTCGCCGACCCAGTCCGTCACCGGCGAGTAGACGACGCCATGCAGCCAGTGGCAGAGCGCCACATGACAGAGCCCGCAGCCGAGCAACCGCCCGACCACACATCTGACCGTCTGCGCGAAGCCGGTCAGCGGATCGAGTCACTGCTGAACGCCAGCTCAGCGGGTGGGGCGGCCGCCCGCGAGCGGGCGGAGGAGCTGGTGCGTCTCGTGGTCGACCTGTACGGCGCCGGACTGGAGAGGATGCTCGATGTCCTCTACGACGCTGGCCGCCTCGACGAGGAGGCACTCGAGGCCCTCGCCGGCGACGACCTCGTGGCGAGCCTGCTGCTCGTGCACGGGCTGCACCCCTACGACATCACCACCCGGGTGGAACGGGCCCTGGACAGTGTCCGCCCCTACCTCGGCTCGCACGGCGGCGACGTCGAGCTGGTCGAGGTCACCGCGGAGAGCGTGGTCCGGCTGAGGCTGCTCGGCAGCTGCGACGGCTGCCCGTCCTCGTCGGTGACGCTGACCCTGGCGGTCGAGGGTGCGGTCGAGGCAGCGGCACCGGAGGTGACCGGGATCGAGGTGGAGACCCCGACCGCGAAGGCGTCCACCCCTGGCCTGATCCCGGTCGACGCGCTGCGGTCCCGGCTCGGTGACGTCGAGCCGGCCACCGCGGCCGGGTGGGAGCCGGTCCCCGACCTGGCCGACCTGGCGCAGGGCGAGGTGCGGACTTTCGAGGCGGCCGGTGTCGCCGTCGCCGCCTGCCGGGTCGGGTCAGACCTGTTCGCCTATCGCGACCAGTGTCCGCACTGCACCGGTGGGCTCGCCGGGGCCACGCTCGCCCGCAAGATCGGTGCCGACTCGGGTGCCGCGATCCTGCTCTGCCCGGGTTGCCGGGCGCACTACGACGTACGCCGGGCCGGGGCCAGCCTCGACCACGAAGGCGAGCACCTCGACCCGCTGCCGCTGCTCACCCGGGAGGGCGTCGTGTCGCTGGCCGTTCCCGGGAGCGTGACGGCGTGAGCACCGGCCCTTCGACCACCCGGGGCACAGGCTCGCCGCTGGAGGTGCTGCGCCGGATCGCGGCCGAGCGACCGCCGGTGGTCGAGGGTGAGCGCTGCGAGATGTGTGCACAGCCGATCGCCGACGCGCACCAGCACGTGGTCAATCTGGACAGCCGCGGTCTGATGTGCACCTGCCGCGGCTGCTACCTGCTGTTCACCGCGGAGAACGCCGAGCTGCGTTACCGCGCGGTGCCCGACCGCTACCTGTCCTTCCCGTCGTTCTCCATGGGTCCGGCGCAGTGGGACGCCTTGGAGATCCCGGTCGGGCTGGCGTTCTTCTTCTACAACTCGATGCTGGACCGAATGGTCGCGTTCTATCCCGGCCCGGCCGGAGCCGCGGAGTCGGAGCTGCCGCTCGGCGCGTGGGACGAGATCGCCGCCGCCAACCCCGAGCTCGCCGTCTTGTCGCCAGACGTCGAGGCGCTGCTGATCCGGGTGGCTGATCGGCGCAGCACCGTGGCCCCCAGCACATTGACGCAGTGCCATCTGGTGCCCATCGACAGCTGCTACGAGCTGGTCGGACAGCTGCGCCGGACCTGGCGCGGCTTTGACGGCGGTCAGGACGCCCGAGCCGAGATGGAGCAGTTCTTTACCACCGTCGCCGCCCGGAGCCGGCCGGCGCGCGCGCTGGATCCGCAGCGGGCAGGGCCAGGGCCGCGATGAGCGATCTCACCTTCTCCGTGCTCGGCGTCGAGGTCGAGCCCTACGCCGCCGTCCCCGTGTTGACCGCCCGGCTGCGCATCGAGGAGGCGACGGGGGAGGCGGTGCACGCGATCGCGCTGCGCTGCCAGGTGCGGATCGAGCCACAGCGCCGCCGTTACAGCGACGACGAGGAGAGCGGTCTGCTCGACATGTTCGGCCGCCGACAGCGGTGGGGCGACACGCTGAAGCCGTTCCTGTGGATGCACTCCACCGCAATGGTGCAGGGATTCTCGGAGTCGAGCGAGGTCGACCTGCCGCTGCCCTGCACCTACGACTTCGACGTCGCCGGCGCCAAGTATCTGTCCGCGCTGCACGACGGCGAGATCCCACTGGTCTTCTTGTTCAGCGGCACCGTCTTCACCCGCGGCTCCACCGGTTTCGGGGTCCAGCAGATCCCCTGGAACAAGGACGTGACACACCGGATGCCGGTGCAGGTGTGGCGCGACCTCATCGACACCTACTTCCCCAACAGCGGCTGGGTGCGGATGAACCGGGACACCCTCGACGCCCTCGCCCAGTTCCGTTTCGCGCGGGGACTGACCACCTGGGACGACACGGTCGGTGCGCTGCTGGCGGGAGCGGAGGAGGTGGTGCGATGAGCCTCACCCTGGCCCGCACGGTTGCCGACGCCGTGCTCTACGAGGGTTATCTGCTCTATCCCTACCGGGCCACCTCACGCAAGAACCAGGTGCGCTGGCAGTTCGGTGTGCTCGGACCACCGGCGGCCACGATCGCCGGAGTTGGTGAGCCTTCCGACCTCGCGGCGGAGTGCCTGGTGAGCGCCGGCGACGGCGCGGCGCTGACCGTACATCTGCGCTTCCTGCAGCTGCAGACTCGTGCGGTCGAGCGGGTCGACCCCGCCGCCGCCGCCGGCTTCACCCCGGTTGAGGAGCTGGTTGCCGACGGCGCGACCTGGCTGAGCTGGGAGGAGGCCGTCGAGCACGAGGTGGTGCTCGGACCGTTCCCGCTGGACGATCTCGCGACGGGCCTGGGCGTGCCGGTGCAGGTCGACGGAGGTGAAGCGGAAGAACCGCTGCGAGACCGTGGCGGATCTCTGGTGGGCCGAGTGGTACGCCGACGCTGGCCGCTGCACGGACAGGTGCAGCTGAGCGCGAGCCGGGTCGAGGACGCCGACGGGCTGCTGCGGCTGCGGGTCGCTGCGGTGAATGTCTCGGAGCTGGCAGTCAGCGGCAAGGACGAGGCGATCCGCTCGTCGTTCATCGGCGCACACGCGCTGCTGGTGGCCGAGCAGGCCGAGTTCGTCTCGCTGCTGGACCCCCCCGAGTCCGCCCGCGACGCCGCCGCCGGTTGTGCGCAGCACCGCTGCTTCCCCGTGCTCACCGGCGCCGCGGACGAGCGGACGATCGTGCTGGTCTCGCCGATCATCCTCTACGACTATCCCGAGGTCGCGGAGCAGAGCGCGGGAGCGTTGTACGACTCCACCGAAATCGACGAGATCCTCACGCTGCGGATCATGACGCTGACCGAGGAGGAGAAGGCAGCCGCGCGCGCCACCGATCCTCGAGCGGCAGAGATCATCGACCGCTGCGAGGCGCTCTCCCCCGAGGCATTGCAGGCGATGCACGGCATCCTGCGCGACCCTCACGCGCGTCTGGATGACGGTAAGCCGACGTTCGACGACGAGGTTCCGACGTACGGCGACGGCATGCCGACGCTGGGCGAGGGACTCCCGTGGTGGGACCCCGGGGTCGACGCCAGCGTGTCTCCAGACGCTGATGCGGTCCTCGTCAACGGGGTCGCGGTGTCCAAGGACAGCGCGGTGCGGCTGCACCCCAGGCGACGCGCAGATGCCCAGGACCTCTTCTTCGCCGGGCAGACCGCACGGGTGACCGGGGTGTTCTTCGACGTCGATGGCGAGGTCCACGTCGCAGTCGTCCTCGCCGACGACCCGGCCGCCGACCTGCACGAGTGGTACGGCCGTTACCTCTACTTCGCCCCGGACGAGATCGAGCCGTTGGTCCGGGAGCACGACACCTCGACCTCGCGAAAGGAGAACTGATCGTGCGAACCCTCGGAAAGTTCACCACCGCCACCGCGGCCGCCCTCACTGCTTTCGGGCTGTTCGTGGCCGTGCGCTCGATACCCGACATCAGGCGCTATCTCAGCATGCGCCGGATGTGAGCCCTCACCACCAGGAGGAAGCGATGCAGGACCAATCCGGCCAATCCGGCCAGCACTTGGAGGAGGAGCCGCAACAGGAGCGCGGTGAGCCCGGCTCCCGCGACACCGGTTCCGACGAGCCCTCGGGGGGACCCGTCGACCGTCCCGAGGGTGACGCCAACGCCGGCGACTCGTCGTCGGTCGACTCGCCCGAGACGATCGACGAAGACATGTCCGACATGCAATCAGGCGACCAAGGCGGTTGAGATCATGAGCACCACACCAGAGGGCCCGAACACGGGCAACCACCCGTCCGAGACCGACGAGCCCGGTGGCCTCGTCCCGCCGTACGACGGCCGCAAGGAGGCCGCGGACGTCGAGTCGGCGGACGACGGCGGCGAGGCTTCGGGCGTGCAGAACGAAGGCGCCAACGTCGCCGGCGGTCAGCGTCCGAAGGAGTCCGACGAGATGAAGGCGCCCGAGCCGGCCGACACACCCGGGGGCACGACCGCTGCGCCCGGCGACGAGCAACCGGCCTCGGAGTCGGGCGGTGACGAGCCTGCGGAGGAGAGCACCGGACCGGCGCACTTCTCGGGAACCCCGCGCGGCGAAGACTCCGGGGCATAGGCATTGGCCGCTCGAGTCCTCGTCGCCGGGATCGGCAACATCTTCCTGGGCGACGACGGGTTCGGCCCCGAGGTGGTGCGGCAGTTGTCGAGCGGCGAGCTGCCGGCGGACGTCGGCCTCGTCGACTACGGCATCCGCGGGATGCACCTGGCCTACGACCTGCTCGACGGGTACGACGGGCTGGTGCTGGTCGACGCCGTACCCGGCCAGGACCCCCCCGGGACCATCCGGGTGCTCGAGGTCGGGGAGGACGACCTCGGTGCTGGAGGCCTGGACGCCCACGGAATGGACCCGGCGACCGTGCTGTCCAGTCTGCGGGCGCTGGGCGGCCGGTTGCCGCGTACGCTCGTGGTCGGCTGCGTCCCCGCCGACCTCGACGAAGGCATCGGCCTGTCGCCCGTGGTCGCGGCCGCGGTCGAGCCGGCCGCAACGACCGTGCGTGCCCTGCTCGCCAGCGAGCTAGCCGCGACCCCAGCCGGGGCCGGCCGGACGGAGGGAGGTTAGCCATGTGCCTGGGTATCCCCGGTCAGGTGGTGGAGATGGTCGAGGGCTACGGCGACCAGCTGGTGCTGGCCGACGTCGTCGGCGCTCAGCGTCGGGTCAACATCGGGCTGCTCGAGGACCAGAACCTGTCGCCGGGCGACTGGATCCTGATCCACATGGGTCTCGCCGTGGAGAGGATCGACGCGGCCGGGGCCGAGCAGGCGCTGGCGGGGCTGGAGCTGATGGGCCAGTCGCGGGTCGAGGACTCACCGCGGGCCGGCGGGGTGGTGTCATGACTGCGGGAGGGCCCAGCGTCGACACCAGCGTCGACACCAGCGTCGACAGCCGACCACGTCCCACCCGGGCGGCACCGGCACCGGGGCCGGTGCTGTTCGCGCGCTACGCGTTCCCGCCGAACTCGCACGGCTTCTGCGGTCCGGCCGACCACGCGGGGTTCTTCGAGTACGGCGTCGCCGGGATCGATGACGGCGGCCTGCGCGCGATGTCGCAGCAGTTCGCGGGAGCTTGGCCCTACCTCCAGCTGATCGCCGGGGCGACCGGGTTGTCGGATCCGCTGGACCGGAGGGTGGTCGAGGCCTACTGGGTGGGAAGCCCCCGGCTGGACCAGGTCGGCACCCGCGCGGTCGGGAACTCGATGGACGAACGGTTCCGGTACATGACCGGCCCGAGGTTCGCCAGCCTCACCGAAGGAGTGCTCGCCGGTGGGGTACCGCACCACAGCTTCGCGGTGTTCTGCATCTACCCCTACACCGGCCTGCTCACCGACCGGCGCAAGGCCCAGCAGGCGCTGACGGTGCTGGACCGGTGCCGGATCCGGTGGGGCAAGGTGGTCGCCGTACAGGGTGACCAGGTGCTGGTGGAGAGCCGGCCGCTCAGCTGGGACGGCCACCGGCTCGACTTCGGCCCGGCGCAGACCGAGACCGTGGTGCAGTCGGTCGACGGCGTCTCGATGGTGACGCAGGTCGAGGTCGGCGACTGGGTCTCGTTGCACTGGGAGTGGATCTGCGACCGGCTGACCGAGCGCCAGGTCGGCTACCTGCGCGCGTTCACCCGGCGGCACCTGGACATCGTCAACGCCACCAGGGCGCCAGCCGGCTCGATCGACCTGCTCGGCTGACCAGCGGAACGGGTCGGCGGACCCTGTTGGCGCTGCGCGTGACCGCCTGTCGACAAGACCGCGGGTCACTGAGTAGTGGGTCAGTTTGCATCTGCTGCGAACTCACGCACATGCCGATGAGGGCCGGGCTGGCGTCGGCTGGGGCGGAACTGGTCGCCGCCAGTGGGAACCTGGTGCTGCTTCCATCTCGTCGTTCATGATTGGTAGCCCAATCAGGGGGTGACGGTGGTCGAGCAGGACTTCGGGGCCTACGCGGCCGCACGCTGGTCGTCGCTCGTGCGGTCGGCCGTCTTTCTCGGCTGCTCGGTGGAGGAGGCGCAGGATCTTGCGCAGGTGACCTTGCTGCGTTGCTACGTCGCGTGGGCGAGAGTGCAGCGAGCTGATGACCGCGACGCCTACGTCTACCGGGTGCTGCTCAACTGCCTGCGCGACAGCCGGAGGCGGCGCTGGTGGGGGGAACGCCCGACGGAGCGTCTGCCGGAGGCGCCCTCACGGGACGGGGCCAACGACGTCGACGTGGCCGACGCGGTGCACCGGGCCATGGGCGGTTTGAGCAAGGCGCACCGCGAGGTGGTTGTGCTGCGGATCTTCGCGGATCTCTCCGAGCAGCAGACCGCCAGTGCGCTGGGCGTCGAGATCGGCACGGTCAAGAGCAGGCTCGCGCGTGCGCTGGCCCGGCTCGCCGCGGACACGCACCTTCTCGATCTCACGGAAGGACCCGCCCGATGAACCAGCCCTTGCGCGAACTCTGGGACCGCATCGTCACCGGCCCACCTCCGCTGGCGGAGGTGTCCGCAAGCGGAGAGCTGGTCATGCGTCGGCGCCGTCGGTGGGCGGTGGCTGGGGCGGCCGCGGCCGTCCTGGCGATCGTGGGAGGCGGAGCTGCGGTGCAGTTCCTCGCCTTCGATGACTGGACGAACGGCGACGCGGCCGCCACATCCATCCCGGCACCACCGGCCGGTACACGGTGGGTTGGCGCGGGCGGGGCAGTCGTGGCTGTGCCGGACTGGTGGACCACCGGCGAGACGCGCTGCTTCGCGCCGGTCGAGGACACGGTCTACTTCGATCTGTCGGCCACGGCAGAGTGCAGCGACGCACCAGCGCCTGCAGCCGTCCGGGAAGTGTCGGCGTTGGCCGTTCTGGACGCGACAAGCGGATACGGGGAATACGAGGTCCGCACGATGCAACCCGTCGGGGAGGTGGCCGGGCGTGAGGTGCTCGAGCGAGAGGACTGCGAGGGGTGGTTCGACGGGGTATGTCGCAGACTGTTCGCGGTGCCGTCGCAGGGGGTCGTCTTCGCTGTCACGATCGCAGAAGAGGGCGACGGGAGCTACGAGGAGATCCGCGACTCGCTGCGCATCCTGCCGGACACCCTGACGACGGTCCCGCTGGCGACCAGCGGCGGCTGGACACCGGCTTGGGGTGCCGAGCCCCGAGTCACCGACTCATTGGTGGATGCGCTCCAGAACGCTGGGCTGCGCGTCGAGATCGAGACAGCGAAACAGCGGCAGGAGGACGACACCGCGCTGTACGCCAGCCTCCCGGCAGGCAGCTTGCTGGGCACGAGTCCTGAGCTAGGCAGCGTGATCGACGTGGGCGGCACAGTGACGGTCACCGTCGCGGGTCGGCCCGCCGGCGCGGAACGCTGACCCAGGCGGGGTCCTTGAACGTCCTCACCTGCGGCGTTCCGCGCTCCTGCCGATGACAGTGCCTCGCCGATTCCCTGGCCGACCCTGTACTTGACGCCCGACGAGGCGCAACTACATCCTTGCCGCCTAGATGGCCTCCGGCACCTGACCGACATCGGACGTGCCGATGAAGGGACAGTAGTGAGCTAGGGACCTTCGGCCCTTGGCCCCGGTGCCTCTGTTCTGTGCACGGATAGGGGGTGAGCGTGCACTTCAGGAGTACCTGACCGAGCGTTCGCCGAAGCAGGACAGGTCGACCTCCTCAGGAGCCGCCCTCGCCCGCGAGACCTGCACAGAACCTTCACGAGTCGTCCCCCACTCCTGACCAGGCAGGCTCCTAGGCTCACACCATGCCCGTCAGCGGAGCGGCCCCCAGGATCCTCGTCGTCGAGGACGAGCCGGTGATCAACCAGGCGGTCACCGACCGGCTGCGCGGCTCGGGGTACGACGTCGTCCAGGCCTGGGACGGACCGGGCGCGGACGCCGGTGTCGGGCCAGGCAGACTGGATCGTGGTCCCGTGCCTCCTGGCTGGCGCTGCGGTCTGCGTGACCGGGCTCGCGAACGGCCGCACCCTGCCCGCCTTCGTGCTGGCCGGCATCGCCTGGCCACTCGCCGGGCTGCGTGGGCTCCCGTGGCTGGGTCGCTCCGTGCGCGCCGTGACCGGCCAGGGGAAGAGTGCGGCGGCGCTGCGCACGGTCGTGTGGTCACTGCTGGGTGTTGTCGCCTTCGGACTGCTGTTCGCCTCTGCCGACGCGGTCTTCGCAGAGTGGGCAGGCGCGGTCGTCCCGGACCTCCAGCTCGACTCGTTCGTGTTGCGGGCGTTCGTCACCGTTGCGGTGGGCTGCGTGGTGCTGGCGGCGACGTACCTCGCGTTGAACCCGCCCAGCGTCGAGCCGGGGGCCGGTCCGGCCAGGTCCGTCGCGCACCGCTACGAGTGGCTGGCCCCGGTGTTGCTCGTCGACGGTGTCTTCCTGGTGTTTCTCGGCGCTCAGGCCACCGTCATCTTCGGCGGGCACAGCTACCTCGAGCGCACCACGGGGCTCACCTACGCGGAGTACGTTCACCAGGGCTTCGGCCAGCTCACGGTGGCCACGACGCTCACCCTGATTGTGGTGTGGGTGGCCGCCCGTAAGGCACCGCGCACGGCGGCCGCGGACCTGGCCTGGCTGCGCGGGTCGCTTGGCCTGCTCTGCGTGCTGACCTTGGTCGTGGTCGCCTCCACTCTCTACCGGATGCACGTCTACCAGGAGGCCTACAGCTTCACCCGGCTCCGCCTGCTGG
>JALZMX010000260.1 GCA_030857985.1 Actinomycetota bacterium | reverse complement strand
CGCAACGACGGCGAACGCAGCCATCCCTCCAACTCAGCACGATCCCGCGGTGGAACCTCCACAGACACAGTCAACGCCATGCATCATGATCCCACAGAGTAACGCCACTTACCTAGCGAGACACTAGTGACCGGCCGGCGGTTCAGACGGCGGGTGGCTCGGGTGCTGTCGCGGCCGGTCGATGTTCGAGTGCTTCGAGCGCCAGCCGGACAGCGGTCTCGAGCTGCGGGTCCCGACCTGCCACCCGGTCCTGTGGGGTGATGACCACTTCGACGTCGGGGTCGACGCCGTGGTTCTCGACCCCCCACCCCTTGCCTTCGAGCCAGAACGAGTAGCGCGGCTGGGTCACGAGTGTCCCGTCGAGCAGCCGGTACTTCATGTCGATGCCGATGACGCCACCCCAGGTGCGCGTCCCGACGACGGGTCCGATGCCCAGCGCCTGGATGGCGGCGTTGACGATGTCGCCGTCGGAGCCCGCCCACTCGTCGGCGACCGCGACGACCGGGCCACGAGGTGCGTCTGCTGGGTAGCGCTGTGGCGAGAACCCGCGGGCCAGTGCCCATCCGACGACGCGGCGGGCGAGCTTCTCCACGACGAGCTCGGAGGTGTGCCCGCCGCGGTTCTCGCGCAGGTCCACGACCACGCCTTCCCTGGCCATCTCCATCCGCAGGTCGCGGTGCAGCTGAGCCCAGCCGGTGCTCACCATGTCGGGCACATGGAGGTATCCGAGCCGTCCGCCGGACTGCTCGTCCACATATGCGCGACGGTCGTTGACCCAGTCCTGGTAGCGCAGTGGCACTTCGTCTGACAGTGGGGTGACCGCGACCCGGCGGACCTCGCCGTCGGCGCCACGCACGGTGAGCTCGACCGGCAGCTCCGCGCTCCCCACCAGCAGGGGACCTGGTCCGCCGTTGGCCAGAACCGGGCGCCCGTCGACGGCGAGCAGTGCGTCACCAGCGCGTACGTCGACCCCGGGTGCGGCCAGCGGGGAGCGTGCGCGCGGCTCGGACGACTCTCCCGGGATGACTCGCGTCACTCGCCAGGTGCCGTCGTCGTCACGCGCCAGATCAGCACCGAGCAACCCCTGCCGGGTGGTGCGGTCAGGAGGCGGCGGCTTGGGCTGCACGTATGCGTGGGAGGTGCCGAGCTCGCCGTGGACCTCCCAGAGCAGGTCCACCAGGTCGTCGTGGCTGCCGAGCCGCTCGACCAGTGGCCGGTAGCGCGCCAGCTCAGCGGTCCAGTCGACGCCTCCCATGTCGGGCCGCCAGTAGTTGTCGCGCATCAGCCGACCCGCCTCCTCGAACATCTGCCGCCACTCGGCCACCGGATCGATGTGCATCCGCACACGGGACAGGTCGACCTCGACCCGGTCGCGCTCACCCTCCGTGCCGTCCGGCACGCGACGGTCGCTCGGGAGCACGCGGAGTTTGTCCCGGTCGGCGACGACCAAGCGGGTGCCGTCACCGCTCGTCCACGCCTCGTCGAGCTGGTCGACGAGGCTGTCGCAGCGGCGGGTGGCCAGGTCGAAGCGCTCGAGGGTCGGGCGCTGCTTGTCAGCCTCGGGTGTCGGCAGGTCGTCCCCCAGCTCGCCGGTGGCCGGCTGACGCAGCCAGACCACGCCACCGTGGACCGGTTGCAGGTGGCGGTAGCGAGCGGCCGGCACCGGGAACGGCACCACGCGTTCGTGCATGCCCGCCACGTCGACCTCGGTGCGCGGCTGGGCTGCACCCTCGGTGCCAGTGGGCGGCTGCACGGGGTCCGTGGCGGCAGGGAGCGAGCCAGGTGCGGCGCCGGTGTCGGGGTTCGGTTGTACAGCGCGGCCGCCGACCTCTGGATCGAAGGGTGACGGCGTACGGGCTGCGAGCGGGAGCAGGCACGGTCGACAGCCGCCGGGAAAGGACAGGTCGAAGACGTAGGCGTCGTACACGGGATCCAGGCTGCGCACCGACAGGAAGGCAAGGTGCTGGCCATCGGTGCTGAACACCGGCTCGGTGTCGGTGAAACGCAGCGGCGTCACTTCGATCACCGCGGTGTCGGGGCCGTCGGCCACGCGGGCCATCCGGAGCTGGCGCAGCGGCTCCGGCCCAGGGTGCGACCAGGCCAGCCACGCCGAGTCCGGTGACCACGCAAGGCCGGTGACCTCACCCTCGCTCGCCCGGGCCAGCTCGCGCACCTGGTCGTCCGACTCAGCGGCCAGGTCGACGAGCAGCACCCGTCCGTCGTGCACGGCGATCGCGAGGCTCTGCCCGTCCGGCGCGGCAACTGCTTCGAGGACGCGACCGAACCGGCCGTCGCCAAGCCGCCGGTGCGTCCCGTCGAGGTCGTCGAGGTCGATGATCTCGATCGCGTCCTCGCCCTCGGCGTCGGTCACGAGAGCCACCCGGTCGTCGCCGACTGCGACCGGCACCCGTGCGCGGATGCCCGGTTCGGCGAACAGCACCCGCGCCGGCCCGTCGCGGTGTGACACCCAGTGCACGGTGCCGCGGCACTCGACCGCACTGGCGCGGCCGGTGCGGTCGACCGAGACCAGGCCGCGGTGGTCGCCAACGCCGATCGTGCGCGGCTGGCGTCCGTGCCGTGCGCCCGACAGTTGTACGTCGACTCGCCGCGGCTCGGTGCCGCCAGCCAGTGCGGCCTCGGCGTCCAGTGCCCACAGCTGCCCGCCGGCGACGTACACGATGGTGCGTCCGTCGCTGGCGGCGTGGCGCACGTAGAAGTCGTGCCGCACCAGCTCACGCAGACCCGACGGGACCTCGTCGTCGAGCAGGTACAGCCGCCCGCTGCCCTCGTGGTCGGTGACAACGAGCAGCCGGTCGCCGACGAACATCGGGTGCACCAGCGACGCGGTGTGGTCGGGTAGCAGCCGCTCGAACTCACCCCCGCCGGAGCGGTCGATCCACAGCTTCGCGGTGGTGCCGCCGCGGTAGCGCTTCCACCAGGCCGGCTCGCGGCCGTAGGAGGCGGCGGTGGCGGTCACCACCTGGCCGCCCGGCCCGAACGCCACGTCGTCGACGACGCCCAGCGGCAGCCGGCGCCCGGGCGCCCCGTCGACCGGCAGCGAGTGTGCCCAGCTGCGGGCGATCGACGGCTGCCCCGCCTCGCTGACGGCGAGGACGTGGCCGTCGGGCGTCCAGCCGCGGGTTGCGGTGCGATTGGCAGCCCAGTGTGTGAGCCGGCGTGCCGTTCCACCGTCGACCGGGCTGACGTAGACCTCGGGAGCTCCGTGCCGTCGGCTGGTCCAGGCGACCATGCTGCCGTCCGGTGACAGCCGTGGGCTCGATACCGGAGCGCGGTCGGCGGTCAGCCGCCACGCGCGACCACCGGCCAGCGGTGCGAGCCAGACGTCGTCGTCGGCAACGAAGGTGACGACGTCACCGGATACGTGCGGGAAGCGGAGGTAGGCGTCGGACGCGGAATCGAGCATGTCACGACCCTAGGTCGTGGCTCACGGATCTTGGGCGTGTGGGGCGTCAGGGTGTGGTTTCGGATGAGGCGTGGGCGTTGATCGAGCCGCTGCCGCGCCGGCATCCTACCGGCCGCCATTTTCGCTGGACCACAGCACTCTCCTTGGCCTCATCCAGCACCTCGCCGGGGTTGAGGAGCACTGGTTCCACCGGTCTTCCTCGACGAGGATCGCGGCATTGGTGACTCCATGGACGTGCCCGTCGACGCGACCCGCTACGATGTCGTGGCCGCCTACCGGGAGGCGTGCGCCCGGAGCGACGAGATCGTGCACGCCTGCCCCGACCTCTCCACGCTGGCCGAGATCGCCAACCCTGGCGAGGACCACTTGGACTCGCTACGGGTGATCGTGGCGCACATGATCGAGGAGACCGCGTGGCACGCCGGTCACGCCGACATCCCGCGGGAGCAGATCACGGCGCGACCGACCTGTGAGTATGGCGTGGGATCCAGCCGCCTCACCCGGTCGGTGAGGAGCCCGACAGGTCCATGTACATGACTTCCCAGACGTGTCCATCGCGATCCTGGAAGCCCCATCCGTACATGCCGTGCTCGTCCATGAGGTCGTTCGACGGCTTCCCGCCTGCCGCGAGCGCCTTGTTGACGAGGTCGTCGACGCCTTCTCTGCTCTCCGCGGACAGCGGGTTGATGGCCTCCGTGTGCGTCGACGCGTCATAGAGCGCTTTCTTGGTGAAGGTCTTGAAGTAGTCCTCGACCAGCAGCATCACGAACCTGTCGTCGCCGATGACCATGCAGGTCGCATTGTCATCGGTGAACTGCCTGCTCATGTGCTGCTCCTCCCGATCGTGGCGGTGCCGGGGTGGCACCTGGAACGGTAGACCGGTCGACACGGCAGGACTCATCGGTCGAGGCGACTCCGTCAGCCAGTGATCGTCCTGGCGGCGCGCGGGTGCTGCATCCGATCACCGGCGCCGTGCCCGGTGTGGGTCCTGCTGCCGGAAACCTCGAGCGACCCGATCGCCCTGCTGGAACTGGCCGTCCTTTCCCAGGCAGCCCGGCGAGCCAGCACCCAGGTGGTGCGGCTGTCGCTGCCGATGTGGGACTTCCAGTCGAATCTCCCGCTGATCGAAGCCCTGCAGCATCTCGGCATGACCGCACCGTTCACCGACGAGGCCGACTTCTCGGGCATCACCGATGTAGAGCTGTCGATCGACCAGGTCCAACACCGAGCAGACATCACGGTCGACGAGAAGGGCACGGGGGACTGCCTCAGGGCTTGGCCGGACATTGAGCGGGCGGAGCCTGGCGACTCCAGGCGCCGCGAACCTGAGCCGGTGTGAGCTCCCGCCCGGGCACGGGCTTCTTCGTCCGCCTGCTGCGTTATTGACGACGGCGCCGCCGTGGGCAGCACCGCCGTGGGTAAGACTCGGCGTCGTGAGCGTGGTGTCGAGGCTGGGTGGACGGTGGCATGCGCTGCGCCGGGCGTTTCCGGGCGCTGACCATCTCGGCAAGGCGCTGGGTCGCTACTTCGAGGACAGCAGCGACCGGCTCGCCGCCGCGATCACCTTCTACGGCTTCCTGTGCCTGTTCCCCCTGCTGCTGGTGGTGGGGTCGGTAGTCGGGTTCGTCGTACGCGACAATCCTGAACGGCGGGCAGAGCTGCTCGCCCACCTCGGCGACTTCGTGCCCGACTCCCTGGCCGACCGCCTCGTTCAGCTGATCAGCGACAGCGCGGGAACTACCGGGATCCTGGGGCTGGTCGGCCTGACCGTCGCCGGGCTCGGCTGGGTCGACACCCTGCGGGAGTCGCTGCGCTCGATCTGGCATCAAGCGCCGCACGCGGGCAACATCGTGGTCAAGAAGTTGGTCGACTCGCTGATCCTGGTCGGGCTGGGTGCCACCATCCTGGCGTCGATCGCGGTCAGCGGCTTCGCGACGTCGCTGACCGGTCAGGGTCTGGCGCTGTTGGGCATCCCCGAGGACCGCCCCTTGGCGGTGGCGGTGATTCGTGTCGTGGCCCTGTTGCTGGCGCTGTTGAGCAACGTGGCGATCCTGGCCTACCTCCTGCGCTGGCTGCCCCGCACGGCGCACCCGTTCGGTCGGGTGCTGCGCGGGGCGGTGGTCGGTGCGGTCATCCTGGAGGCGGCGAAGTACCTGGGCTTCTACTACTTCAGCATCCTGATCGGCCGGGGGGCCGACCTGTACGGCGGCTCGCTGGCCGCGGCCTTCGGTCTGCTGTTGTGGATCAACATCACGGCCCGCTTCATCATGTTCACCGCGGCGTGGACGGTGACCGCGCCGTACCGCGATGACGTGCGTCCGTCCGGAACCGCACCCAAGGCCACCGCCAGCGATCCCGCGGCTACCGACGCTGCGGCCGCTCGCGACGCGTAGCCGCTCGCGACGCGTGGCCGGTCACGGGCGGGTCATACCATGAGCCCGTGGTTGCCTCGTTCATGCGTTCGCAGGTCCTCGGCTTCCGGGTGCGCGCCCAGCAGCTGGATCGGGAGTCCGGTGATCATGCCGACACTGCGGTGCTGGACATCGGGGTGCAGGACACCGGTCCGGACGGCGCGATGTGGGCGCTGGCGATACGCGGTGTCGATGTGTCCGGGCTGCCGGATATCGAGCTGGTGAGACTCTGGACGATCCGTGGCGCGCCGCACCTTTACCGTCGTACGGACCTGCCGTCTGTCGCCGCCGCGGTCGAGCCCTTCTCGGACGCGGACGCGGGCAAGCGGATCTACGACGCGACCAAGCCGCTGAAGGCGGCTGGCATCAGCAACCTCGCCGCCCTGGACGCTGTTGCGGCGACGATGCGGTCTGTCGTGACCGAGCCGATGGTCAAGGGTGAGGTCTCCACGCGGGTCACTGCGTTGATGGATCCGCCGTACCTGCGGTTCTGCCGACCGTGCA
>JALZMX010000228.1 GCA_030857985.1 Actinomycetota bacterium | reverse complement strand
GTACTACGGCCGGGTCGCCCGCACGCTTTACATCGGCGTGCTCAACCGCCCTGAGGACAAGCAGGTCGTAGCCGCCATCAACGGCCTCGCGGAGGCGGCTGCCGAGTCCGCTTCGGCCCACGCGGCCGACGAGCTGCGGTGCACGCTCGTGCACGCCCGCATTCCGATCGAGGACGTGCGGAGCTTCTGGGCGCAGGTCCAAGAGATTGCGCGTAGGTTCGCGCAGATCCCCCGGTCCGGCGACCAGGTCTACGGCTTCGCCGCCGGCCTCTACCCCACCGACGCCCCCACCCTCCCCGACGCCGAGCGCGACCCGACCAACTGACGCGACGGTCGCCGGCACCGACGCCCGCGTCAGACCATGGGACGCCGGTCCTGCGTCCAGTGGCGGACCTCCCAGTACGGCGCCTGGGACGCGGCCGCGAGGACCAGCGAGGTTCCGGGCGACGGGTACCGTGCTCACGGCTCGAGGGCTTCCCCGACCGCGCCGGTTCACTGCCCGGTGCGGCCGTCGATGCACTCGCGCAGCAGGTCGGCGTGGCCGGCGTGTCGGGCGTACTCCTCGATCACGTGTACGAGGACGTCGCGGACGCTCACGGTGTCATCGTCGAACGACACCTCCCGCCCGAGGTCGTCCTCGTCGAGCGCGTCGAGCCACTCATCGGCCCTGGCGATCTCCGCCTTCCACGCAGCGAACGCCTCCTCGACGACTGCGGGGTCGGCGATCGCACCGTTGAAGTCGGCGTTCTTGTCATCGTCGCGTTTGAACAGGCGCGGCCGGTCGGTCTTCCCCTGCAGCACCCTCTGGAACCAGTGGTTCTCCATCTGGGCGAGGTGCCGGATCAGCCCGAGCAGGCTCAGGGTGCTCGGTGGAATGGAACGGCGGGCGAGCTGCTCGGCGTCGAGACCGCCACATTTCATGTCCAGGATTGACCGGTAGTTGCCGAGGTACTCCCGCAGTGTTGCCTTCTCGCCCTTCGGGTTGCCGTAGGTTCGTGGATCGTCGGCGGGGTCCGCCCACATGTCGCTCATAGCTCCGACCTTTCCGACAACCCGCGGCTTTGCGCAAGCGGGCTCACCGATTGCCGGGGCCGTTCAGCGTCCGGCGTGACCACGAACGGCCAGCCGCCCACTCGGGGAACTGCTCATCCACGCGCGCGCGGATGGCCGCGCTCAATCGCTGCTCAGCCAGGTCGCAACGCAGGCCTCGTTGCCCTCGGCGTCGGCCAGCACCCACCACCCCGGCGCGTCCATCTGCTGGAAGAAGAAGCCGTCGGCCAGCGGCCGCGTGGGTCGAGATGTGGACTGCCGCGGTGTGATCCGCTCGGTCATGCGTGCCATCCGGCCGGAGGGTCCTCACCGACCCGACCGTCCACAGCCTCGCGGAGCAGGTCGGCGTGCCCGGTGTGCCGGCCGTACTCCTCGATCAGGTCGCAGAGGAGCCGGCGCAGGCTGGGGCGACCCTCGGGCCAGGAAACGTGGACGAGCTGGTCGAGCCCACTGTCGGCCAAGGCCGCGTCGAGCTTTGCGCGGGACCGTTCGACGGCGCCGTCCCAGAGCGCGTAGAGCTGTTCGGGGTGTCGTCGGCGGTGGAGGTGAACTCCCAGTCGTTAGTGCCGTCCCAGCCGGTGGCGTCCCACGGCGCGCCGAGCGGCTCCCCGCTCAGCTTGGTGCTGAAGGCGCAGTCCTCCTGGGCAGCGAGATGCTTGAGCAGGCCGCCGAGGTCAGCGAGGAGGCGCCGATGCGGTCTGCAGCCCGGCCGCGTCGAGGTCGTCGGCCTTCCAGCGAAAGGTCGTGCGCAGGCGATCGAGCGCACCGACGAGGTGCTCGGCCTCGGTGCCGGCAATGGGAGGTTCTCACGGTAATCGCTGCGCGTCATGGCGCCGCCGTAGGGCCTCATTCAGGACGTTCCATGTCCGGAAACCGTGGGAGTTCGTGCGACTGGGCGTCTCTACCCGGCCACCCGGCTCGGCTCACCAAGGTCGAGCCGGAAGACCTGAAGCACAGAGTGGGCGACCTGCCAGTCACGATCAGGCTGGCGGAGGTAGCCTCGTCGCTCGTACATCCGGTGCGCGGCGAGCATGTCCGGCTCAGTGGACAGGACCACTGCGCGGTAGTCGCCACGTCGAGCCATCGCCTCGCACGCATCCATCAGCCGACTGGCGAGACCGCGACCCCGCGCTTCGGGGTCGATCGCCAGCATCCTGACCTCGAGTTCGTCCGGACCGCACACGTTGGCGAAGGGAGTCCCGGGCTCGGCGATGGTGATGGCCCCCACCGGCGACCCTTTCAGGATCGCAACCAACACGGCGGCATCGCGGATCCTCGACGAGGCGTCCAGAAGGACCTTCGAGTAGGACTCGTCGGTCCAGCCCCCGGCGCGATAGACCCGCTCCACCAACGCGCCCACATCGTCGGCTTCGGCGGGCTCCGCGTGCCTGATGAGGACGTCGCCCGACACCTAACAGAGCTCCATGCACATCAGTATCGGAGATCGGCGGTCTCGGCGCCGTCAGTGCTGCGGCTCACCCGCCGTCAGCAACCGCTGCCCGAGGACGCGCGCGGCCTCCTGGAGCTCGGGGCACCTCACGATCCGGTACGACGCTGGGAGCGCCGCCAGCTGCTCGGCGTACCAAACCGGGTTGCTGGTGCTGCCGACCAGGCGGGTGGTCGCGGCGTCGAGCGGTTCGAGCAGTCCCAATACGCGCGAAACGCATGACGCCACGGTGTCGACGGGTGCGTCGACGACTACCTCGACGTCGTACTCCCATCCGACGGCGAGATGCTCCTCGAGCATGGCGACCGGGTCGAGGTCGTCGGGTGAGCTGAAGGTGTCGTCGAGCCGCTCCACTCCGCGGACCCGGTCGATCCGGTATGCCCGCCGGGCGTCGGTGGTGTGGGACCGACAGAGCAGGTACCACCGGCCGTGGCGTACGACGACTGCCCACGGGTCGACCTCGACGAGCCACTCCGACCCGGCCTCGGAGCGGTAGCCGAGCCGCACCCGTCGCTGGTCTGAGCAGGCCTGCACGAGGGCGGTCGTGGTCCCGGGGTCGGGCCGGGCGGCGGCGCGGTCGGGGGCGGGCGCCGTGGTCCGGCGGACCGCCTCGGCCTGGGCGGCCACCGGCTCCGGAAGTGCTCGCACGATCTTGCCGAGCGCGCTGCCGACCGGGTTGGTGGGACGCTCGCGTCGTGATGGCCGTCCAGCACGGCCATGACCAGTTCGAGTGCCTCGGCGGCGCTGAACATCAGGGGCGGAAGCCGGAGGCCGCGGCCAACGCGGTAGCCGCCGTAGGGCCTACGGACGGACTCGATCGGGATGCCGGCCTCGCGCAGGATGCCGACGTAGCGCCGGGCGGCCCGCTCCGAGACGCCGAGCTTGTCGGCGAGCCTGTCCGCGGTGATGCCGGGCTGCCCTGGACCAGTTCGAGGGCCAGCAGCGCCCGCGCCGTGGGGCTCGATTCGGTCTGCACAGAAAACCCCCAAAACCATTCCGGAAGCAGAACGTCCGGAATTGACCCTACCGTGGTCGGCATGAGCCTGAACAACAAACCAATTCTCCAGGGGCCGCCGGCCGCCGGCACCGAGGTAGACACTCTGATCGGGTCCATGGAGCGGCAGCGCCGTACCTTCGCCTGGAAGTGCGGTGACCTGGACGCCGTAGGGCTGCGGGCGACGACCGCGGCCACGACGATGACGCTCGGCGGGCTGCTCAAGCATCTTGCGCTGGTCGAGGCTGACTACTTCACCCTGAAGCTGCTTGGGCAAGACCCCGGTCCGCCGTGGAACACGGTGGATTGGGAAGCCGACCCGGACTGGGAGTGGCGTACGGCCGCCGAGGACGCTCCCGAGCAGCTCTACGCTCTTTGGGAGGACAGCGTGGCCCGCTCCCGCGCCAACCTCACCATGGCGCTGGCTGAGGGCGACCCGGGCCGGCTCACTCAGTTCACCTGGCCGGACGGACAGTCCCCGAGCATCCGCCGCCTGCTCGTCGACATGATCGAGGAGTACGCCCGGCACACCGGCCACGCCGACCTCCTCCGCGAGTCGATCGACGGCCTGGTCGGAGAGGACCCGCCCCTGTGACGATGGCCACCGTGATCTCGGCCGAGCAGGTGGCCATCGTTCCCGCGAACGAGGCGTCCTGGGAGGACTTGCAGGCGATCTTCGGTACGACGGACTACGCGGGGCTGTGCCAGTGCCAGCGGTTCAAAGTCGTCGGTTGGATCTGGCGCGACTCCACGCAGGAGGAGCGGATAGCGATGCTCCGGGCGCAGACCGCCTGCGGCGACCCGGACGCCGCAGCCACCAGCGGCCTGGTGGCCTACGTCGACGACGAGCCGGCGGGCTGGGTCGCGGTCGAGCCGCGGACGGCGTACCCCAAACTGCGCACCTCTCGTGTCCCGTGGAGCGGTCGTGACGAGGACAAGGGCGACGACGGCATCTGGGCGGTGAC